>CAYONM010000052.1:0-18474 GCA_964405325.1 uncultured candidatus Brocadiaceae bacterium | reverse complement strand
GTAAGCGATAAGCAACGCAGAAGGGCGGCAAAAGATCAAGTGAGACGCTACCTTCATTTATTGACGGGCCCTAACGGTCCCAGGCTACCCGCAGAATAGCAACGGACCGCGACCGGTCCAGAAGAAGGTATTTCATGCACGAGACGGTTATCGTATTGGATTTTGGCAGTCAGGTGACGCAGCTGATCGCTCGTCGCGTTCGTGAGGCAGGGGTGTTCTGCGCCATCCATCCCTGTACCAAGCCCTTCGCGGAATACCATGATGAGCACATCAAGGGTATCATCCTTTCGGGTGGTCCGGCGTCGGTGTATGCCGAGCAGGCGCCCACCGTGGATACCGCCATCTTCGAATCGGGCATTCCCATTCTCGGTATCTGCTACGGTATGCAGCTGACCGCCTACCTGAACGGCGGCGCCGTGCAGGAAGCCGAGGAACGCGAGTTCGGCCGGACCGATGTGCTGGTCGATGCCACCAACGCCCTGTTCGAGAAGCTGCCAGCACAGCAAGTGGTGTGGATGAGTCATGGCGACCGCCTCGAGCATATTCCCGGCGCCAGCGTGATCGCCAAAAGCGAGCACTGCCCCTTGGCGGCGGTACATATTCCGCGACTGCATTTCCATGGTCTGCAATTCCATCCCGAGGTGGTTCACACCGAACACGGGACGGCCATCCTGCGAAATTTCCTCAGCAAGGTCTGCGGTTGTCGCGGCGATTGGCGGATGGGGAATTTCATCGACGAGGAGACGGCTCGCATCCGTGAATGGGTCGGGTCGGATCGGGTGCTGTTGGGGCTTTCCGGTGGCGTCGATTCCTCGGTGGCTGCAATGTTGATCCACAAGGCCATCGGCCCGCAGCTGACTTGTGTTTTCGTCAATAACGGCCTGCTGCGCAAAGACGAGGCCGATAGCGTTCAGGTCATGTATCGCGAACATCTGGCTGATGCCGATTTCATTTACGTCGATGCCTCCGAGCGGTTTCTCGCCTGTTTGGCTGGGGTCGACGATCCCGAGTGCAAGCGCAAGTTGATCGGACATGAATTCATCAACGTGTTCCGCGATGAGGCTGAAAAGATCAAGGAACGTTCCGGTGGTGCGGTCCGCTTTCTGGCCCAAGGGACGCTCTATCCCGACGTCATCGAATCGATCAGCGTCCACGGTGGCCCAGCGGCGGTGATCAAGAGCCATCACAACGTTGGGGGACTGCCCGAGGATTTGGATCTCGACCTGCTCGAGCCATTCCGGTATCTGTTCAAGGACGAGGTGCGTGCGGTCGGTACCGAGTTGGGCCTGGACGACAGCGTCGTTTGGCGGCAGCCCTTTCCTGGTCCTGGCTTGGCCGTCCGCATCTGCTCGGCGATCACCTCTGAAAAGGTGCGGGTGCTGCAGGAGGCCGATGCCATTGTTCGTGAGGAAATCGATTCCTCAGGCCTGGCGCGCGATATCTGGCAGTATTTCGCCGTGCTGTTGCCGGTCCGTTCGGTCGGCGTGATGGGCGATGCCCGTACCTACGAGAATGTCTGTGCGATTCGCGCCATCACCGCAACCGACGGCATGACCGCCGACTGGGCCAAGCTGCCGTATGATTTGCTGGGGCGGATGTCCAATCGCATCATCAACGAGGTTAAAGGCATCAACCGGGTCTGTTACGATATTTCCAGTAAGCCGCCCGCGACCATTGAGTGGGAATGACAGGGGCTCTGGAGTCGCACGAGCAGCTCTTCGACCAAGAGCAGAGAGCCAGCACCGTGAAAACAAACCGGGCGCCGCCCGGAACCCATGGGTTCGATCATAGCGGTCGGCGCCCGGTTTTCGCTTTTTCTTCTAGGGGCTGCGCCCCTCGGACCCCGAAGCCGAGGCTGCGAGAACAACTTTTTCTTTACGAAGTTCTCGCAGCCTCAGCTTCTAGCGTCTTCGCCCCAGCTCCGACGTCGACAAGCCAGCCAGCTGTGATGGCAGCCGACAAAGGCAGCGATGCCGATCATGGCGATCAAGCTGATGTGACGGCGGTCCACCGATGCTCCGTGCTCTGCTGGTTCTGTGTCTGATGACAGTATGACATGCAAGTCCGGCAGAGGCCAATCATGTTATACCGACAATTGACGCCCAGCTGGAGGGCATACTGTCGAACCAAATCACATTCAACCCAGTTCCAGAAAGGGACAAGCATGCTGCGCTTTTGCACTCTCGCCTGTCTGCTGTTGGCCTGTGCTAGCAGTCTTCATGCCGCCTCCGAAACCATGCGCCGCAATGTTGGTGTCGGTCTCGGTACCATGATCTTTGGTGAAAACGACGGTCTGCTGTCGCAGGTCCTCGCTGCCACCACCAATGGTCTGTTCGGCAACCAGACTTTTGCCATCACCTCGGGGACATCCGGTGCCGAACCCTTCGATGGCATTGTGGTGCGTCGGAAGATGGAGGTCTTCGTTGCTGACAACATGGATGCCCTAGCGCGCGATATCGCTGCCGGACGGGGTGAAACCATCGGTACACTGGCTGAATTGATGGCCATTCCTGCTGAAGAACACAGCGCCTTCGTCTTCACTCTCCAGCGCAACTTCGACCAGATCTTCCCCGAAGCGACCATCACCAATGAGGTCGTGGTCGACAACATCCTGCAGGTGTTCCCGGTCGAGGAAGCACCCGCTCAGGTTTAGTTTTTTATTACGATTCGCCGTGCGAGGGTGGCCATTCGGTCACCCTCGCTTGTTGTTTTCTGTCTTGCTCTCAGGATTGGCTCATGCGTTTGTGGTTGTTGGTCTTGTCGTTGATGGTTCATGGCGCTGCTGCTGTCGAACGGTACACCGAAGCGGATTTCAGGCAGTTGTTGATTCGTAGCGAACAGATGCAATTGGCTGATCAGTATTATTGGTCGGTGCTGCTGCATTTGGATTCCGGTGGTGTCAGCCGTGTGGACGACGATCGCTTCTTCCTGGCTGAAAACGGCAAGCGTGATGCCAAAGCGGAGCTGCAGGCCACATTGGCAGCGCAGCTTGGGCAGAGCGATTGCGATGATGTCATGGAGCGCTTTCCGGCCCGGGCCGAATGGCTGATCGAGCAGTTGCAATTGGATCGGGCACGGCTGCCGGTTGCGTGCGCGGTGGAATTTGAGGAGGTCTGGCAGCGTTTGCAGCCCGATCAGGTGACCTTGGTCTATCCGGCAGCGTACATCAATTCGCCGGCATCAATGTTTGGCCATACGTTTCTCTTGATACGGAATTCCGAGCAGAGTGAGTTGTTGGCGCAAGCGTTGAACTTTGCTGCCATTACCGGTGAGGATAATGGCGTTATTTTTGCATTTCGTGGTATTTTCGGCATGTACCCTGGCCAATTCAGCTTTACTTCCTATTACGAGAAGGTGCGCGAATACGCCGGCATCGATCAACGCGACATGTGGGAGTACCAGTTGGGCTTCGAGATACGTGAGATCCGCCGGCTGATGTTGCATATCTGGGAGATGCGCGGAATTCGTTCCGACTATTATTTTTTCGATGAGAACTGCAGCTTTGCCCTGCTGTACCTGCTGGAGGTTGCCCGGCCGGAATTGCGGTTGGTGGAGCAGAGCGGATTATGGGTCATCCCATTGGATACCATCAAAATGGTGGAGGCCGCCGGATTGATCGCTGATCGGGTCTACCGGCCTGCTCTGGCCACCCGGATCCGTTATGCAGCCGCAGAATTGGACTCGGCCATCGGCGATGCCATCCACGGTCTTGCCAAGGGGCGCGTGGGACCGGGCGAGCTGGATTTGGCGCACAGTGATCAGCAGCAGGCCCTGGAATTGGCGGCCGAGTACCTGCAGACGTTGCGGGCCAAGAATCGTGTGCGCCAAGAGGACTATCAGCAGCGTCTCATGCGGATTTTACGCGCCCGTGCTCGCTTGGCGGAGAGCGAAACCGAGCCCCTGATCTTGCCGGAACCGACGCCGCCAGAGCGTGGGCATCATGCCTCGCGGGTACGCTTTGGCGCTGGGATCTCGAACGACGAGTCGTTCGTCTCACTCGCTTACCGGCCAGCATATCATGAATTGCTCGACCCCAGTACCGGTTTTGAGCCGGGTGCACAGATCGTCTTCTTTGGTGGCGAGGTGCGCTACTGGCCCGACCGGGAGGAGGTCGACATTCAGCAGCTGGACCTGATCCGCTTGGTTTCCCTGCCAGCACGCGATCGTTTCTATGCGCCCTTGTCCTGGACCGCTGGGGTCGGCTTGCGGTCGGAGTGGATGAGCGAGGAGCGCCGGGTTTTGCATGGCTTTGGTGATGTGGGCATCGGTGGTTGTTGGCGCTTGGGATCGCTTCGTGTGTACGGCATGGGGTGCGGTGATGCCCGACTGATCGAGGGAGGGGAGCGATATGCCGGTGGTGGCGGTGTGCGGGCGGGCGTGTTGTGGTTGCCGCACGAACGCTACGGCCTGCAGCTGACCGGCGACTGGCTGCGCTATGGCCTAGGCGCCGACGCAAGCAATTGGCATGTCGAATTGGAGCAACGTTTCAGCTTTACCCGCAATCTGGCGCTTGATCTGGGATTGGGCCATGCTGAGACCTGGTCGGTGGAACACAGTGAGGTCGAGTTGGGACTGCGTTGGTTTTTCTAGCGTCTTATTTCTGGCCGGAAATGATCCACCAGGATGAATCCGGCAATGAAACCGCCGATGTGCGCCAGCCAAGCCACGCCGGGTTGACCGCCGGAAAGGCTGCTCCACTGGCCAAGAAACCAGATGCCCAGAGCGATGAAGGCGGGAACCGGTAGAAACAACGGTAGTGGAAAAATCCAGAAGGTGATCAGTTTCCAGGGAAAGCGACGGAAGTAGGCGCCCAGGATCCCGGAGATGGCTCCCGAGGCACCCAGCATGGGGATTATCGACTCAACATCCGAGGCCAGCTGTGCGACCGTGGCAATCAGGCCGCAGCCGAGATAGAACAGTACGAACCGGGGCTTGCCCAGCAGGAATTCGATATGATTGCCGAATACCAGTAGGTAAATCAGGTTGCCCAGCAAGTGCCAGACGTCGCCATGCAGAAATATCGCGGTCAATGGTGTCAGCCAGACCAGAGCCGGATGCGGCAGGGCATGATGCGGTATGACCGCCTGACTGCCATCGGAGGCGACCAGATGCATGGCATGGTCCAAGTCCATGCCGTGCCACAGCTCGTAGGCGGTGGCGGACCAGGCATAGGTGATCACATCGCCGAAGAGGAACTGTAGAATGAAGACCGCGACGCAGATGTTGGCGATCAGCGGGACCAGAACGGTTTTCCGGCGGATGCGGCCGGTGTCGTCGCCAACGGGTATCATGATCGTATGTTGGGTGGGGTGCGATCTCTGCCAAGCTCGTTCAGCCGGACGAGCGCCAGAGCCATCATTGGCATTGCAGATGCATGCTTCGGTGTGACCGGGCTGCGGTGTTGCAGAGAGCAACACCGCTGTTGCCGGCATGGACGCAGGAGGTAAGTGATGGCGATCCGAAGCGTGGTGGTGGCGGATGACGAGTTTCTCAACCGTGATCTGCTGGAGGAGATCTTCACCCGCAAAGAGGTCGAGGTCCGGGTCGCCAAAGACGGTGTGCATGCACTGCGGGCCCTGGAGGAGGCTCCGGCCGATCTGTTGGTCACCGACATCCGCATGCCAGGCATGGGTGGCCTGAAACTGCTGGCCAAGGCGCGGGAAAAATGGCCCGCTATGCCGGTGGTGATGATGACCGCTTTTGCGTCGGTGGAATCGGCGGTGGAGAGCATGCGGCAGGGGGCCTACGACTACCTGATGAAACCCTTCAGCGTCGAGCAGGTGGAAGCGCTGCTGTTGCGCCTGAACGAGCGGCAGCAACTGGTACGCGAAGTGCATGTGCTGAAGGAAGAGGTGCGCGAGCGGCATCAAGCGCGGAATTTTCTTGGCAACACGGCGGTGATGCAGGACGTGTTCGAGGTGATCGAGCGCGCCGCTCGGGCCAATGTCACGGTGTTGGTGCATGGCGAAAGCGGCACCGGCAAGGAGCTGGTGGCGCGTGCCCTGCATGAAGCCAGCCCGCGTGCCGAGGGTCCTTTCGTCAAAGTCAATTGCGCTGCTCTGACCGAAACCCTATTGGCCTCGGAAATGTTTGGGCACGAACGTGGCAGTTTCACCGGGGCAGAGGATCAGCGCATCGGACGTTTTGAATTGGCCGACGGCGGCAGTTTGCTGCTGGATGAGATATCGGAGATATCGCCGGATCTGCAGGCGAAATTATTACGGGTTCTGGAAGAGCGGGAGTTCGAGCGGGTTGGTGGCAGTGCGCCGATCAAGGTGGATGTACGGGTGATCGCCACCACCAATCGCGATCTGCCCGAGGAGGTTCGCCTCGGGCGTTTTCGTGAGGATCTGTATTACCGGCTGAACGTCATTCCCATCAACCTGCCGCCGCTGCGGGATCGTACGGGTGATATCCCGGCAATCCTTCGGCATTACCTGCAACATCTGGGCAGCGAGCTCGGCTGCTCGCCTGAGCTGGGGTCGGAGGCCGAACAATTATTATTGTCGTATCGTTGGCCCGGCAACGTCCGCGAATTGGTCAATATCTGCGAACGGCTGGTGGTGCTGCATGGGGATCGGGGAATCGATGCTGATGCAGTGCGTCGCTGTCTCCCGGAATTGCAGGGTGGCCAGGAAGATTGTTCCCTGGCGGAATGTGAGCGTCGGCACGTGTTGAGGGTTTTTCAGACCTGTGGCGAAGATAAGGCACTGGCGGCGAAGCGCTTGAGGATCAGCCGGAAGGTGTTGGAGCAGCGGCTGGGGAAGTATCAGCCGGATAATGCGAACGCCGTCTATTGATGGCAGGTGAGTGCTTGGTCGATGCAGAAAAGCAGTTCGTGGAGTTTCGATGGCACTCCTTGCGTCATCTGCAGCTGGGTCATTTTAGCAGAAAATACAGGAGCATCCAGTTGCTGTGATCCAGGGTGGAGGTGGGGCATGGTCCACGTCTTCGCGAGTGTTGCACCGCGTAGCGTTATTCACCAGATTCCCAACCATCAAACACCCCTGCCTTCAAGCTGGCCAAGCCCAACACTATGGCGGCGGCATTGGCCTGATTATAGCTCCGGATCTGGCCCAGGATGGGGATGGCGATGCCGCGGTTGGGCCAGCGTTCGTGCCAACTGGCCGGTAGGCCTTTCACTTCGTTGCCCAGAATAATAATATCGTTCCGCTGGTAATCGGGTTGGTCCCAACGGACCGCACCGAATTTGGTGACCAGCCAGGGCTCGCGATCCGCCAGCCAGGTCAGAAAGACAGTGTCGTTGTCATAATAATGCCAGCGCAGGTGTGGCCAGTAGTCCAGGCCGGCGCGCCGCAGGGCCTTGTCGGAAAAATCAAAGGCGCAGGGGCCGATAATGTGCAGTTCGGCATTCATGCCCACGCAGAGCCGGCCGATATTGCCGGTGTTCGGCGGGATTTCAGGATGGTACAGGGCCAGATGCACGGCAGCTCCTCGCTTGCGCGCCGGTTGTCGGTGGTGCGCGCACGGCGTCAACTGCGCCAGCGCAGCAGCAGCACCTGACCGGGCTCGAAGGGGATCTGAAAGCCGTCGCCCTCGGGCGTCGGCCGGCAGGCTTGGCGCCTCTCGCCGTGCGCATCGACCAGCACGCACTGGCCGGTTTCGCTCGAGCAGCCCGGCAGATAGAGCGCCGCCTTGCCGCGCTCGCCACCTTGCTCTACTAGCAGGAGTTCGCCATCCCAGTCGCTCGGTTTGTCCAACCAGATCGGCACCAGTCGCGGGGCGTCCACCAATCGCCATCGCGGCGGATGCTGGCTGCCGGCGGCGGCAGCTCGTCCCGCCAGGCTCAGGTGTTGGCTGAGATGGCCCAGCGACAGGGTGGCACGCTGGGAGCCTTGGCGTTCGCACAGCACGAAGCTGATGGGTGCGCTGACGGCCACGTGTATCCGTCCGTGTTCGCACAAAGCGCTGAATGGGCGAGGGGCCACCATCGCCAGGCCCTCGGTGGAACGGTCGTCGTCGCCCAGGGCCAGGAAACGGAGGCCATGCCGGGTGCGGGGGTTGGTGCCAGTGATGCTGGGTGCCTGGAATTCTGACCAGGGTGCCAATTCCCCGGCGTACCGGGCCGGGCCATGGCGATACGCGGTCGGCAGCCGCAGCCAGCAGGGTTCCTCGCCGGTCCAATGGGCGTGCACGTGGAGATAATCCTCACCCGCGAATACCGAGTAGACCAGATGCAAGGTGCCGGCGTCGCTGTGCCGTTCGATGGCAACTCGGGCCCGCACGGGGCCGGATTCCAGGATGGTGCACGTGGTCTCAGCGCTGATCGGCAGACCCTGGTAGCGAGCTTGCAACAAGGGACCGGCGATGGCCGTGAAGCGATGATTGAAGCTGAGCCGGACGATTTGGCCCAGTTCGTCCAGTTCGGCGCGGGTCAGGCCGTTGTCGACGCAGGTCGCATCGATGTGCCAGTGGCTGTTGTCCTGGGGTTCGTCGTAGCGGTGGAGCGTGCGGGCCTCCAGGGCTCCCAGCACCACCTGGGTCAGGAGCTGTCGGCCCAACGGACCCTCGACGACTTGGGCCGGGAAGTGACGGCCATCGTCGTCGCACAGGGCCCAGGGCGGGGCGTCATCGTCCAGGGGCAGGGTGACCGGGCAGCGGCGACGGAAGGGGAGTGGATTCCAGGCCTGAAAGGCATTGGTGTGGCCCGATGACAGTCGTCCTGCCAAGGGTGGTACGCTGCGTGGCCCAGGTCGGTCCAGCACGGCCAGCAGCGGGCCCCATTCGGCACCACCATGACCGGTGGCGACGGCGGTGGCGTCTTCCAGCCGGGCCAGATCGAGCAGACTGAACACGCTGCGCAGCGCGCCGCTGTCGGTTTCGGGCAGCTGCGCGGGCAGTGCGCCCTGGTGCAGTGGCGCTGTTTCGGCCTCGTCCAGGGCGCCGCTGAGCAGCACCCGCGCGCCACCGGCCCCTTCCCAGCGGAAGGGGAGCGGCAGGTCATCCAGCTGGCTGTCCAGATCGTGATGCCCGCTGAGTTGCAGCAGATCCGGCAGGCTGGCATTGTCATCGGGCACATGGCCGAGGGTGGCCTGCGGATGCTGGCTGAGCCAGCGCAGCAGCGGCATGGCGGGGGTGGCGCAGGCATCGATGCAGGCGGGAATGGGCGTGGCCATTCCGGCATGGTCAGCCGGCCGGGGCCATCGGCAAGGCGTCGGCCGGCAGGTTGGCACCCGCCTTGCCCGCTGGGTCTCGGCCGTAGCATCCCGCCGCTTGGAGGGATGCTATGGTGCTGGATCGGCTACGTTGGGGCGGCGGTCGCCGCGACCCGAAGAAGATACCCGATGGCCTGTGGGTCAAATGCCCCAGCTGCCAGAAGACGGTCTTCAAGCGCTTGGTGGAAGAACGCTTGGACACCTGTCCCGAATGCGGCCACCACTTCCCTATGGAGGCGCGGCGGCGCATCGACAGCCTGATCGACGAGGACACCTGGGAGGACTGGGATGCCGATCTGCAAACCGGTGATCCCTTGCATTTCGTCGATTCCCAGGCCTATCCCAAGCGTATCGAGGCCGCCAAGAAGAAGACCGGGCTCAACGAGGCCGTGGTTACCGGTAGCGGCAAGCTGAGCGGTCGGGCGATAGGCTTGGGCGTGATGGACTTCCGCTTCAATGGCGGCTCCATGGGTTCGGTGGTTGGCGAGAAGCTGACTCGTCTGGTGGAGCGCAGTACCGAAGCGAGTCTGCCGGTCATCATTGTTTCCGCCTCTGGCGGTGCGCGCATGCAAGAAGGCATCGTCAGCCTGATGCAGATGGCCAAGGTCAATGGCGCCCTGGCCCGACTGAGTGATGCCGGATTGCCCTATCTGTCGGTGCTGACCCGTCCCACCTTCGGCGGCGTTACCGCCAGCTTTGCCACTGTCGGCGATATCAATATCGCTGAGCCCAAGGCTCTGATCGGCTTCGCTGGTCCCGGCGTCATCAAAACCACTATCCGCCAGGAATTGCCCGAGGGCTTCCAGACCTCGGAATTCTGCCTGGAGCACGGTCAGGTGGATCTGATCGTCGATCGGCAGGATCTGAAACGCGAACTGGGGCGTCTGTTGGATTATCTCTGTCTGGCTTTGGTGGGCTGACGTGCCACAACCGACCGGCCTGTTGGTCCTGATCGCCCTGGCCGCCGTCGGCTGTCAAAAGCAACCAACCGAAGCCGAGTGGAAGGCCGCTGCTCAGACCAAGATGATGCAGGTGTATCTCCAGGATGAGCAGAAACGATATGCCTACCACGCTGATCAAGGAAGCCTGGTCGTCGATATCAATCACGACGGAATTGCCGATGCTAGGCGGCAAAAAAAAGACGGACAGTCCGATTCGAGTATCAGCATTCGTACGGCAGATGGCTTTCTCGATGTCATGCCGGTGACGGGCGGTCATCAGCCCGAGTTTGCCCTCCAATTGGATGAAAAACGTCGTGTTCATTATACTTTTACCGAATCGACGGGCTTGTTCAGTCAGCTGTATACGACGACGCGCGTGTCGTCCACAGAGAATGATTTCTGATCGCTCACTTGACCGACGATCCCTCATCCCCCACGGAGCTCCCCATGACCGCAATCGACGGCCTGATCGGCCTGCGTCCGGACTCGGCGCGGGTCGCCGACATCACCGCGCCACCCTACGACGTCATCAAACCCGGCAGCCAGCTGGAACGGTTGCTGGCCGACCGTCCGGACAATCTCTACCAGGTCACCCTGGGTGATGATCCCCGCGCCGCCCTGGCCCGACTGCAGGCCAGTGGCGCGCTACAGCCGGATGACGAGCCGGCGTATTATGTCTACGAGCAGTCCTGGTCCGACGGCCTGCGACTGGGCGTGTTCGCTGCGGTTGCCGTTAGCGATTACGCCGAGGCGCAGGTGATTCGACACGAGAAGACCTTCGACGATAAGGTCGCTGGCCGCATCGCCCTGGCCACCATCACCGAGTTGACCATCGAACCGATTTTCCTGCTGACCAAGGCCCGCATCCAACCGCTGCTGGAAGATGTTCGCAAAGAGCCGCCGCTGTATGATTTCGATTCCGATTTTGCCGGTCTGAATGATCTCGACGGCTTGCATACCCGTGTCTGGCGTGTGCCCGCAGCAGCGCCAGCAGGCCAACAACTGCAGGCCCTGGTGGCCGAGCAGTCCTTGTATATTGCCGATGGTCACCATCGCTATCACGCTGCCTTACGGCATAACCAGACCCACGTGCCTGCCTATATTTGCGAAGAAGCGCGCATCCAGGCCTACAATCGGGTGATCACCGGAACTGTGCCCTTTGCCGATATTCAAGACCATTTACCGCTGCGGCCGTGCGAGGCATTCCATACTCCGGCCAAACATCAATTCTGTATCTACACTGGCGCGCAGAGTTATCTGCTGGACGCCCAGATCGTGCCCTCCGATGTGGTCGGCCGGCTGGACTGCTCTATTCTGGAGCGCGAGCTGTATCCGCAGCTGGGTGTTGATCACAGTAAGATCGTTGATCCGAAACATTTCGATTATTATCCGGAGAGTCAGTTGGATCAGATGCAGGCTCGGGTCGACGAGGGGACCTACGATATCGCCGTCGCCCTGCACCCGGTTTCTATCGACGATCTGATGGCGGTGGCCGATGCCGGACTCGACAACCCGGAGGTCGTCATGCCAGAGAAGAGCACCTTTTTTGCACCCAAAATATTGAGCGGGTTGATGCTCTATCGGCATTCGTTCAAATAGGCCTCCTTCAGAGGTCGAATTCGGCACGAATCCGATAAGAGCCAGGCGAGCGCGCCCAAGCGCGAGGACCTGCGGTCCGCGCCAGGGGTGTGCGCCGGAGGCGCGAGGGGGCAACGCCCGCTCTGAGGGAGTCGAGCGCGCCCAAGCGCGAGGACCTGCGGTCCGCACCTCCGACCGAGGACCTGCGGTCCGCGTCAGGGGTGTGCGCCGGAGGTGCGAGGGGGCAACGCCCCCTCTGATGACAGCTATCCTGCAAGCGCCTTCGCGGCGCGGTACAGCCGCGCTTCCTGCCAGACCGGTGCCTGCAGGTGGATGCCCACCGGCAGACCGTCGCTGTGCACGGTGCCCGGCACGCTCATGGCCGGAATGCCGGCTAGGTTGGCGGCGATGGTGAACACGTCGCATAGGTACATCTGCAGCGGGTCGTCCAGCTTCTCGCCAGCGCGGAAGGCGGTGCTGGGGCTGGTCAGGCCGATGATCAGATCGCACTGCTCGAAGGCCTGCTGGTAGTCCTGGCACATCAGCCGGCGGACCTGCATCGCCTTCTTGTAATAGGCATCGTAATAGCCGGCCGACAGCACGTAGGTGCCCAGCATCACGCGGCGTTTGACCTCGGTGCCGAAGCCTTCATCGCGGGTCTTGGCGTAGACCTCGAACAGGTCCTGACAGTTTTCCGCGCGATGGCCGTAGTGCACGCCATCATAGCGGGCCAGATTGGAAGAGGCCTCGCCAGTGGCGATGATGTAGTACACCGCCGTGGCGTAGCGTTCGTGCGGCAGTTCCACCGGCACCAGTTCAGCGCCGGCGTCCTGCAGCTGCTGCTGGGCGGCGCTCAGGTGCGCCTGCATATCGGCCGGCAGCAGTTCAGCGTGTGCCGGCAGGTAGCCGATGCGCAGGCCCTTCACATCGGTCGTGGCGTTGAGCTCGTCAGCCGGGCGGACGACGCTGGTGCTGTCCTGCTGGTCGTGTCCAGTAATGGCACGCAGGCATAGCCAGGCGTCGTCCAGGTCGGTGGCCAGGGGGCCGATCTGATCCAGGCTGGAAGCGAAGGCCAGCAGACCGTAGCGACTCACCCGACCGTAGCTGGGCTTCAGACCGATGCAGCCGCACAGGCCGGCGGGCTGGCGGATAGAGCCGCCGGTGTCCGAACCCAGGGCCAGGGGGGTGATGCCGGCAGCAACCGCGGCGGCGCTACCACCGGAGGAGCCGCCAGGAATGCGCTCCGGATCCTGTGGATGCCGCACCGGGCCATAGCAGCTGGTCTCGTTGGATGAGCCCATGGCGAATTCGTCCATATTGGTGGCGCCGATGGGAATGGCGCCGGCAGCTAGCAGGCCCTGGACCGCACTGGCGGTGTAGGGGGCCTGCCAGCCGGCAAGAATGCGCGAGCAGGCGGTGACCTCGTGGCCGTCGTAGCAGAGGTTGTCCTTCAGCAGTAT
Source organism: uncultured candidatus Brocadiaceae bacterium (assembly GCA_964405325.1). GTDB lineage: Bacteria > Planctomycetota > UBA11346 > UBA11346 > UBA11346 > CAYONM01. The sequence goes on along the minus strand of CAYONM010000052.1, from coordinate 5,319 downwards.
CGGCACCCCGGCAAGCGGTGGCTGGTCACCGGCTGCCAGGCGTTGCTGCAGAGCCTGTATGGCGGTGCCAGCGCTCTCCCGATAGATCCGGATCACCGCGTTCCTGGTGTCGGCCTGGGCGCGGTCGACGGCTTCGTTGACGGCGATGTGCGGATCCTGGCCGCCGTGCACGGCTTCGGCGATGGCTCGGGCAGTGGTCATGATCAACGCTCCACGGCTTTGGGGACCAGGAAGGTCTGTTCATTTGCTTGCGGTGCCTGACAGAGCAGGCGCTCGCGTGGCAGCATAGGGCCCGGTTCGTCGGCACGAACGACGTGCTCCAGACCGGCCACGTTGGCGATCGGCTCGACCCCCGTGGTGTCGACTTCGCTCAGTTGCTCGACGTAGCCGACGATGTCCTGGAGATCTTTGGTCAAATGCTCCAGTTCCTCTGGCTGCAGGGCGATGCGAGCCAGGGTAGCGACGTGACGAACCTGTTCGGGGCCGATGCTCATGCCTGCTCCTCGTTATGCGCGGGGCCGCAGGGTAGATGCATCGACCAGGCGTGCAATGTGGCGAGCAATCGCCTGCCGCTGCCCGGCTGGCGGGGGTTCCCTGGCCTCAATGGCCGGGCGGTGTCGACAGTCCACCGTCGGCAGTCTTCGAGAGGGGTGGTGCTCTGATTTCGGGCAGTTGACCGGGCATCGAAGGCTGTCGACCGTCGACTGCCGACTGAAGACGGCATCGCAAAAACGGCCTCCTCGGCGGTCCCGCTCAGGTTGATACACGGCCGGCCTGTTCGGGGCTGGGTCGTTGGTGACATTCCGGTGGGACCTAGGCTGCTCAGCTATGCGTTCGTTCTGGTGGTCCATGTTCCTGGTGGCCGTGCTGACCGGCTGCAATTCTGGCGAAGTACGCGAGACCGCTGACGATGTCGAGCGTTTCCGGCAGCACGGGGTTGAAAACCTGCAGCAGCTGGAGGCTGACATCGCCCGCTTCGCCGCCACGGCCGGTTATGAGAAGCACGATCTCGAACTCGCGACCGAACGTTTTTTCGTCATGCGCAAGGTGGAATGGTGGCAATTCCAGCGGGAATTCGCCTACCATATCGCCTACGATTGGAAGCAGGTCTACCGACTGACGGACGACATCGCGACCCACTTGGATTATCAGCTGAAGAATTTCCCGGTGGTAAAAGACGACATCCTGCGGTTTTTCAGCCGGGTCGACAACGAATGGGTCAGCCTGGTCCAGGATGTGATCATCTATCTGGAATATCAGAAGCGTCACATCATGCCCATGTCCGCATGGCTCCAGCAGCAGTATGACCTGGTGCAATGGGAGTCCATCAATCTGCAGATCGATGTGCAGGAATTCTTGGAATGGCGGCAGCGTGAATACGAGAAGCTGGCCAAGCAGGCGCACCGCTTCTATCTGGATGAGCGCAACATGATGGCCACCATGCGTCAGGATTTGCAGCGCTTCACGCACGAGCATACCCGGCAGGAGGCTGTGGCCCTGGCCGTGGATTTCCGGCAATTGGTCCGTGATGAGCAGGCCAATGTGCCGCGGATGGGTGATGATCTGCATTGCTTCTATTTAGCGCAACTCGACGAGATCCAGCTGGCCCGTGATGTCGAACGCTCCATGCGTCAGGCGCGGGTGGAAAGCGAGCGCCTGCAAACGGCACTGGGGCGTTATGCCCGGAATCAGGCCGATGAGTGGGAGCGTCTGCGTGAGCAGTGGGTGGCCTTCGTGAAGAGCTATGAGCATGAGTGGGGCCCGATGAAGGCGGACGTGAAGCGCTTCTGGGAATACAACCTTGATAAGCGGCATGTTCTGATGGAGGACGTCCGGCGTTTTTACGCCATGGGCGAAGAGGAGCTGTATCTGCTGGAAGCCGGTGTGCAGCGTTTTACCGCTTACTCTGAGCGCGAATGGGAGGGCTTGAAGGGCAACTTCCGCCGCTTCTTTGGCAGTATGCGCCAGGCCGCCTATGGTGATCACTATCTACCGATACCTGGCGAACAGCTCGCCAGTCCCCGTTCGGCGACCAAGATGCGGCAGGTCGAAGGCTACAATAGGGCGCAGTAAACGAGTTGGTCTACCTCTCGCCATGCAGCGTTGCCACCACCCGTCGGCTGCCGCCGTGTTGGCGATGCTCACCCAGGTAGAGGCCCTGCCAGGTGCCCAGGGCCAGGCGGCCATCGGCAATCGGGAGGCTCAGGCTGACGCCGAATAGCGCGCTTGTGATGTGCGCTGGCATGTCGTCGGGGCCTTCGCAGGTGTGCACATAGTAACTGGCATGGTCTGGGGCCACTTGGCGGCTCCAGGTCGCCAGATCGCGGCGGACGTCGGGATCGGCATTTTCGTTCAGGCACAGCGAAGCGGAGGTGTGTTGCAGCAGCAGGTGCAGCAGGCCGCAGCGCAACTGCCGGATCTCGTCCAGCTGGGCAATGATGTCCGAGGTGACCAGGTGAAAGCCACGGCCACGGGCCTTCAAGTTGATGTCACGTTGCAACCACATGGTGGCCTCCTCAAGGAATGACGAAGCCGAAGTCGATCAGCATCCGGGTCAGCGCCAGCAGCGGCAGCCCAGTGATGGCGGAATGGTCGTCGGTCTCGATGCGCTCAAACAGGCTGATGCCGCTCTGCTCCAGCTTATAGGCACCGGCGCAATCCACCGGATGGTCCCGTTGCACGTAACGTTGTAGCGCCGCGGCTTGAAGTTCACGCATGTGCAGGGTGGTGATGTTCTGGTGTCGCTGCCGTTGCTTGCCCTGTGCGACGGTGACTGCGGTGATCAGGCGGTGCGCCCGGCCTTGTAGCCGCTGCAGTTGCGCCACTGCGACGTCCTGACTGCCGGGTTTGCCGAGGATGTCGCCGTCGATCGCCGCCACCTGATCCGAGCCGATCACCACGGCATGCGGGTGCTGTTTGGCGATGCTGTCGGCCTTCCGGTCGGCCAGCTGACTGGTCAGGTCTTCGGGGCTCAGACCCTGGGCCTTGAGGGCCTCCTCATCGCAATCCGGGGCCAATTGCCGGAAAGGCAGGCTCAGCCGTTCCAGCAGCTGGCGACGGTAGGGGGAGGTGCTGGCGAGAATCAGTTCGGACATGGCGCGGCAGGCTATCAAGCCACCAGTCGCCACAAGTTCGCAACGCCCGGCGAACGCCGCACATGTCGTATTGATGCTTCTCTCACAGGGCTTTTTGCTCGCCAGTCCGGTGTTGCCCGTCGCCACTGTGCTAAAGGCTATGCTGCTATTGCATGACTCGGCCGGAAATCTAGTCTTATACTGCTCCTGACGATCGCTGTGTGATCTGCATGCACGGCCCAACAGCGGGAGCTTACCCATGTACATGCCTACCTCAGATCTGGCTAATGGCTTCGTTGCGGCCATGCCCGACATCGCGCATGAGTCCCAAGCCGCCGTTCAGGGCTGTCTGGATCATGTCGGTATGTCGGGCGTAGAGATTCCCGTGCGTTTCAAGCAGACCGATGGCAGCATCCTGATGCTGCCAGCCAATGGTGATGTGTTCGTCAGCCTGGATCTGCCTGAGGCCAAGGGCATCCACATGTCCCGCCTCTTTCTGACCCTGGAAGAGTTGCTGAGCGACAACAACTTGGATGCATCGCTGATCGAGTATGTGCTCCGTACCTTCATAGAATCGCATCGTGGCTTGTCCAAAAGCAGCCACCTGCGTTTGCACTTTGAGCTCCCCATCAAGCGGCCGGCGCTCAAAAGCGAGTACAGCGGTTGGCGGCAGTATCCGGTCTCCATCGGCGGTAATCTCAAGAACGGTCAGCTCACGTTTTCCCTCACGACTCGGGTCACCTATTCCAGTACCTGTCCCTGTTCGGCGGCGCTGGCTCGACAGCTGATCCAGGATCAGTTCCGAACCGATTTCGCCGGTCACCGCCAGGTGGATCTGCAAGAGGTGATACAGTGGCTGGGCCGCGACACCTCCATCATGGCAACGCCGCACAGCCAGCGCAGCCATGCCGATGTCAGTGTGGTCTACACCGATGGTACCCAGGTGCCGCGGCTGGAAGAGCTGATCGATGGTGTTGAGGGCGTCTTGCAAACGGCCGTGCAGGCAGCGGTGAAGCGCGAAGACGAGCAGGAATTCGCGCGTCTGAATGGCCGCAATCTGATGTTCTGCGAAGACGCCTGTCGGCGGGTGAAGCATGCGCTGGAGCATGCGCCGGGGGTGGTGGATTACCGTATCCGAGTAGCACATCTGGAGAGCTTGCATCCCCACGACGCCGTCAGTATCGTTACCAAGGGCGTTCCCGGCGGCCTCCGCCACGACAGCAACTGACCCCGCCGCGCCCCCGAGGTGATCATGTCTCTGGAACCGATGCAGGTGGAGCTGACCGCTGGTCAGCAGATCGAAACGCTGAAACGCTTTCGGCAGCAGTACCAGGAGAAGCTGGAAGAGCTCGAGCGCGAGCTGACCGAGCTGCTGACCGCTAACGCCGAGAGCGAGTTTATGGCCAAGTATCTGGGCGAGCAGCCCGAGGTGACCGACCTGCGTGTTGAAGCTGATCGCATCGGCAAATTGGAAAAGCGTCGACAACATCTGCACATGCTGATCGGCCGCCTGGATCAGGTCACGCCGCCGCAGAAAGATATCAAGCAATTGGCTCCGGCCGAACGGATCCGGCGTTACTAGTCGTATGTCCGTGGAGGTCCACCTGCAGGTTCGGCCGGCGCGCCTGGGCGATGTACCGGCTATGGTGGCTCTGATTGGCGGCTATGCCGATCAGGGTGTGATGTTGCCACGTACTGCTGGCGAGTTGTACGAATCGATCCGCGATTTCCTGGTCATCGAAGCCGAGCCAGGTGGTTTGGCCGCGTGTGCTGCGGTGCATATTTTTACCCGCTCTATTGCCGAGCTGAAATCCTTGGCGGTCAGCCAGCATATCCACGGGCAAGGTCTGGGCCGACGAATCGTGGAAGCCTGCTGCGATCAGGGTCGGGAGTTGGGCTTGGAGCGCTTGTTCTGTTTGACCTACCAGGTTGTTTTTTTTCAACGCCTAGGCTGGGAGCGGGTCGACCGCTCGCGACTGCCAGAAAAGGTCTGGAGCGAATGCGTTCGCTGCAACAAGTTCCTGGCTTGTGACGAGGTCGCGCTTTGGCGGCGGCTATGACCGTGAGCGTTCTGTTTCCCGCTCTCGCTTGAAGCGATCACGGGAGCCAGGGCTGCCCCGCTATTGGCAGCGTCGGCCGTCTGGTCTGGACGCTGCCATCAGCGGGGGCCTGGCCCCTCCTCGCAGTAGGGCTTAGGGCCCGTCAATAAATAAAGGTAGCGTCTCACTTGATCTTTTGCCGCCCT
>CAYONM010000051.1:9051-18479 GCA_964405325.1 uncultured candidatus Brocadiaceae bacterium | reverse complement strand
GCGCTCGCTCGCTTCGCCTGGTTCCACCCGAATTCGACCTCTGAGGGACCCATCACTTTTGACTGGCCCTGCCGTAATGGCCTCTGCTCGGATTGACTCTTGGGGGCGGGACATAGCGTTGCGGCGCTTTTCGAAGCAGCTCGCATCTTCCTCGACTCTTCAGTCGGAGGAGGCTCACGTCTCCAGGCCGGGGCAGCAAGCCGTCATTGTTCCGGTTTTTCGGCTCCGCCTCCTCCGAATCTCCCGGTGCGAGTCCGGCTCGGACCTTCGCGTTGCATCCGCGGCTTGAGTAGGACTTTTGCGAGACCCGTCATCCTTTCCCCGCTGGAGTCTTCTATGACCAAGCAGAAGTACGTGGCCATCTTCCACGCTAATCTCAACTATGCCTTCCTGACCCCCGACAAGTACGAGCGCACGATCCGCGCCAGCTACGAGACCATCTTCGATGGTTTCGCCAAGCATCCGGATCAGAAGTACGTGTTCGAGGCCTCGGGCTACACCATCGAACAGATGGCCAAGCTGACCCCCGATGTGCTGGAGAAGCTGAAGATCGCGATCGCCGAGGGTCGCTGCGAGTTCATGGGCGCGCCCTATTCGCATCCGATCATGGCCAACGTGCCGGAAGAGGACGGCTACTGGAGCTGTGAATTCGCGCAGCGCACCTTCAAGAAATACCTTGGTCAACGCGCCGAGAGCTTCTGGAACCCCGAGTGCACCTGGATGCAATATGTGCCGCGCGCCTTCCGCAAGGCCGGCGTCAAGTATTTGAGTCTGGATTATGAGTCCTACATGACCTGCAACGATCAGGACTACGCCTGGGTCGAGCGCAACCGCACCCACGACATGAACTGGGGTGGCCATCTGCCTTGGTACCCGGTGGATCCAGACAACCAGTTCCTGCATCGTCCCTTCCGCGACGTCGTGCCCGGCCTGCACGGCATGTGCCGCTCCGACCGCCTGATCGGCAAGTACGTCGGTTACTTCCTGGGTCGTGTCGAGCTGGAAGATTACATCCAGAACGTGAAGGAATGGAGTGGTTCGCCGGAGAACGGTTCGTCCATCATCATTGCCGATGACGCCGAGTACTGCGGCACCACCGGGTATTTCTACGTCAAATATTTCCGCGACTACGACAAGAGCTTTATGGTGGACGAGGATGCTGGCAACAAGCTGGAGAAGCTGATCTGCGCGATCAAGGAATTCGGCGAATTCATCACCTTCAAAGAAGCCTGCGAGATGGAGCCGGTAGAGGAGCCCTTCTACGTCGAAGACCGTTTCGCTTGGCACCGTACCTACGCCGATGCCTGGGCCGGCACCCCCGAGGCTCGCGCCTGGGACCCGATCCTGGCCGATATCCGCACCGACTACAAAGCCAACGTGCAGCCCATCGCCGAGGATCCGCAGCATCCCAAGGCTGCCGAGCTGAAGGAACTGGTCGAAGCGTTTTGGTTCCACATGACCAATTCCGCCAACTCCGACGGCCGCTGGCCGCCGCCGCCGGCCGAGACCTGCCCCTTCAACCGGGAGTGGGTCTTGGACGAGATCGAAGCGACCCGCAAGGTGCTAACCGAGCTCAAGTCCAAGCTGGAGGGTATTCCCTTGCCGCCCAAGGCCGGCCCCAAGGAAGCCGATCCAAATGCCGAGAGCGCCTACGATTATCCCTTCACCGAGAAGGACGTGCACAAGATCAAGAAGTTGAACAATTACGAGATCCAGCACGCCATCTACTACTACAACGACATGATCGACAGCGGCGACGAGGCCAAGAAGGCCGTCGGCATCGAGAAGATGATCGAGATCTTCGACGAGCTCGATCGACGTGGCATGAAGGGCATCCGACACAACGCGATCCGATGACCGACGGGTGTTTGTGTCTCAGTAAAGACGGGTCCCTCAGCGGTCGAATTCGGCACGAATCCGATAAGAGCCAGGCGAGCGCGTCCAAGCGCGAGGACCTGCGGTCCGCACCTCCGACCGAGGCCGTGGGACCGGAGCCCGGCTGGCGGGTGCGACGGATGTCGCGAGGGGGCGAAGCCCCCTCTGAGGGAAGCATCAGCAAAGACGGGTCCCTCAGAAGTCACAAAAGCCGCTCCGGATGGGAGCGGCTTTTGTGCGGAGTGATGGGCTCGTTGATCGCTGATGCCAGGTGTGGTCAAGCGCTTGGCTTCGACGCTGTCGGCGGTGGTCTACCACGATGGCTTGTGGAGAGTCCGCTGGTGCTGAAACGCAGGTCCTCTGCCGCAGCCGATTCAGGCCGGCGAGCGCGCAAACGATGCTGGGCAGCGTCCAGTTGTGATGCCTGGGCTCCGGCTTGCCTTTACCGGCGAGCTGGCGCACGCTGCGTGACAAGGAGCGCGTGATGGAAGACTTCTGGCTAGCGATGAAATCCTACGCCTATGGCACCGGCTGGCTGTTGATCTCGATGGTGTTCTCGATTGTCGGCTTCAAGCTGTTTGACGCTTTCTGTCCGATCGATTTCAAAAAGGAAATCGAGAAGGGGAATACCGCCTTCGCCTTGTTGATCGGCATGTTCCTGTTGGGGCTCACCTTCGGCATCCTATATCTGGCCGCCGCCTTGGCATGATGATTGCCGATACATCCCATTGGCGGGATATCGGCTCCTGGCTGTTGGCGGGGCTGGTGTTGATGCTGGTGATGAGTCTCCTGGTCATGGTCTGCGAGGTCTTTGCCCGTTACGCCGCCAAGCCGCCGCCCGGACGGCCGCCGCCGGCGGCGCAGGCGCATCCCTTGGACCCGTTGATCGCCCGTATCGCCGCCCGGCATATGCCACCGGATTGGGATTGGCGCTTGCTCAAGGCCATGATCCGGCAGGAGTCCAATTACGATCCACGGGCGCGTTCTCCCGGCGGTGCGGTGGGCCTGTGCCAGATGCTGCCGAGCACCGCCCGACATCTGGGTTTGTCGAGTGCACAGTTTTTTGACGCCGAAGACAATCTCGACGCGGGTACTCGTTATCTGCGACAGCTCTACGATCGTTTCCACGATGTTCCCGACCGTGCTCCAGACTGGGAGCGGACGCGCCTGGCGATTGCCAGTTACAACGCCGGGCCGGGTCGGGTACGCCGTGATCTCCGCAGCGCAGGTGCCCGGTCCTGGCGGGCGGTGAGCGAGCATTTGCCCAGCTCGACTCGCCATCACGTGCACCAGATCGTCGAGGAATTCTATCCATCGTTCCGGGACGTGGCCCAGACGTCCAACAAGCCGAAGATCGGTAATTGGAAACCACATTTGCGTTTTTGGCCTGATGAGCGTCCCCGTTTTCTGACCGGACGCTCGCAGCCGGATTCATAATTGCCGCTCAGCGGCGCCGCCGGCGGGCCATGCGCCGGCGCACCGCCTGTTGCCGCTTGGCGACCGAGGCACCGCGCATGGCGGCGGCGATCAGCTCGGCGGCGGCGTTGCCGTTGGGCGGCCGGTCGGTGGGGCTTTTTGCCATCAATTGCTGCAGCACGTCGCGGGCGATGCTGTCCAGGGTGCCCAAAAGCGGTGGGTCCTCGGTGGCCGAGCGGACGATCAGGTCGATCAGGGTCTCGCCATCGAAGGGCTCCTGCCCGGTCAGCATGAAATACAGCGCGCAGCCCAGGGAGTAGATGTCCGAAGCCGGCACGGCTTTGCCGGGATTGCGGCACTGTTCCGGGGCGCTGTATTCCGGAGTGCCGACGATCGCCAGGGTTTTGGCGCTGTTGAGCATATTGCGGCCGCCGAGGCGATCGATAGCCATGCCCAGATCGGTGATCATCGCGCGTTTGTCGCGGCTGATCAGGACGTTCTCCGGTTTGAAGTCGCGGTGGACCAGGCCGCGTTCGTGCGCATGACCCAGGCCGAGGGCGCATTCGTGCGCGATGCGCAGCGCGTGTTTGGTATCCACCGGGCCGTGCGTTGCGACCACCTTGCGCAGGGTCGCGCCATCGACGAAGGTCATGGCGTAGTAGACCATGCCGTTGTCTGGATCGCGGCCGGCATCGTGCACGCTGACCAGATGCGGATGATTCAGCTGTGCGGTACGACTGGCCTCGGCGAGGAAGTTCTCGGCCGCACCTGGTGCCTGCAGGCGATGTGGTTTGAGCACCTTCAGGGCGACATCCCGTCCAAGGCTCAGCTGGGTGGCAAGGAACACCGTTCCCATGCCGCCGGTGCCGATGACCTTCTTGACTTCGTAGGGGCCGAGCGTGCTGCCGGACTGGACCTGGACTTGCGAATTCTGTCTGAACACATCGACACTATCACAAGTGACTCACATCGGTCCAGTCAGGAGCTTGGCGGGTGGGCTGGCACGCGACGGCGTTCGGGTCGAGCCCGACGCAGGGCCGTTCAAAGCGTGCAAAGAAAAGAGTGGACCATGCCTCGTTTCCACCTGGGTCACTGTCACTGGATTGACCTGAGTTTTCTGCCGAAGTGCGCCGGCTGGAGACGATGCCAGGAAGGCCGAGTTGGTGCTCCAGCGCTCCCAGCGGCGGGCGCGGCCCTGAGGCCCGACGAGGCCCGACGCACGCCGCTGCTTGATGCCGTCATCGGCTGGTCCAGGCTCCGTGCATGACTTTTGCAGCGGAGCGATCCTTGGCCCTGGCAGCGGCGTGGCAGGGTGGTCAAGTGGCCTTACGGCACTTCCGGCGGCTCGACCTCAGCGTCGAATGGAAGCCGGACGACAGTCCGGTGACCCAGGCTGACCGCGAAGCCGAGCAGACCATTCATCGCATTTTGGCTGGCGCTTTTCCGCAGGATGCTTGGTTGGGTGAAGAGAGCGCTGGTCGAGTCGGCAGTACCGGCCGGCGCTGGATCGTCGATCCGGTGGATGGCACCCGGAACTTCGTCCATGGCGTGCCTCTGTGGGCGACCCTGGTGGCTTGCGAGCAACATCTGCCGGACGGCCCGGCCATTGTCGCGGCGGCGGTCGCCATTCCGGCCCTGGGCGAGCTCTACGAAGCCAGTCTCGGTGGCGGCGCCTACTGCAATGGTGAGCCGATCCGGGTCAGCCATACCGCGCATGTCGCTGATGCCCTGTGGTGCTTCGAATCCAAAGGATGGTTTTCGGATAATGGGCTCGGTGCTTTGTTCGATCGACTCAGCGATGGTACCTACCTGCAGCGCGGACTGTGCGATGCCTATGCGCACATGCTGATCGCCTCGGGACGCGCGGAATTGATGATCGAGCCCCGTCTCAAGCTGTGGGACATGGCGGCACCGTCGTTGATCGTACAGGAAGCCGGTGGCTGTTTTACCGATCTGGATGGCCAGCATGGCCCTTGGGGCATCGGCGCCGTCGCCAGCAATGGCCGAGTGCACGAAGAGGCGATCAGCCTGATCCAGCAGGAACGCGAACGGTCATGAGTCGTCTCATGGCGTTGCTGCTGATCAGTGGTCTGGCGGTTGCGGCAGACGTCGACGAGCAGATCCGCCGGCTGCGCGGCAGCCTACCTGACGATCTGGTTGGGACCGGTGCCTTGGTGACGGCACTGCAGCAAGCCTATGAGGCTGGTAGCTGGGAGACCGTGGCGCAGCGGCGTTGGTTGTTTGCCATCGCTCGGGCGCAGCTGCATGCGGAGATGATCGACCCGGCCGGCGCCACCTTGCAGCGGCTCGGTGCGTTGCTCGAGTCGGATCAGCGGGGTTCCTGGCAGGATCTGCGTATCGAACACTGGCGCCTGCAGCTGGGACGGGATCCCGAGCAGGTGGTGCCAGAATATCTGGTCGACACCCTGCGGCAGGAACAGGCGGCCGTGCCACAACTGGTGGCAGCGCACGTGGCCGAAGCGGAGCGTTTCGAGTTGCAGGGCCTGCTAGAGCCGGCCCTGCAGGCCTGTGACGCCGCCCTGGCCTTGCTGGCTGACGCCGAGCCGGCTAAGCGCACGGCTCTGTATCATCGACGGGTGCTGGTCATGGAGGCAGCGCAGATGCCGGTGGTGGCCATTCAGGACTGGCTCCAGGCGCAGAACGACGCGGCCGCGGAGACGGTGCGTGAGCAGGTGGGGACCCGGAGCGATGCCATAGTCGGTCTGCGCTTCCCTGATGCTGAGATCCCCTTGCTCGAAGCGCCACAGGTGCAGTGGCGGCTCAGCAAGGAGCAGGGACGTCCGGTTCTGCTGTATGTCTATGCCCACTGGGCGCCGTCCTGTCGGGTGACCGATCCCCTGGTCGCGGCGGTTGCAGCGACGCATCCGGAGCTGTCGGTGGTCTGTTGGAGTCTGCATCACGAAGGTCAGTTGGCCCAGGCCCAGGCCTATGCCTTGGAGCAGCAACTGCCCGGCACCCTGATCGGTCGTGGCCTGGGCTGGCAGGAGCCGGCGCTGCCGGCTTTGGGGGTGGAGGCGGTGCCGCATCTGATCCTGATTGCTGGCGATGGCGTGATCCAGGCCACCGATTTGGTCACCGGTGATCCGGACCGCACCCGAGCCCGGATCGGGGCCGCGCTTCGGGACCTGGCCGACCAGGCTCCGGTCGATGACGAGCTGCTGCCGGCGCTACCGTGACAGCCCGGCCAGGCTGGTCTTTCCTTCATTCAGCTGGCCCTATCCTGCCCGCGCCCGGTTGAGAGGGAGGGAGCCATGTCCACCATTTTTCGTTATGGCATGCTGATCGTGTTGGTTGCGGCCGGTCTGGCAGTGGGGATCGGAGTTTGGGCCAATTGGGATCTGGATCGTGACCTGGATGGCCAGGCCGATGGCTTCACTCTGCACGTGTTTGATGCCGATTGGTGGTTGATCACGCGTGATGAGACCCGCTACATGGTCGATGAGACCGAGCACTATCTGCGTGAGACCGGTGCCAGCATCTGGGGTGATGGCGGCCTGCTGACGCAGGCCGAGCAGCTCTACCAACGGTGGCTGGCGCAGAATCCGGAAGCGCAGCAACAGGCCGAGGCCGCGCTCGATACTCCGCCGGAATCCGTCGAGCGGAATCCTCTCAGCGATCCGGCGACGGCGCCGACTCAGCATTTGGAAGACAATATCAGCGACGCGGGTCAGCACTTTTCGGTCGCTCTGGCGGCATGGCGGGCTGCTGCGCCCGATGCGGAAACCGACCCACAGGAGCGTTTGGCGCAGCTGGAATTGGCGCGTCGTCACGCGCGCAGCGTGATGGTGCTGTTGGACGGTACCAACCAGGAATACGCCAAGCGCGCCGATCATGATCCCGCGCTGCTTTTGGTGGCGCAGCAGCTTCAGGAGCGCTGTGGGGACTTGTTGCAAGGGAGTGCGCGCTGATGCAACTGGTGATATCAGGAACCGATACAGGGGTCGGCAAGACCCGGGTTACCGTGCTGTTGACGCGGGGGCTGCGCGCCCTGGGGCGCTCGGTCTGGTTGCACAAGCCGGTGGCCTGCCCCCTGATTGATGGCAAGGCCGAGGATGCCTATCCGCTGGAAGCGCTGTGCGCTGACGGCCAGGACCCGGCCAGCGTGGTGCCAGTGCAATTGCAGGCCGCAGCGGCGCCCCACATCGCTGCTGCGGCCCAGGGGCGGGCCCTGCCGCTGTCGGAATTGCGTGCTGGTTTGGCGCGGATTCGATTGGCTCCTGGCGATGTGCTGGTGGAGGGGGTGGGCGGAGCGCTGGTATCCTTATGCGATGAACGTGCTACCATTCTTGATCTCTGTGAGGATCTGCCCGTGCTGCTCGTGACCCGGCCACATCTGGGGACCCTGAACCATACCGCCCTGAGCGTGGAAGCGATTCAGCGGCGTGGTCGGCGGGTAGTCGGTCTGGTGCTCAATTGGCATGCCGATCTCGATCCGAATGAGCTGGCGCTGCGTTGCGCAGCCAGCGAATTGTCAGCAGTCACCGGGGTGCCGGTCCTCTATGACCTGCCCTTTGGTGCAGGTGATGCGCATGCTGAACCCTTGGCCAGAGCAGTGCTCGGAGCAGTGGCATGATTCGCGGTGCCCCACCGACCAGGAAGTCCATGCTGCGACAGTGGCGACATAAACTGGCGCTGATCTGGCACCGGATCCGTTCCCTGGATGATCGACCGCATCGTATTGCCGGCGGCATAGCCCTTGGATTCTTTATTGGCTGGCTGCCCATTGTCGGAATTCAGATGCTGACCTGTTTGGGGCTGTCGCTGCTGGCTCGTTTCAGCTTCGTAGCAACTCTGCCTGGGGTTTGGATGAGCAATCCGATCACCATGATCCCCATGTATCTCTTGATCAACTGGGTTGGTGGGACCTTTGCTGGTGAGCGCGTGACGTGGTCCCGGATGGAACAGATCTGGACGCATATCAATGAACTGATTGCCACGCATGGATTTGGCATGGGGGTCTGGGAAGGCATCTTGTATCTGTTCAGCGAAGCGGTGTGGTCGGCGACTATCGCCATGTTCATCGGTGGTGTCATCATTGGCACCATCAACGCCGCCATCGTCTATGTACCAGCATTGCGCCTGGTGCAGAAATATCAGCATCGTCGCGAGCATCGTCGTGGTAATTGGTCGGAAAAACATCGGGCGCTGCGGTTGACCAAGTCGGCGGCGGCCAGGGAACCAGGAGCGGGTGAAACCCCGCCGCCGGAACGCCAGGCGATGTGATGCGATATTGCTTGCAGGTCATGCTGTTTGTTGCTGGTTGCACTGCGGTGATGGCCAGCGAATTGCGGGTGTTGCGCGAGGACCAGCCCTTTATTCGAGAAGATGTCCTCAGTAATCCCTACGACCGGGCAATCCGTATCGAATTGCTGGACAGCACCTGCGTCTGTCAGGAATTGCACCTGACGCAGCGTTTTCTGTTGCCGGGGGCGGAAACCACCCTGCGGATGCGGGTCGAGAATCGCAATTATTCTGGGCTCTTGGATCGACAGGTGATTCTGTATCACAACGATCCGGAACTGGAACCCTTGGTGGTGCCGGCGACCTGGCAGGTAGTGCCCTTGGTGAGCGTGGATTTGATCCCGCCACATCTCGCGAGTGCGGCGGAGCGGCCGGAGAGCGGTGCGTTTCGCGATGTGTATCGGTATCTGACGGATACGCGACCCGGCGAGCTGGCACAGCAGCGTAAAATCATCCGGATCGGCTGTCCGCCGGAGACGATGCCGGATGGCGGTCTGGAACTCGTCGAAATTGACAACCAGACGGCGCTGTGGGGTTTTGAGAAGCGGCGCTTGGATATGCGTACTTGGCTGCTGATCGCCACCGGGCGTGACGAACAGCCAGCGGAAAAACGGTATCAGGAGTCGTTGATCCTGCGCACCAATCAATCGAGCAAAAAACGAATCGAGCTCTGGTTCGAGACGGTGGTGCGGCACGATGCTGGTCGCGGAACCGATCCCTTCGGGCATCTGCGATAATGAAAACGTAGGCCACAGGGGCCGCCGTTTTCATGGAATGACCGAGGGTTCTGCAACGCCGCAGATGCCGTTCAAGGCGTGGCCACCCTTTGGCACCCTTTGGCACCCTTTGGCAGGGCACGAGTTGCTGTCGTTCAG
>CAYONM010000051.1:0-8951 GCA_964405325.1 uncultured candidatus Brocadiaceae bacterium | reverse complement strand
CACCCTTTGGCACCCTTTGGCACCCTTTGGCAGGGCACGAGTTGCTGTCGTTCAGAGGCTTTCCAGCAGCTTCGTCGCCTTTGGTGCGTAATCGGCTTCTTCGGAGCTGGCGACGGCCTGGAGCATCACCTTGGCGACGTCGCGCATACGCTCCTGCTGGTCGCTTTCGGCCTGGTCGGCCCGCTTCAGCATGATGCTGGCAGCGAACAAGCGGGCGCGGGCGCGGGCGGTGGGGCTGCCGACCGGCATGGCGTCCAGGACCAGGAAATCGTACAGGGCGCCGTCTTCGTTGCTGTCACGGAGTTTGAGTTCGGCCAATTTCAGGGTGATCGTGGCGCGGGCGGCCGGGTCATTGCCCAGGGGTTTGAGCATGCCTTCATAGTGACGGACGGCGTCGCGCCATTCCTCCGCCTCTTCCAACGCTTTGCCCCAGACCATGCTCCAGTGCTGCCAGATCTCCTTGTCGCCGAAGACCCAGGCCTCGTCGTGGTCTATGCTGAAGCGGATGCGGGCGTGCCGTTCCGCTTCCTTGAATTGATCTTTGACGATGTAAAGCAGTGCCGTGATGGCCTTCATGCGATTTTCGGCCCGGCGCGCCATGCGGCCTCGACTGAGTTCCTTGAGCCGTTCGAGTATCTGATCGGATTCGTCACTCTGGTCGGCCCAGACTAGATTCATGCCGAGGCGGTAGAGGACATTCAATACCAGGCGATGTTCGGGCATCTCCTCGAGAAAGCGACGGAAGATCGGGATCGCTTCGGCGTGTTTGCCCATGGTTTCCAGCATCACGCCGTGGCCGTACAAGCCATAGGCACGCTCCCATTCCTGCAGGGCATTTTCGTACAAGCGCAGATAGTTGTCGGCTGCGGTCTGATTGTCGTCGGCGTTCTGGGCCTGCCGGGCGCGTTGCCAGAAACCATCCCCCATGCCATGATAACGGACACCGCTGACTTCTGTGTAGCGGAGGGTTTGGCTGCTGGCCGCATTTTCGGTGACTGAATAGGTCAGTTCTTCCAGGCCTTCGGAGCCGACGTAGACATACATCGGCCGGCCATCGTCCCGAATGACGGTGTCGCGGTTGTCATCTTCTTGCGCGGAAATCGATCCCAGCAGGACAACGCTGGCAATCAGAATGGCGAACTGGCGCATACGAATCTCTCCCGTCGAGGGTCAGGGCTTGGTCAGGGCCTGGCGGAATTGCAGCCGTTGCTCGGGGGTGAACGCCGGATCCTCATCGATTTGCTTGCTGATGCGGAAGGCGGCGGTCAGGGCCTCGCGTTTGACCGTGTCATCAATGCCCTCGATGACGGCGGCCATGATGCCGTGATCGAAGCCCGCGACCCACTGCTTTTGGGCACGAAGGATGCCGGAGAGGGCGATGTGGACCTGTGCCAGCTGTTTGGGTTCCAGGGGCAGGAACTGGACGCTGCGCAGGTTGGCCAGGGCAGCATCCAGTTGCTCGGCAGCTTCCTGCTGTTGCGCCAGTTCCAGGGCGACGGCGGCCTTGCTGGCTGGATTGGTGCTGACATCGACCTCTTCGAAAGCTTGTTGCAGCAGGGTGACGGCTTCGGCTGGTTTGGCCTTGGCGACCTGTACCCGTGCCTGGCCCCGTAGACTGAGGATGGTGGCTTGCTGGCCGTAGCGAGCGGCCAAGGCGTTGAGCTTCTGGTAGGTGGAGTCGGCTGCGTCGGGTTTGTCGGCAGCCAGCTGCAAGTCGCCGATTTGAGCCACGATTTGGGCCAGGCGGGGCCAGCTGCTGTGATCTTTGATGATCTGCTGCAGACTGGCAATGGCTTCGTCGTAACGCTCTGCCTGACGGTGGAGGTCGGCGATGCCAAGGAGTGCATAAATCTGCAGGGCCTGACGGCGCTCGTCCAGACAGCGTTGGAAGCTCTTCAGGGCCCGATCGTGGTCACCCCGCTTCAACGCGCCCATGGCCTGGGCATAGTTGATGTTTTCGATCAGGCCTTTTTCGTAATCGACCCGGGCGACCAGTTTTTGTGGCAATTCGGCCCAGCCGAGGTTGGGATCTTGGGTGCAGACGATTTTTTCGATGTCCTCGTATTGAACGAAGAATTCGTCGATCTTGCCGTCGTTGCGATGGATTTCTGCTTTGACTGGTTGCCATTCCGCGCTCATCAGGAGCACGCTGGCCAGGCACAGCAGACAGCTACAGAACAGACGCATGATGCTCGCTCCTACTCGGCAACCTGGGCAGGAATGGCGATGGTGGTGCCGTCATCCTGCTGTTCGATGCGATAGGGTTTGGGGAAACTGATGCCCGGTGTGTCGTAGATGCGCAGGAAGCGCTTCCAGACTGTGATATCGCCCTCGTTGCGGGCTTGGATCGGTTCTTCGGCGCCGAGGCGCAGATCGTAGATCGGGAAATCATTGTTGATCTGCAGGCGGTGGAGGCTGCGGTTGACCACGTCCATGTCGTTCAGCAGCACCGAGGTCTCCATCACCTGGCAATACGCCGTCCAGTAATCGAAGATGCGTTCGGCCTGTCCGCGGGTCATGTTGCGGACGCGCGCCGATTTCTGCTGGGCTTTTTGCAGCTGTTCACGGCTCGGTGCGTCTTGCAGCAGCACGCCTTCAACAAACACGGTCATGTAGGGGGGATACAGCGGATCGTACGCGATCAATTCGCTGGCCAGTTGGACGGCGCGTTCAGTATCGCCGATGTCCATGTAGGCTTCCACCAGTCGGGTGGTGAACTGGACGCCCCAGGACAGGTGTTTGACGGTTTCTGTCAGGTCTTCGAGCTTCGGCTGGAGTTGATCCCAAGTGCCGATCAGGGCCTGTTTTTCTTCCAGCTCGTCATATAGGTTGCTCAATTCCTTATGGGCCTTGATGAAGTCCCGTTTGGCCTCCGACAGCTGGTCCTTCTTGCCGCCGACGCGCTCGTACTGCTCGATGAATCCGGGTTTGTCGATCAGTAGATCGCGGATCATCATCCAGCGATCCTCGTATTGGCGTCGGGCCGAGAGCAGCAGTTCGCCAATGGGGTCGACCACACCGGCCGGGTCGGCGGCAAAAGCTTGCAGGTCTTCGCGCTGTGCGGCAGAGTCGAGATATTTTTCGTAAAAACCGACCGCGCGTTGTTTGGCATCCACTTCCCACAGGCTCTGGGCCAGGCCGATGTAGGTTTCGACCGGCGTATTGTCGGCCAGGGTGGGAGTGAGTAGATCAATGTAGGTGATGGTGGCAGCACGGGCGATCTCGTACAGTTTGGCCAACGGCATGCCTTGGAATTGCTCCAGGCCGTTTTCTATATTCTTGACAAATCCACGGGCATGGATGGAGACGGCTTGGTAGACGACGGTCATCCGTTGACGGTTGCCCTTCATGCGGGAGCCGCTGGTCTTTTCGACCGCCAGCAGGGTTTGATAGGCGTGCTGATAATCGGGCCACGGTTTCAGGATCAGCTCGGGGTTCCAGCGATCATCCTTGTTGTTGCTGATCGCCAACCGCTGTTTGTAGACCGCGTTGGTCAGCATGTTGAGCATTTTGACCTGGATCGGCACTTCGGGCGGGTCCTGCCAGAAATCCGGACCCAGTTTGTCGATGATGCCTGCCCAGTCCTCGTTGCGGTGCAGTGAGCCGATGTCGACGACAATCGAGAAGTTCTTGGCTTTGCGGGCCTCCGGGTCGGCTTGCTCACCCTTGGCCAACTCGGGTGCGATCATCTGTTCCAGGGTGGCGAGTTCCTGACGCATTTCCTGCTCAACCCGGCTGATGGTGGTTTGATCGGCGGTCTCGTCTTTCACCAGTTCGTCGAACCACAGATAATAGGCGTAGAGCGTGATGCGCTGGTACCAGATTTGCTCGCTGGTAGTGGTGGCCTTGCTGCTGTACTGCTTGGCCAGCTTGATGGCGTTTTCGTATTCGCCGTCCTGGATGGCGGTCACGATTTCGGTTTTTTCCGCACCTTCGGCATTGGGGTCGATGCGCTTGCGCAATTCGACCGCATCGCTGTAGCGATCGCGAGCCGCGAGGGAATTGTCGAAGCGCTTGAGGCGATTGCTGTACATCCAGTAATCGTTGGACAGCCGTTGCACCATCAGGCCGGCTTCATTGAGTTTTTCCCGGTCGAGCGGATCACCCCAGGGGTTGCCTTCGTATTGGTCCTTTTCTTCGCCCCAATAGGGAAACACGGCGCGTAGCCCCTGTTCGGCGACAATGGCAGCGTGTTCGTGCCAGCCCATATCCCGGAGGATATACGCATAATGTTGATAGAGCGTGGGGCCGAATTCGATGAAAGCCTCACGGTCTTCCGACTGCTGGAGCCCGTAGATGGCGTTGCGCAGGGCGATGGCTGCCTGCATCCGGAAGGACTGGGCCTTGGCGGCATCTGCGGTATTGCGTGCCGCCTTGCGTAGGGTTTTGAACAGGGAAATAGCCGATTCAGCATCGCCCGCCTGCGGTGTCGCTCCCCAGTCGACGGTTTGCGGACCGCCATCACCTTGCAGCATGTGATCTTGCCAGGCCTGGGCGTTGCGGCGCCAGGGTTGGTTTTTGAGTGCGGTTACATCGGACAGGGCCTGCATGGCAGCCTGTTGATTGCCTCGCAAGTGGAAGAAACGAGCGGCGTTGATGAACAGCTCACCTGCTTTGCGAGTAATCTTGTCAGAGCGATCGCGCAGGGCGCGTTTCATTTCGGTGTCGGCTTTTTCCCAGGCCTGCAGGGCATAGTCTACCAGCGTTTTGGCGGCGGTGGCATCCTGTTGCTCCCAGGCCTGGGCCAACAGCATCAGTTCGCCGAGGAAGGTGGCTTTGGTACTGACCAGAGTCGTGCGGAATTGGGCGGGGTAGTTGCTGACGTCCATGTCCAGCATGTCGGTCACGAAGAATTCGATGTCCTGGAATTCGGGCGCCCTGGCGTTGGCATCCTCGCCGCTGGCCCCGTGACGAAGGTGCTCCAGGCGGATAACCAGGATGCGATGCTTGAAAGTGGGGTTGTAATCAGCGTAATTGAAGTCCCAGTCATCGAGGGTCTCATCCAAGGGAGCGATGATTTCGCCGAGAAATGCCTGAGCCTTGCTGACCAGTTCCGCTGGTAACTGGAAGGCCTCGGCGCGCAATTCGACTTCCAGCATGGTCTTGATGCCGAGATAATAGATGTTGGCCAGCGCGAGCCGACGACGAATGCCCTCGAACAGGAATTTCTGTTCGTTGCGGCTGGGATTCTCGAGCTCGAACCACTTTGCCTGCAAGGTCGGTTCATACTCATCGATCCGCTTCTGGTAGTACGGAATGGCTTCCTTGACCAGCTGCATGCAGAGCTCGACCTGCTCGGCGATCTGTTGGCTGAAGCCATCGGGCATCAGGTTCAGGTCGGGCGGCGGCTTGCCGGGGTCCATGTTGGATTGCAGGCCTTTGACCAGATTCAGCAGTTCCTGCATGGGATCCAGTTTGATCAGATCCCGCCAGGTGTCCGGCAGGCTGCTGTCGTTCACCAGGGAGCTGAGTTCTTTCTCCAGCTGCTCGGCAGTTTTTTTCAAGGTCTCGCCTTCTTCGCCGGCTCGGCTGAGCGCAAACGTGCGGGCGAAATGCAGGCGGAGGATGCGGGCATACGCATGGCGTTCGCCGGCCAGATCGATGAAGGCCGCCAGTTGGCGGTCGGCCACGCCATCGACCTCCCGATCGACCAGGCTTTTGACGATCTCGGCGAAGGTGTCGATTTCGGCTTCGGAGGTGGCGGCCATGACCGGTCCACTGAGTCCAACGGTCAGGGCGGCGGAAAGCAAGGTTCGCGACAGGCGCGGGAGCATGGCGGACTCCGGAATAAACGGTGCGGGACGCATCCCGACAGGACAAGGAACTCGGACTCTAGACCGACGGCCGGGTCTGCCAAGGTGATTGAACGGTCGGTCCGGGACGAGCGGCCACACAGTCTGCTCGACCTGGCCGGTATTGCGCAGGGACAGGGTTTGGCATCATTGCTACTGATGCCTGAGCCCAATGCACTGGTGATCCAACGCACCGATATCGCCAGTGGTCTCATGATCTTGCAAGTGGCATCGAATGGCTGGCCGTTGCCGGCCTTTCGTCCGGGCCAATTCGGGGTACTGGGATTGCCGGCGACAGCAGCACGGTGTGCCTTGGCGGATTCCGAGCCTGAACCTGGCAGTGGCCTGATCCGGCGGCCCTACTCCATCTCTTCGGCGTCAGTGCAGGATCGCTATCTGGAGTTCTATATCACCCTGGTCTATTCCGGTGCCCTCACGCCACGACTCTTCGCTCTGCAGGTGGGTGATCCGGTGTATCTGCTGCCCCAGGTGGCGGGGTTGTTCACCATCGACCAGGTGCCGGTCGACAAGCATCTGTTGATGATCGGTACCGGTACCGGTTTGGCGCCGTACATGAGTATGGTGCGGACCTGTTTGGCTCGCGACCGGCAACGTCAGGTGACGGTGGTGCATGGTGCGCGGCATAGTTGGGACTTGGGCTACCGATCGGAATTGCTGACCTTGGCGGATTTCTGCGATCATTTCTGTTATCTACCGGTGATCAGCCGCTCACAGGACGAGCACATCGATTGGTCGGGAGCAACCGGGTATGTGCAGGAGTTCTGGCGTAGTGGGGCCATCGCTCGGGCGCAGGGCTTCGAGCCGAGCCCGGACAACACGCATGTCCTGCTCTGTGGCCATCCACAGATGATTGAAGCCATGCTCGTGGAGCTCGACGCTGGTGGGTGGCGTTTCGGCACTCGGCGCGAGCCAGGCAACGTGCATGCCGAGCAATATTGGTAGCGATCAGCAGTCGTCGTGGCGGGCCCCTCAAAGGTCGCATGCGGGTAGGGATCAGGCGAGCGCGTCCAAGCGCGCCGAAAAATGCTCGCGCAGCGAGCAAGTCACGAAGAAGGAGCGTGGGACTGGAGCCCGGCTGGCGGGTGCGACGGACGTCGCGAAGCCCGCTTTGCCATCAGCAGTCGCGTTGCAGGTGAATGTACGGATCTGCCGTCCGGAGCCGGCAGTCTTCCACCGGTGTTCCGACGGTGAAATGGTAGAGGTCTTGCCAGCTGTCGTCCTGCAGGCCCAGATACTTGGCGGTTTCGTCGTCGCAGAAGCAGCCGATGCCGGTGCCGCGGACGCCGGCGGCTTCTGCTTCCAGGTACAGCAGTTGGCCCAGGGCGCCGCATTCCCAGTACATCTGCGCATAGCCTTCGGCACCCTGCTCGGCCAGCATGCGGTCGAAGTCGACGAACATGGCCAGGCTGAAAGCGCCATCAGCGGCGATATCCTGGTTGCAGCTGAGTGTCCGGGTGGTGTCGCGCAGATCGTCGTTTTGCAATAGTCGAATGCTGGGGTCCTCATTGAGCCAGATTCCATCGTTCCCGAGCAGGGTGTCCCAGGCATCCCGCTGGGTGCTGGTGCGTGGTAGCAGATAGGCACCGGGGTCCAGGTCAGCGACCCGGTGGACGAACAGCACCATGGCAACGCAAGGGTCCCAGGGCAGCAGTGAGCCGAGAAAGGGGATCTGTTCCGGCATCAGTCGGCGAAGCATATGGAAAAAAGCCTGCTTGCTGAGTCGATCAGTCGGGTCGAAGGCGACGGCACTGCGTCGCTGGTGGATGATTTGGCGAGCGCCACAGGTGCGGCGCGGCTGTTGGTGAGGGCGTGGGCTGATCGGACAGTACGCGTCTGAATGAGGGCCACAGCGGGTGCTGCTATTGGCGACTGCATCGATGATCGGCCAGTCGTGGTGGTAGGGGCTGAGGCGGTTGGTCTCGCCAAACACCGCGGCGCCATTGACGCAGGCGCGATCCAGGGTGACCGCAGGCTTTGTGACGACCGCATCGGCTGGTGTCACCGCTAGGAGGCAGTCGGCGTGTTCCGCTTCCGGTCCGGTTTGGCCATCTATGGCGATCAGGCTGCTGAGGGCCGCTCTGTCGACATCGGCAAGGAGGTGGATCTGGCGACCTTGTGTCGCGGCAGCGAAGGCCAGGGCCGCGAGGGCATGGCCAATATCATGCTGGCAGTAGCGGTAGGCTCGCTCGCCGTACTTCCACGACTCGCGCCAAAAGATGGAGGTCAGTCCAATCAGGAAGCTGTCGGCAGGGAGGCCGCTGGTGAGTTGTTGCCAGAGGGTCTCTGAGATGCCTCGGCGATATTCCAGGGCGTGTTCGTAGGTCGCGTAATGATACACGGCGGCGTCCTGCTTGCCGACGCAGTCCGACGGTAACAGCAGGTAGGCCTCGCTTGGATGCAGGTTGCCGCTGGAGGGATTGACTCGCAGGGTCCAAGCGGGACCACCGGGGAGCTGCTTCCAGGCAGAAAGGGCGAGCGAGTCTCGTAACAGCGCGGCAATCTGCCGTTGATCGAGCGACTGCCGCTGCAGCTGAGACTGGAACAATTCATCATAGAGCGGACCGTCCGCTTGGATGTCATGGCACAGCAGCAGTTGGTCACTGCCGGGATAACGACGGAAGGGACAGGGCTGGCTGGACCATTCCATATACCCCAAGGAGCGAGCGTAGCGCTCGGGGAAGTGCTTGGTCTGCTGATGGTAGAAGCGGACCTGAGTCAACTGGCCGGACATCGGAATACCTCGCGTTGGTTCATTGCGGGTAACCTAGCACAAGGCGTTGATATTCAGCTGTGTTGTCGGCTATACCCCCCATATCCGTGGATCGGGATATGCGCTAGAGGTATGGGTTTTGATGTTATGAATGTATCGATGATAAGGGCACCTCTTTAACCTCAGGTCGAGCCAGGCGCAGATGATTTCCGGTCCTGCCAAGGCGCTGGGGCCGAAGGCATAGCAGGGCTATTTCGAGATTCCAGCAACGCAGGCAGGGCCGGAAAGCGCAAGCCTGGCGAAGTGCCTGAGTTTTTAGCGGTGTCCATAAAAAGCACGGATCGCCTCTGGCGACCCGTGCTGAAGCTTTGTTTGCTTAGGGTGCGGAAAGAAATAAACGTTACAGATCGCGCAGAGATTTTGTCGAT
>CAYONM010000050.1:0-18851 GCA_964405325.1 uncultured candidatus Brocadiaceae bacterium | reverse complement strand
ATTTCTTTCCGCACCCTAAGAGCAAAAACCGGGCGCCGACCGATACGATTGAACCTCTATGTTCCGGGTGGCGCCCGGTATGTTAGCCACAAAGCGGCGAACGCTCAAGCAACGCACGCTCCTTCTTGAGAGGACCAGAAAGCCGGACGCACAAGCGCTTCCGGCTTTCTGGCGTATGCCTCTGGTTCGCGAACTCAGCCGACTCGCGGTTGACCTGCCCTCTGGCTGGTCCTAGCAAAGGGCCATGCCGCTATCTGACGCCGACCTGGCCTTCGACCGTGATCACCTTTGGCACCCGTACACCGTTGCCAGCGGCGGGACGTCTGTCCACGCGGTCGACCAGGCAGCCGGATGCCGCCTCAAACTGCGCGACGGCCGCGAGCTGATTGATGGCATGGGCAGTTGGTGGTGCGCAATCCACGGCTACCGCGTGCCCGAACTGGACCGTGCCGCACAGGCCCAACTCCAACGCATGGCCCATGTCATGTTCGGCGGACTCACCCACGAACCAGCCATCCGTTTGGGCCAACGACTGGTGACCGTGACACCAGAACCATTGCAGCATGTCTTCCTGGCCGATTCGGGCTCGGTATCGGTGGAAGTCGCCATCAAGATGGCGCTGCAGTACCATCAGGCGGCCGGCAACAGCGAGCGCACCAAGCTGCTCACCATCCGTCAGGGCTATCATGGCGACACCTCTGGCGCCATGTCGGTATGCGATCCCGTTGGCGGCATGCATCACCTGTTCGCTGGCCTGTTGCCGCAGCAACGCTTCGTCCATGCCCCCGCCATCCGTCCAGATCAGGAATGGGACCCGGCGGACTGCGCTCCGCTGGAACGCACCCTAGCCGACTTTGGCAACGAAATCGCTGCTCTGATCCTGGAACCCATGGTGCAAGGCGCTGGTGGCATGCGCTTCTACCACCCAGCCTACCTGGAGCGCGCTCGTGCCTGCTGCGATGCCCATGGCGTGTTGCTCATCGCCGATGAGATCGCCACCGGCTTCGGCCGTACGGGCAGTCTGTTCGCCTGCGAACAAGCAGACATCTGCCCTGATATCATGTGTGTCGGTAAAGCACTCACTGGTGGCTACGGCACCTTGGCTGCCGTCATCGCCACAGACAACGTCGCGCAGGGCGTATCCCTTGGTGGCCTCCCACTGATGCACGGTCCCACCTTCATGGGCAACCCTTTGATGTGCGCCATTGCCAATGCCAGCATTGATCTGTTATTGCAAAGTCCCTGGCAACAACGGGTCGCGACCATCGAATCGGGTTTATGCCAAGGTCTGTCCGCCTGTTCGGAGCTACCCACGGTTACCGACGTCCGCTGCCTGGGCGCGATCGGCGTCGTCGAACTCTGCGCCCCAGGCAACATGGAAGCCATCCAGAACGCGATCATGGCCCGTGGCGCCTGGGTCCGCCCATTTGGCAAGTTGGTTTACGTCATGCCCGCCTACGTCATGAACGCTGACGAACTCGTCACCCTGACCAGTGCCATCAGCGATGGCCTGACCGAACTCGGCTCCACCGCTTTACAGTCATGAACCAAAAACAGGTTTTGATCCACAGCCCCTGCCCGGTGCGCCTTTTTCCACGGCCCCTGCATGTGGACGAATGGATCTGCCTGCCCGGCGAAGCTGAACAGCCCAGCCTCGGCAATGCCTGCCTGTATCTGGTCACCACCGGAACCTGGCGTCCACTGCTGGACGATCTGGAACAGGAACTGCAGACTGGACAGGCCCTGTTGCGTGAAAGCGACGCCGGTCCCCTGCATTTCCGCATCCTGGATGAACCTTGTCGTCTGCTCGGCTTCCACTTCGATGGTGCCGATGCCACGCTCGCCGACATCATCGCCTGTTGTGGCGACGTGGTCCGTCTGCCCCTGTCCTCCCAGGCAGGCCGCCTGCTGCAGGGCCTGATCACCTGCGAGCAAGAACAGCTCCGCCCCGGCCTGGCAGAGGCTGCACGCATCGTCACCAGCGTGCTGGCCGGCGTAATTGATCACAACGCCGGACCGCGACGCTCGCCGCATTCGGCGCTGATGTGTCGAATCCTGGAACGACTGGACCAGGCCGCCACCGAGGGCGCCATCAGCCTAAGACACATCGCACAAGAAATGAACATTTCGGCCGAGCACCTCAGTCGCAGTGTGCGTGAAGCCACTGGTCGAACGCCATTGCAATACCTGACTCGCGGCCGCATTCGACACGCCTGTCTGCTGCTTCGCACGACCGACCGTGCCGTGGCCGATATCGCCCAGCAACTCGGCTACCGCGATTCCTCCTACTTTGCGGAAGTTTTCCGAAGACTGACCGGATACCGCCCGAGCCACTATCGGGAAAGCCTGAGCGCTCCTCCTCTCTAAGGAGCGCAAAGACGATTCGTTGCAATAAAAACGGTTGCGCACCATACGTAGCATAATCGACATTCAATTTCCTGATCCCTTTCAGAAAATTTCGCACACCGGTAATTGAAGTCGTTTCCCTCAGAGGGGGCGTTGCCCCCTCGCGCCTCCGGCGCACAGCCCCACGGCCTCGGTCGGAGGTGCGGACCGCAGGTCCTCGCGCTTGGACGCGCTCGCTCGCTTCGCCTGGTTCCACCCGCTTTCGACTTCTGAGGGACTCGTCATTGAAGTCGCGACCCGAACACGGTCACCCAAGAATCACGAAGTCGAACTTGCACTGGTGATGGTCAGCCCAAACATGCCGCTGCCTGCTTTTCCAACGACGACCAAAGCGTCGTAATTCGCAAGGCTATGGTCATCCCACCCCAGCAGCCCCGCGCGGTCGTCTCCGCCGAGGCGACTGCCCGCAGGAGGAGCCTCTCATGGCGCGCATCATCCCCGGTGTCGAAATCAACGTGGTCAAGGAAGTCGTCCCTAAGCAATTGGCTCCCGCCGGCATCCTCGGCGTGGTCGGTGCCACTGCCGTCGATCCAGGCGGTGTGGTTCGCGCTGCCAGCTGGAATACGGTGATCGACACCTGTGGCGCCGGCACTGCTTTCAGCATGCCGGAGCTCCGTCAGGCACTCGACAACGGAGTTGCCGAATTGGTCATCGCCCCCATGCCGGCCAGCGCCTTTGCCACAGCTACGACTGATCTGATGACCGGTGGTGCCAGCCCGACCAAGGTCGCTACCATCACCGCCAGCGCACCCGGCCCTTGGGCCAACGGTCTTGCCCTGGCCCTCCGGCAGAAAACCAAACCCGACCAGACGGTGATCGCGGTCGACTTGGACATCACCGACCCTCGCAGCGGCAAACCCCAGACCTTTCCCAATCTGGTGATGACCCCTGGAAACAGCAAATACCTGCCCGACGTCATCAATCGCGCCCCCGGTGCGACGGCGGTTCGAATCAACGCCAATCTCACCCTGATCGGTGCCGACTCCGTAACACCAATCGAGCTCTCCACCGACGGCTCGAGCGAACAGGTGCTGATGCGCTACAATAATCTCGACGCGATCTTCAAGGTGAAGACCTCCAATACCGCGTTGCGCTTCACCTACGAAACCGTTGGCAGCAAGCGCATCTGCCACATCACGCGCAAGAGCGGCGACGATTGGCTGCCAGTGGCCAGCTCCGCGCCATTGCAAGTACCCGGCGACGAATCCACATTTGTCAACTTCGTGATTGATGCGATGACCGACCTGGATGGCATCACCTTCACCGACCAGCCGGCAGACCCACCGGTTGCCGCCCTGCCCTGGCCTACGCCGCAGGAGCTCAGTCTGGCGGGTGGCACCGATGCCAGCGCCACCGCCTACGTGAACGCCTTGGTCGCCCTGGAAGAAGAACCCGATGTCGATCTGTTGGTAGCCGCCGTCCAGAACGACAACGATGCTGCCACCTTGACCACCATCTACAGCGGCATCATCAGCCACTGCGAACGCATGGCCACCGACAGCAAGGGCCGGATCGGTTTTGGTGAAGTGAAACCGGTGGATCCCAGTGCCACCAGCTCGGCCCAGAAGGCCGTGATGGCCGAACAGCTGGCCATGGCCGATGCGCTGATCTCCGACCGCTTCGTGCTCTTGTGTCCCAACGGCTACCAAGGTGCGGTGGCTGGCCGCATCGGATCACTGGACTACTACCGCTCTCCCACCTTCAAGACACTCTCCGGCATCGGCGTCCTGCGCCGAGCCCTCAGCCTGGAGGAGCAACGGACCTACCTGAAACGCAATATCGTACCCGTGGTGACCGAGCGCGGTCGCGGCACCATCATCGTACGCGGCCTCACCACCGATGGCGATCAAATCAATGTCCGACGCGTCGCCGACCGCGCGGTGCGTCAGGTCAAGGCGATCGGCGATCTGTTCATCGGCCGACTCAACACCCAACCCGGCCGCGATGCCCTGAAGCAGAAACTGACCGAAGCCCTGCTGCAGATGGAAAAAGATCAGGCCATCGTGCCCAGCACCGATGGCGAAGACCCGGCCTTCAAAGTGTCGGTGTACTCGTCGCAGCGGGATTTCGCCCTCGGCATCGTCCGGGTCGACATCGCGGTACGACCGGTCCGCGCCATCGACTACATCTATGCCACCATACTGGTACAGGTCTGATCGATTCAGCCGTAATGTTGTCATTCCTCCCGCTGTCGCAACGTCGCACCGGCCGATCATCCTGCGACGCTGGGGCAACCATCCCAACAAAGGTCCGCCGCCATGCCCGCCCTCTACGCCGCCAATAAAAGCAACGTCTTGATCGATGGTGAGGCCATCGAAAGCCTGCAGTCCATCGCCTTTCGCGTAATCACCGAGCGCGAAGATATCCGCTCGGTCGGTACCGACGAACGGATCAATGTCGTTTTCGGTCTGCGCACCGTGCAGGGTGAACTGGTGGTGCGTTCCGCCGCCGTAAAACTCGACGAACTGCTGCGCGACCGCGCCAAATTCCAATTGGTCGCCAGCCTCAAGGAAGATGAGAACGGCGAAGCGCGCACCTATTCCTTCGACGATTGTTATGTCGAAGGCAAGTCCTTCAACATGGGGGCCAGCGGTAGTGCCGTAACCACCTACGTCTTCACCGCCACACGGGTTCGCGAGGAATAAACGTGCCTGCAGTGGTGCTGCACATCGACGGCAACACCCATGAGGTCGAGTACCACGGTCCAGATCAGGCTCTGCATGGCCTGACCACCGACGGTGGCACCTGGCGACTGGAACCCGTTTGCTTTGACGAGCACTGTCGGCTGTTGGAAACGCATACCCGGTTTACGGCCGAGCGTCTGGTCTTGGACAGCAAGGCCTACAGCGTCGCCATTCTGCAGCACAACGGCTTGGATCCGGATGCACACCGCTCCTTACGACCAGTCGTTCTCTGGTGGGCCGCTGGTGCACCACTGGAACCAGTCAGTCCCCCTCCCGCCGACATCGCCATCCGTCCCTGGAGCCACGGCGAACGCCTCTACGCACGACAGGCCGCCACCAGTCAGAATACCGATGGCCAATCCTTTCTGCATCCGGTTGCCTACCTGCGCCGCATGTTATTCACCTGCTGCGACAGCTGGCAATCACACCCGGCGGCCTTCGATGCGTTACCAGCCGGGATTTTTCAACCATTACTCGCAGCGGTATTGCGCTGCAACGCCGATGACGACACCGCCGCCACCTTTGATACCATGGATGAAGTCGAACGCAGCCGAATCCTGCAACTCTGCCGTCTACTGGGTTGGACCCCGCGTCAGGTTCTGGACTGCCCGGCGCGAGAGGTGGATGTACTGCTGCGCTATCTCCTGCAACAGCAGCCGACACCGGTGGCAACACCACGTTCGGCGATGCCGACCGGTCATAGTGTCTGGGCCGCAGCCTCGGATTCGGTCGTGATAGCCATCGACGAGGATGAACCATGACTCCAGCCTGGCGCGAACAGGACCTGATCGATCGCCTACTGGGGCCGATCCGCCAGACCCTGGCGGAAACCGGCATTGTCGATGAGGTGCCTGTGGCTAGCCAGTACGTCGATGCGGTTGTCGACAACGAAGCTGCCGTTACCGGAGAACAGAGACAGTCGCCGCTGTCGCTTGGCGACAACCATCTTACAGTCGGAAGCCAGGATCGATCGGCGGACGACCAAGCGACCACAGGCAGCCGTGCCATCGAACCAGCCCTGATCGAGGGGAACCGAGCGCCACCAGCAGCAATCGAGCTGACGGACAGCGGGTCGCAGACAACAACGGACCAGTCCTCGGTCGAGCGACCCGGCGAGCGGCTGCTGTGGCAGGCGCCATCGCCACCAACCATGCCGGTACCACCGGCTGGCGCCGCATCAACCGAGCACCATCAGCCAGAGGCAAAACCATCAATAGTACCGGCGGTTGGCCAGACTACCGGTCTCGCTGCGACCGTTGCTCAGACTGGCAGTCAGGACCAGTACCGACCGAACGCCACTCGCGACAGCGAGCAGGCAGCAGAAGGCGTTTTTTCCGTGCCTACCCAAGGTGATCATGCCGCTGGCAGCAGCCGTTCAGCACGGAACACCGTGCTGGAAGCCGGTAGCGCGCCTGTTGCGCCGTCGTCCGCACCACAGACCACGACGGCCAATTTTTCCGTGCCTGCCCGAGGTGATCATGCCGCTGGCAGCAAGCGTTCAGCACGGAACACCGCGCCGGCAACCGGCAGCGCGCCTGTTGCGCCGTCGTCCGCACCACAGACCACGACGGCCGATGCCGCGCAATCAACGCCAGCAGCACCTGCCGCCAGCAGCACTCCGGTCGGTCTGGCAGTCAGAACCAGTACCGTAGGGAACCAAGTGGCGGAGGTGATACCGGTGGTAACCAGTACCGCTTTGCCCGATACCGATCCCACTCAGACACCCCAGCTTGTCGCAACAACACCAATCGCAGACCACCAAAATACCAGACCGACTATTCCGGACGGCAACCGGTCTACCACCCCACCTGCTCCTTCTGACGACCCCATCGCTACCGATCTGACAGCAAGCGCCAGTCCCGCCACCGTTCACCCGCAGCCAACACCCGCAGGGCCGACGGCATCTTCCGACAATCAGACCGTCGCATCGACTGCTCCTGCCCAAACCGCCCTGCGGGTACCGATATACCGAGCTGTTTCACCCGATAGCGATACGGTTCCACCTTCCGTAGCGACTGCCGGTAGCTTCGGCAGCGGAGTCAGCGGAACGCCTGCGGGCCTGGGCCTGCCAGACGGGACGCCGGCGGTCCCGTGCCTGCCAGCCGAAACACGCAACCGGAAGACGACAGTACCTGTCGCTGCTCAGACCGCCCCGGCAAACGACGTCTCGACGTCGCTGATCGCTTCCACCAATACCAAGACAATGACAGGCCAGGCACCAGCTTTTTCTTTGCACAGTTCCGCTGCAGTCACCGACCCAACCGGAACAACAAGCGAAGCCAGCCGACCGGTCTTCACCCCCAATCCCCAACCCGATTCCAACCCGCTGGCCGCCTGGCAGCGTCGTCAGGAATTGGAAACAGTAATCACCGATCTGCTCGCCGCTGGCGCGCGTCGACATGGCATAGAGGTCTGAGCCATGTACCAAATCGATATCGACGGCCAGCTCTACTCCCCCAATCCCGCCGATGGCGCCTGCTTGGCGCTATCGCTGCAGCAACGCATGGGGGCAGCCGGCAGCGAAGCCCAGTTGCTACTCGCCGGTGGCCTGCCTGCGCCGGCAGCGGAAGCGACCGTCAGCATTTCGATTGATGACAACATGGTTTTCACCGGCCACATTGAAGGCTGGCGCGGCGGTGTGGCGCAAGCCGAGGCCCACTGCGGCGATGCCTTGGCGCTGTTGGCCCGCGCCGACACCGAAGCCGTGTACGAGGACATGAGCGCCGGCGATATCATCAGCGCGCTGTTGGATGAAGCCGGCCTGGAAGCGGGTGAGATCCTGGCCGGACCACAAATTCCACGCTACTGCGTGCACCGCGGTGCACGCTTGCTTCGGCAACTGGAAGCACTGGCTCAGCTCTCCGGCGCCGACTGGTACTGCGACAGCGACGGCAAAATACAGGTGGTGGCTGGCGACTGGAGTGGCACCAGTCATACCGCCACCTGGGCTGAAAACCTGCTGGACAGCCAGCTGCAACGGGTGCCACCCAGCATCGCTGGCTATACGATCTGGGGTGAAGGCGCAGCCGGCAGCCAAGGTGCAGAAAAATTCTTCTGGCTGCCCAGCAGCCTGGATGCGGTCAGTGGCGAATCGGGGGAAAGCAGCCGTATGCGCCGCTTGCACAGCGGCGCCCTCCGCTCGGCCGAAGCTGCCCAGGCCATGGCTGATGGCCTGCAGACACGCAGTAATAATCGCAACCTTGTTGGCAACATTCTGCTGATCGGTGATGCCAGTCTCCAACTCGGTGATTCCATCACCGTTGCCGAATTGCCGGATACCCAGGCGCAACTGCGCGATCTGGTGGATGGCCAGACGCTGAAAATCCGTGCCATCCGCCACCTCCTCGACAACCAGCAGGGCTTCCGCACCCGAGTGGAGGTGGTGGCATGACCGTGCGTATCGGCGATGTGGAACTGACCGGCCTGCAGGCGATCTACGCGGTGGAGAACCGCAGTCTGGTGGAGCAGCGCGTGCCTGGTCGCCAAGGCAATGTCACCCAGGACCTGGGCCGAGAACCCGTCACCCTGCGCCTGGAAGGCTGGCTGGCTGGTGAGGATGCCGCTGATGCGGTAGAAAAACTCCGTGCCGCCCACAGCGGTGCCGAAGCCCGCAGCTTCGCCGCTGATATCGCTGTCGGCAGCGATCTGGTGGATGTGATCATCCGGGATTTGGATATTCGGCAACCCGCCGGCTGGCGAGACCGCTACTGGTTCGAAGTGCTGGTGCGCGAACACCAGGAACCGCCGGAACCTGCCGGCGCCGGCAATGCCGCCGTGGAAGCCGGCATCACTGCCGATGCCGATGCCTGGTCGGCCAATACCACCGATGCCCTCGGCGCGCTGTCCGATCCCAGCGCCCTGGCCGGTCTGCTGGACGGCAATCCCGACCTGCTCGGTCAGCTGGATATGGGCGATTTCGCGAGCAGCCTGCAGAGCGGTCTCGAAGACCTGACCGGTCTCGATCTGCAAGGCGTGATGGACGCGATCAAGAAGATCGATCCGCAAAAGGTCATCGATCTGGTCAACAAACTGAAAGACGCCGACAGCCTCAGCGATGTCCTGGGCGTGCTGGCCGACGAAGGCCTGGATCTGTTCGAAGACATCACCGGCATCGACACGGGTATGCTCGACAGCATCGTCGGCTTGGCCACTGGTGGTCTGGATTTCATCAAACAGGCGAAAAATCTTGGCGAGGCCATTGTCGAACTGGTCGAAGACATCACCGACTTCGATCCCACCTTCGGCAAGGGCCGCGGCAGCACCGCCAAGGACATCGTACTCGGCCTGGACGAGGTCGCCGTCGAGCTGGACGCCTTACTGAAAACCGACACCGCCCAGGATATTGCCAACATCATCAAGGACCTGGGCCTGGGCGATCAGGTGACTGCGGTCACCGAACAGTTCGACAATGGACTCACCACCGCCAGCCATTTCCTGGACGAGCATATTTCACCCATCCTCCGGCAGTTGCAGGCGCTCAAGGGCCTGCTGCGCCTGCTAGATCCGCTGATGGCCGCGGCCGGACATCTGGTCGGTGACAGCGACGAACTGCTGGCGCAGGCCGGTCTGGGGGAAACGCTCCGGCCCACCGACGAGATCGGCGACCTGATCAAACGCGGCCGCGGCCTGCTGGACAATGGTGCCGACTTGCTGGACAGCCTGCCTGAAAATGACGACCTGCAGCTCCTACGTGGCCACCTGGAACAGGTCGGCGAAACCTTTACCGGTTTCGCCGCCGAAACCCAGCAGGTGCCGGCATGACAAGCCCTGCTGAAACCCTGAATCAAACCTTCCTCGCCATCCGCGACGAATTGGATCGCATGCGTGAATTGGCCGCCGGTGATGATGGCGCCGATCTCGCCACGCTGCCGGCCGAGGACGGTCTGCTGAACGACACCATCCGCAGTATCGCCGAGGGTGTGCAGGATCTGCTGATCTGGCTGCACGGCGCCAGTCAGAATGCCGCCGGGTATGTCTCCGAGGCCGATGCCCTGCTGGCCACCATCGAACTGGCACGGGATATCGTGGTCGCCTTCGGTGAGGTGTTGGCCGAAACCGACCTGAGCCCGCTGGGCGACATGGTCGGCAAGCCCGATCTCTTGGATGGTGCGGAAAGCGCCCTCGGCAGCGCTGGTAGCGCGTTGCAGAATATTCCGGAATTACCGGACCTGCTGCCCGACCCTTCCACCCTACGCGCCATCGCCACCAGCATCGAAGGCCTGGTCGGCAGCCAGGTCAACGCCACCACCGAACCAGTACTGGGCGCTTATGGCGCCCGCATCGAAGCCATTCCATCATCGACTTCCTGAAACCACTCCCCCTGGAGGACCATCATGTCCGAAACCGATCCGAACACCACTGATCAGAACCCCTTCAATCTGATCGCCTATCTGCTCTTCAAAACCCGGCAGAGTCTGGACGAAACCAAAGATGGCGGCGCACCGCGCTGGTTGCGCATCGCTCGCGCCGATGCCTCTGGTGGCACCGACATCAGCACCGCCGTGCGCGCTGCCATGGATGGCTTCACCGTCGTCCTATCGCAAATGGCGGAAATCACCCTCGACGTGCGTGAAGTGCTGCGCGAGGTCGACTCGGCCAAAGCCGTGCTGGAATTGACCGCCGATTTCCTGTCGGCCGCAACCGACCAGAATTTCATCAGTGGCTTGTATGCCCTGATCGGCAAATCCGCACCTGCCACCAATCCGCTTGGCTCGGTGAACACTGTGATCAACACTGCCAAGGATAAATTGGATATCATTCCCGAGCCAGCCGATCTGGAACGCCTGGGTTACGAGCTCTACCAGATGCTGAATATCACGCAGCTGGACCTGCCAACGAAATTCGATGCCGGCCAGAAGAAGGTCATCATCGATGCTACCGCCGACGCGGATTCGGACGGCACCACGGATATGAAGGACGTCGAGCACGTCAACATGGACCTGACCGGTCGTATCCGCCTGATCCAATTCGCCATGGAGCAGGACATAACCGCCCGCGGCATTCCCAAGTATGGCGGTGGCGAGGAGACTCAGGACCTGCTGGTCTACGGCGGACGTCGGCTGTACGAAGCCGGCTTGACCAACCTGGCCGAACGGTCTGTTGGCTCCTTTACCACCAACGGAGCCACCGAAGAAGTCTTCGCCTTCCGATATCGCAGCGATAATCCCTCTGTGCCCGCTACCGGTGGTGCGAGCAATAAAGACCTCAAGAGCCTGCACGCCATTCTCACCAAGATGGGCTACAACAACGTCGAGGCCATCAGCAGCGACGAGGAATTCTCCGAGGCCACCAGCAAAATGCTGAAGGGCTTCCAGAAGACCAACAATCTGCCGATCACGGGTTTCTTGAACAACGTCACCCTCAACCTGCTGATCAATCTTGATTTCGAAGCCAAAAACCTGAAACGCGCGAGGCCCTACGATCCGGCCATCACCCTCGCTCCCGAGGATGAAATCCCCATGGCCGACGCCCTGCCGCTGGTCAACCCCGATGCCGATCATCCCGAAGATGAAGGAATCACCGTCCAGAATCCGCCCACCGATCAGGATCCGGACGCCTTCTACTTCTGGTACAAAGCCGGGTCCGGGAACGAAAAGAAGGGCTGGGTGATCGATCCCACCGGTGCCCAGAGCTTTGTCGCCATGCAATCACGTGCCCGCGAGGGTGACCGCTTCCACGGCGGCAAATGGTCTGAAGGCGAAGGCGTGGCCCGCAGCTATTTCTGGTGTGCCCGTTTCACCGAGCCATGGATCGCTGGCCGCACCGGCAACCCAACCAAACCGCCGGCACTCTGGAACGACCGTCCCTCGGGCCAGACCAGCCGCATGTACCAGTGGGTGGACATCAGCCACCTGAAGGATAACGCGCCATCCGGCCGGACCCTGCGTCTGACCCTCAGCGCCATGCAACGCAGTCTGTGGGTGGACCGCGGCCAAAGCGGTCGGCCGGACAATGGTCGATTGATCCTGCAGGCCTACGCCAATATCGCCTTTCCCGACGAGAACATGCGCATCCCGGTCAATGGCACCATGGTCAAGGTGAAGGAGATCATGAGCGATTACTTCCCCTCCGACGCCGACCCGGTACCGCTGGATCTGCCGCAGGCGGATATCGACCGCAAACAACAGTGGTACTTGAAAAAGACACCGGAACTGGTGATCGACTTCGAAAACACCGGTGATGAGGACATCAATGCCGTGCTGGTGATGCTGGAAGGCAAGCACCACAGCGCTTTCGATATCGATGCGTATTTCGACAATGTGAAACTGGAATACCAGTTCATCGTGAAATAAGGGTCCTTCGGGGCAGTCTTCAGTCGACAGTTCGCAGCAGCGTGCCTGTCGACTGATATCAATACGCCACGGGCGGAATCATGTTGGAGGATCAGAGCAATGAGTACAGACATGGTGGATATCATCCGCGCGATCGTCCGGGATGAATTGGCCAGTCTGCGTCTGGGTGATGTGGCGGTGGTGACCAGTGTCTTTCCCCACAGCGACGAGGGCGACGAAGCCAACTACGAATGCAGCGTGCAACTGCGCGGCAGCGACTTGGAATTGCGCCAGGTACCGCTGTGCACACCGCATATCGGAATGGCCTCAACACCACAGGTCGGCGATCTGGTGCTGGTGATGTACGTCGGTGGCGATGCCAATCGGCCGATCATCGTCGGCCGCCTCTATTCCGACGAAATGCGGCCCCCGGTACACGACGAGGGCGAGTGGCGTCTGGAATCGCCGCTCGGTGGCGCCTGCAGCCTAGCTATCGATAAAGACGAAAACGTGGTGGTCAAAGCAGGTGAAAACCTCGTTCAGATTGCCACTGACGGCACTATCAGTGTCACCGGCAAGGAGGACCTGTCGATTACCGTCGATGGCAACGTCCATATCAGCTGTACCGACTGTACGGTGGACGCTTCGGGTAATATCGCTTTGGGGAGCGATGGCACTCCGGTGATTACCGAGGGCAGCCATAAATGCTACTACTCTGGTGCGCCGCTAGTGGGCAGCGGTACGGTCACGGCGAAAGGCTAGTCGATGCCAGCCCCCACTGCTTCGCAATTGGAAGGTCTCGCCACCAGTGCCGTGCAGAACGCCGGCATCGAAGGTGAGAACGCCAACGACTTGGCCAAGGCCATGGCCGCTACCGTGGCTGATGCCCTGAACCAGTTCGTCTCCATGGGTATGGTGCTACCGGGCATCCCCGCCGCCGCCCCGCCCCCGCCCGGCAGCGGTTCCACCGCCGGTCCGGGCATGCTGGCCCCACCACCTGCTGGCGGACCACATGCCAGCGCCATTGAAGGCATCGCCTCGGGACATGTTCAAGCCAATGGTCTGCAAGGTGAAGATGCCAACAAGATTGCCGCCTTCATGGGCCAAGCCATGGAATTGGCGCTGATGCAATTCACCAGCCAGGTGCAAGTCGCGCCCGGCATCGCGATCGCCGGTTTTACCACCACCAGCCCCGGCAGCCTGATCTGAAGGACCTCCATGCCAGCGCCCACCGCCTCGCAACTAGAATCGCCGTTCAAAGGCCTGGTCACTGCCCAGGGCCTTCAGGGCGAACACGCCAACCGCCTGGCGACCGCCTTTGCCGAGCTGGTGGCTCAGGCCTTCAGCCAGTGCCTGAGCCAAGTCAAAGTCGCCCCCGGTATCGCCTGCACCCCTGCCGCCACCGCCGCCCCGGGGAGATTACTATGAACGGATCCTGTTTTCCCTCACTCAGAGACGCAGATGCGCAGAACATATTCCGGCCATCTGCGCCGCGGTACCGCGGCGAAATTCTTCCGCTCGTCACGGATTCCATTCATGTCTGATTACTTGAAGACCGATTTGAAACTGATGTTCGATGCCCAGTCCGAGGCGGATCTGGCGGTGCATCAAGATCTGCAATTAGTCTCTGGACGGGATAATCTGGCCCAGGCGCTTCTGGTCCGACTACTGACCCGGCAAGGGGAATTGGCCACTCTGGGGCATCGTCGCTACGGCAGCCGGGCGCACGAATTGATCGGACAATCCCTGGACGAGGCCAACCGTCAGCTGCTTCGGCGCTTGGTGCGGCTGACCCTGAAACAAGATCCGCGCGTCGCCGAAGTGGTCGAGGTACGCGTCAGCACCAGCGACGTGCCCGGAGTGCTGCGCGTGCATGCCTCGGTGAAGCCCATTACTGACGACGAACCTTTGGAGCTCGAGGTGAATCTGGATGTCCGCTGAGCCCCCCTTTCTGATCCGCGACTATGCCGACCTGGTTGGTGGCATGCTGGGCAAGCTGGCCGAACCGGCACCCGGCCAAGCGGCGATCACCGACACCCAGCCGGGCAGTGTCGTCCGTACCCTGGTGGAAGCCTTCAGCCGCGAGCTAGCGGTGGCCTATCGGCAATTGGAACGGGTCTACCGCGACGGCTACATCGAGACCGCCGAGGGTCGTGCCCTGGATCAGGTGGTCGCGCTGCTGGGTATTGAACGATATCAAACCGGCCGCGCCGAGGGCCTGGTTGCCTTCTCTCGCGCCACCCCGGCCCCGGATATCATCACCATTCCCGCCGGCACTCCGATTGCCGGCCGTGGTCAACCGCCGTGCCTGACCATCGAGGATGGCGAGATCAGCGCTGGTGCGACCAAGGTCTTCGTACGCATGCGCAGTGACAAGCCCACCAACGACACCATTTTGGCTGGCAAATTGAATATCATGCCGCGCCCCCTACCCGGTGTCGAGCAGGTACATAATCCCGAGGATATTCAACCCCGCCAAGGTATCGAAAACGATCAGGATCTGCGCGAACGCGCCAGACGGTCCCTGAGCAGTCGAAATAGCGGTACGGTCGCCGCTATTGAGGAAGCCGTGCGTGCACTCGGCTATGAAGCGGTCGAAGTGCAGGAACGTCTCCCGGATCGTCCCGGTGTGTTGCGAGTACTGGTATCGGATGAGAACGACATCGACAACGAAGCCATGCAGGCGATCACCAATGCCGTGCAACGACAGCGACCAGCTGGCGTACAATTGGCAGTGGAACACGCGAAACCAGTCCACGTCCGCGTGATCGGCAAACTGATCCTGGAAGGCGACCCTTCACCCGCCGAACAGGAGGCGATCCGCGCCCAGGCTCTGCGAGAATTGCGCGCCTACCTACGCGGTCTGGGCGTGAACGGCAATGTCCGAAGCGCCCGGATCGAAAAAATATTATTGGCCCCCAACCTGGTACTGCGCGCCGAAGCCAAACAGGGCGAGCATCTGCTGCATAGCGACGACGGCAACATCGTTGCAGGCGACCTGGTCGTAGGCATCGACGAACGGGCCATCCCGGCAGGCGAGCAACCCTTTGACCTGGAACTCACCCCAGAACAGCAGTCCGTCTGGCTCTCTGCCCATGCCGTGCGCAAAGCCACTGCCAGCGATAGTACCGAGACCCTGAAAAAACAGATACAGGAAAAACTAACCCAACTTTTGACAGACCTGCAGGATTTCAGCCAACTCAGCTTCAACGTCCTGAAGGAGGCCCTCAGCCCGGGGGTTCAAGAACAGATCGGCTCGCCGTATTTCGAACTGGTCCACGACCGCGATGGCCTGCTGGTCCGCTTGGATACGCCAGGACAATCTGCCGTGCTGCGTGAACGCGAAAAACCAGTACTGGCTGGCACCGAGGTCACGGAGACCGGCTGATGGTGGATACGCAGATCCGTCGGAAACGCTTGTTCAACCTGTTGCCTGCGCTGTATGCCGCGCAACCGGAAACTAGCGTCGTGCGCCGGCTCTGCGATCAATTGGCCGATCAACTCAGTTGCTTCGACGCCGATCAGCAACAGGTCCTCCGCGACCGCTGGTGGCGTTTGGCCGATGGCAATCGCGACGATGGCCAGGCGATGCTGGAATATCTGGGCCATCTGCTGGACCTGCCGCGACAACACACTCCCAAACACGGCTGGGAAACCGACGCGGCCTATCGGGATCGTCTGCAACAGACCGCCACCGTCATGCGCGAAGGCCTGTGTACGCCAGTGGCGATGCTGGGCATGGCTGCTGCCGCTCTGGATTGCGATATCCGCAGCACTTTCGCCAACACCCCACCAACCAATGCTGCTCATTTCCGCCTGCAAGGGGACACCACCATCCTCAGCTGCCGGGCCTTGCGCGACGAGTTTCGCGGCCAAGCCCAGGCCCTGTGGCTCACCGACACGCCACTGATCCGCCAACAGGTGGATATTCCGTCGCTTGCCAACGAACAGGAACTGACTCTGCGCAATACGGGTTTATTGGCGGATGTGCCAGAACTGATCCTCAGCGCTGGCGATCAGCCCGTCGTCTATCCATCACTGATGAATGTCAGTCGGCGTGAATTGCTGATTGTCGCTCAAATCATCCAGCCAAACGAACAATTGGTGCTCCGCCCCAGCCTGGCACCCTTACCAAACGACGGCGACCCCCTGCAACTCGATCGTTTCCAGACCTACGATGGCCTGCTCACTCACCCCTGGGCGCGCCTGGCACCACACGGCGACGCTGTGACCGGCAATGTCAATATCACCGGTCGCTGCCACTTTGTGCAATTAGGCAGCCATTTTGGCGAAGCAACCGCCCGCTTCGCCGCCGATCAGGACGACCGTTTCCGGTGTGGTTTTTTCGCCACCATGCACAAAATCGCCCGCACCCCCACGGTGGGGCGCGGCACGGAAGACTGGAAAATATTCGGCTGCACTGCCAACGACTGCCGACGCTTCGGCATCAACAACGTTCCAGCCGGCACCGTTGGCGATCAGCCACAGCTCGGTGGCGCCCGGCTGCAATTGCGCTGGTGGACGCGGCAGGCCAACCACGTCCTGATGCGCATCCACCACAGCGCCTATGTCGAACAAGCGCTCGACCACGGCTTCAACCGTTTGCTGCACGATTATCTGGAGCGCAGCCGACCAGCTGGCGTTAGTTTCTCGGTGGATTATCCGCGCAGCCTGCCACGAGAAGTGCATCAACACCTGGTCCGCACCGAATCGCGCAAGGTGTCACTGAAGGTCCGCACCGAAGGGCAGGCCCAGGAGCGCTTACGACCGCAGGCGCGCCTGCGGCCTGAACCCGACAGCGCCAATCCTCGCGAACCCGCCGCCGGCTGGCTGAGCCGCTTCGATATCACCCGCTTCAATCAGTCACGCTTCGTCGACATGCGAACTGCCGTATTCGATGAAACACGCTTCGACGCCGCCATTTTCGGTGATGGCAGCGGCAATTTCAACGACGCCCGCTTTGATGACACCTATTTCGCTGCTGAGGAGGATACTCCATGACCTTTCGAGACCAGGCCCAACCCCGCGGGCGTGTGTTGCTGACCCTACACGACGCAACGGGCCGCATCCACTTGCAGCAGCGTATCCCGAATCTGATCACCACGGCCGGTCGCAGTATGCTGGCCAATATGTTCATCAGCCAATTACGAATCAAGCGACTGGACATGGTGATCGGCGAGGGCGACACCGCCCCGGCCATCGGCGATGTTGCTCTGACAACGCCGGTTGATCGCCAGGCCGCGAATCACAAGGAGCCCGGCGATGGCACGGAAGAGGACGAGGAAGCAGGCTTCACCCGCGCCATCCGCACCATCAGCGCCACCTTCAATGTGCGCGAGGATCCGGCGGCACAGGATCAGACCATCCAGGAAGCCGGTATTCTGGCAGTACTCGATGACGACAGCGAAGTGCTCTACAACCGGGTGGTATTCGGCCTGATCACCCGCAGCCCGAAATTGGCCCTGACCCTGGACTGGGACGTGTTGTTCTGATGCCGTCGCTGGAGCCGCAATCTTGAACCTGAAGCGTGTCGCCTTCTCCATTTCACCCGATGGACCGTGGGATGTCGATCCCGACGGCAGTGATCTCATGTTGTCCTGGAGCGATGCCACACCGGAGCAGGCGAAACTGTATCTGCAGACGGATGCGGAAGCCAGCGATCAACTGGATATTGATGGGAGCACCATTGATATCAAAGGCGAGCTTCTGCCCTTGGAACAGTTCACCCTGCGCAGCGATACTGGCGAGGTTGCAACCTTTCCGCACAACGATACCAGCTGGTGTGAATTGGAACTACCTGCATCGCGCTGGCTGCTGGGCATGAACC
Source organism: uncultured candidatus Brocadiaceae bacterium (assembly GCA_964405325.1). Classification (GTDB taxonomy): domain Bacteria; phylum Planctomycetota; class UBA11346; order UBA11346; family UBA11346; genus CAYONM01. The sequence continues at coordinate 663 of CAYONM010000050.1, read as the reverse complement.
TGCAAGTCGGCGGCTATTCCGGTAGTGGTACACAGCTGACACGACTACAATTATTCCGGCGTCTCGATCAGCCACAGCCCGAGCAAACCATCGACATCGACAGCGGCGACACCACCGGCCTGATCCGCCTGCCACCCATGCCGGTGGCCAAGCTTCGGCTGGATTTTGTCAGCCCTGATCCAGCCATCCCTGGCACCTACGCCCCTATCACCGCTGATATCAGCGCCTGCCTACCGATTGTCTCGCGCTTGCCATCGGGCATCAGCATCGGCTTCGGCCCGGCCCCTATCGTCCGCCTGGGCGAGGATGCGCTCGATCCAGAAGCCGACATCGCCTGCAAGGACTTCGCCGCCGCCTTCGCCCGTCAGGTGGACAAAGATCCCGATCTTCGCGAACTGCCGCTCCGACTCCAGGCCACGGTCGGCGGCCAGATCAAGAATATACATGGCAATTATCTGCCGAGACACGAGACCACGGCATTTCCCGACCAGCAGACCGAACGGGCCCTGTCCATCGATTGGTCGCTACAGACCACCGTTCCGCTACCCGGAGATGGCCTGCGACAATTGCAGGGCCTGCGCGTCTGCCTGACCGCGCAGCTCGAGGCCATCGAACGCCTGGACTGCCCCGTCGGCGCCGCCGCGGCACCACGCCGGGGTCGCC
>CAYONM010000049.1:0-18969 GCA_964405325.1 uncultured candidatus Brocadiaceae bacterium | reverse complement strand
CATCAGTTGGTATGCTTGCTGCGACTCACTCGACCGGTTGGATGCTTTCGATCACGACTGGTTTGCTCGGTTTGTTCTGGGCGCCGGTCGGCACCTTGGCGATGGCGTCGACCACCGCCATGCCGTCGATCACCTTGGCAAAGACCGTATGCTTGCCGGTCAGGTATTCGTTGTCGACCAGATTGATGAAGAACTGGCTGCCGTTGGTGTTGGGGCCGGAGTTGGCCATGGCCAGGGTGCCGCGCAGCATGCCGGTGCTCTCCGGTAGGTCTTCGCGGTAGCGATAGCCGATCGCTTCGTACAGGCGTTTGACCGACCAGTCCTTGTAGGATTGCGCCTCCTGAAAGAAGGCCTGCTGCAGTTCTTGCCGTTTGGCGGGGTCCATCAGGCCCTGCCGCTGCAGCTTGGGCATGATCAGTTGCTGGAGCTCACGGCCGTACATGCGGATCTCCGGCTGGCCGTTGACGAAGATGGACTGCTCGTCCAGGCCCAGGGAGCTGGCATTGATCTCGTCAGCGAACTGGTAGCCCGGATCGCCGGTTCCGGTGCCTAGCGGGCAGCCGCCCTGGATCATGAAGCCATCGATCACCCGGTGAAAGGTCAGGCCCTCGTAATAGGGATCGTTGCTCGGTTCGCCGCTGCGCGGGTGGGTCCAGGTCTTCTCACCAGTGGCCAAGCCAAGGAAATTTGCCACCGTCTCGGGGGTCTGGTCGGCGAAGAGTTCCACTGTTATGTCACCGTGGTTGGTGCTGATCACCGCCTGGGGGTGATCGACAGCCATCAGGCTGGTGGCGAGCAGCAGGCAGAGCAGGGTGCGAAGCATAGGGGTCTCCAAGGCAGATCGGCAGCGTGGGCGGAAAGACGCTCAGGCAAGCTGGGTTCTTACGAGGGATCTGCTGTCAGCTCCTCGGCAAGTTGTTTCAAGCCGGCCAGATCGCGTTTGCCGGTCGGCAGGTTTGGCAGCTCGTCCACCAAGTGGCAGTCATCTAGCTTGGGCCGGAACAGTGGTGGCAGTACCTTGGTTCCAGCCAAAACCGTCTGAGCGTCGAGATCGGCGCGGGTGTGCAGGACCAGCAGGCGTTCCCCGCGGCCTGTATCGGCGACAGCGGTCACCGCCAATTGTTGTTCCGGCTCGGTTTCGCTGGCGGGCAGGTGCGCACGCAGCGCTTCTTCGACGCGGTCCAGCGGGACCATTTCGCCACCGATTTTGGCGAAGCGCGACAGTCGGGCGGTCAGATGCAAGAAGCCGGCCTCGTCCGTATGACCAACATCGCCACTGTGATACCAGCCATCCTGGACCGCTTTTCCGGTGGTCTCGGCGTCATCGGCATAGGCGCGCATCAGGCTTGGCGAACGTAGTAGGATCAGGCCCTCTGCGCCGGGTGGCAGTGGCTCGCCGCTGTCGATATCGACGATCCGGAGGCTGACGCCCGGTAGGGTGCGCCCCACCGAACCCTGACGATGCACCACGTCGTGCGCGCCCAAGGGGGCTGGCTGATTGCATGCGACCACCGGTGACAATTCGGTGGCGCCGTAGCCTTCCAGTAGTTCAAAGCGGTAGTGTTCGGCGCAATGTACATGCAGATCCTCCGGACAGCGCTCGGCGCCGACCACCGCAAAGCGCAGGCTGGCCAGCTGTTCGGCGCTGGCGCGGCGCAAATTCGAACGCAGGAAGGTGGGCGTGCTGACCAGGAAAGTGGCGCCATGTTCCTGAATCAGCCGGCCTATGGTTTTGCCGTCCCGGGGATCGACGTGAGCGATAGAGGTGATGTTGCTGCAAAGGCAGAGCCACATGCTGGTATTCAGGCCGAAGCAGTGGAACAGTGGCAGGGCACTGAACAGGCGATCCTGATCGGGTGCCGCGCCCAGGTGTTCGATGGCGGCATCGATGTTGCTCAGAATCTGGCGATGCGTCAGGGCCACGGCCTTGGCTTTGCCGGTGGAGCCGGAGGAGAACAGCCATTGCGCGTCGGCATCGGCCCGCTGTTGCTTCAACAGCCAGGCAGCCGGCAGCAGGCGTGTGGCGATGGCGGCGCGAATCAGGCGCCAGCGGCCCAGTTGCGGCAGCAACTCACGGATTTCCAGCAAGCGTTGTGGCAGTTCAGTGATGCCGAAACGTTTGCTGTAGGCCTTGGCGTTGATCACGGTACGGACCCCGGCCCGGCGGAATTGCTCGGCAACGCCGTCGGGGCCGGTGGTGGGATTGGCGTTGACCGCGCAGTGGCCGCCCATGGCCAGCGCCAGGTTGACGATGCTGCCGCCACGCCCGGCTGGCAGTAGCACACCAACCGTGTGTTCGTCCCGCTCCAGTGGCAGCAGGCGGTACAGGGCGTGGGCCGCGATCAGGAGTTTGCCGCCGGTCAGACTGCCATCGGCATCGGCGATCACTGTCTGCGACCAGCGCCGACGCAGGCTCGTCAGGGCGCGGCTGGCCAGGGTGTGCCGACTGGCGGCGGCGCGTAGCTCACGGGCTTCGGTCAGCCGTTCGCAGATGTGCTGCCGCTGTTGCCAGAGGGGCGTGTCGGCTGGCAGCAGCTCGCCGACCACCACGCGCACCCTCCGGTGAAGCCAGCTGCCATAGCGCCAGCCGGAGCGACTGAACACCGAGCCCATCAGGCCGTCCAGGGCCACCGGCACGATTGGGACACCGGTTTCCGAAGCAATGCGAACCGAGCCTTTGCCAAAGCTGCCCGGTCCACCGGAGCGGCTCAAGCGCCCTTCGGGGAAAATGCACACGGCCTCGCCAGCACGCAGCAGCTCACCAGCCTGCCGGATGCTGTCCACCAGGGCCCGGCGTGAGCCGCTGCCGTCTATTGCCACGCAGCCGGCGGAACGCATGAAAAAGCCAATGATCGGCATGCGCATATAGGGCGAGTGGACCAGGAAACGCACCGGCCGGGGGGCGGCCAGGGTCAGAATCAGGCCATCGGCGAAGGACAAGTGATTGGCGATCAGCAGCACACCACCCTGTTCGGGGACGCGATCGAGGTGGTGTTCCTCGACGCGGAACAGCACGCGCAAAGGCACCAGGCAGACCCAGGCCGCCAGGCTGCGCCAGTGCCGCAGCAAGCCGATGGCCAGGCCACCGCCGATGGCTACTGCGATCAGCTGCAGAGTCAGCGCTGATGGCAGGTAACTGCTGAGGACCGCCATCAGTGAGAACCCGATGATGACACCTAGGTTGCCAAGAAGCGCGATGCCCGCGAACACCCGACCGCGGATTTCCACGGGTGAGCGTCGTTGCAGCAGCACGTTCATGCACACCGGCCACCAGGCGATAAAGGCCGCGGCCGTATACAGCCAACCGACAAAGCCGGTATAGTTGTCGTTTTGCGCCGCCAGACTGCTGCAGAACAGCGACACCCCCAGGCCGCCGACGCTGATCAGCGGCAGCGCGGCCGGACTCCGTCGCACATTCAGCAGTGGTGTCAGCAAGGAGCTCAGGCCGATAGCCAGTCCAAGACCCACGGCCAGTTGCGCATTCTCGCTCAATCCGGCGCCGAATTGATGCGTGGCCACGGTTTTCATGACCACGTTGATGACCGCAGCAACGGCCCAGAAACCAGCCAGGCCGATGGCCGGTAGCCACAGCCGGCGGTCGGCATGCAGTACTGAGATCTGCTGCCACCAGCTGAACGGACGGATCGGAGTTTGCGGATTGCGTGGCTGCATTTTTCCGATGCGCCAAACCATACGGATGCCCAACAGGGAAAACCCAAGGCTGATCAGCAGCACGGTGGTCGCGGGCGGCCAGCTGGCAAACACGGTACCCTGCAACAGCTCGCCATCGCCGCACATGGCCAGGATCATGCCCAAGAGGATGGCTACCTGGGTAGCGGCCGAGAGCCGGCCGTTGGCGACATCCAACTGTCGGTCAGCGACCAAGTCGGGGACAATGGCATATTTCAGCGGGCTGAAGAGGGCGCTTTGCATGCCGAAGGCGGCAATGGACGCCATCATGAAACCGGTGGAGCCAGTGGCGATGGCGCTTGCCCCCAGGGCGCAGAGTAGCGGTTCCACCACCCGGATGCCGCGCAGCAGCCAGTGTGGGGGTAGCCGGTCGCTCAGGCAGCCAGCCAGTGGCGCCATAAGAATGAAGGGCAGCATGAAACACAGCCCAAACAGCGCCACTTGACTGCCGGCCTCCGCCTGGGAGCCAGCTCCGGCTATGACCAGGAAGGCGAAGACTTCGCGGTAGAGGTTGTCGTTCAGGGCGCCGGTGCCTTGGGACACCAAGTGACCATTGTAGCGAAGGTTCATGGCGTATTCCTTGTGGGCACGCCAAAGTAAGTACTCGTTATCATATAAAAGTCAACGATTGATTTCTTCTCGAGGTCTGGCGATTTCTCGCTTGCGCCAGTAACGATCAGAGCGGCTTGTTTGATACCCTATCGACGCCCCGGCATAAGGTCCAAAGGTGGCAAAAGAGACTGTCGACAATTCGAGCGTTGTCGACGGCTCGATGAGAGCGGCCATCACCTGACGCTATGCTTTGGAGCCAGGCGAGCGCGTCCAAGCGCGAGACCGGCCGACCGAGGACCGGTTTTTGGCGGAAAATGCGCGAAGCGCCGCGTTCCTTCTTTGTGGGGTTGCGGGGCGAGTTTTAGCCGTTTTGCACTTATTTGCGGCGCTCGTGCGTGGTGCTATCGGGAGCAGGTCATCAGCCTGGTATCCGGAGATGCCGCCCGCCGGCAGTCTGCTGTTGCTGGGGGCCAGAGACCGACGGTGTTCCGGCATGGATAGCGAAAGCTGGTCAGATGCTCGTCTCTCCATGGCTGTCGATCGTCGACTGCAGGCGGCATGTCGAGGGCATGCAGGCAACGCTTGCCAGCATGCCCTTGCCGGGTCCTGTCCGCATTCACTGACGACGCACTTGCATTTCCAATCAGTGCCCTATCCTTCGCGCCCCCCGACCCGCAGGTGGGTCGAGGATCTCGCTTCATTGAGGGAGGCCCAATGCCGAACACCAGAAGCGCCGCCAAGCGACTGCGCCAGAACGAAAAGCAGCGTCTTCGTAATAAGTCTCGGAAGACCGAGCTGAAGACGTTGACCAAGCAACTGGACCGTGCCATCCACGACAAAGACGTGGGCGGTGCGCAGACGCTGTACCAGCGCTATACCAAGCGGCTCGATCAAGCTGCGTCCAACAACGTTCTACACGGCAATACTGCCAGTCGCCGCAAGTCGGTGATGGCAAAGCGTCTGCACGTGTTGACAAACGCCTGAATCGAATCGTCTGCTCGGGGTCGCCACTGGGGCGATTCCCCAACGCATGCTTTCGTTGGTCCGTGAGCAAGGAGCCTACATGACCACATCCGCCTACGAGGTGACCATCCTCGTACCTGCCAGTGTTGCCCGTACCGATATGGAGGGTGCCCTGGCAGAAGTCCGCCAAGTCTACGAAACCGAAGGCGCCGAGTTCATCGAACTCGACAAGTGGGAAGAAACCCGCCTGGCCTACCCGATCAAGGGTGAGACCGCTGGCGTGTATCTGACCGCCTATTTCAACGCCCCGTCCGTCGCCATCGATGCGATTGAGCGTCGCGCTCGTCTGAGCAACAGCATTCTGCGGCAGCTCATCATCGCACGCCCTGGCAAGGACCTGGAGAAGATCCGCGACCAACGTGTCAAGCAGGCCGAACGCGCCGCGGAGCGGGAGGTCGCCACCAATGCCACTATTCGTAAATAGAGTCATGATTGCGGGCAATCTGACCCGCGACCCGCAAGTCCGTTTCTTTGCCAACGAGCGTGCCGTGGCCGATTTCGGTCTGGCCATTAACCGTCGCTGGCGTGGTTCGGACGGGGAACAGAAGGAAGAGGTCACGTTCGTTGACGTCGAGTGCTGGGGACGGACCGCTGAACTGGTCGGCCAATATCTGACCAAGGGACGCAACGTTTTCATCGAAGGCGCATTGAAGCTCGACCAGTGGGAGGACAAGGACGGCAATCGTCGCTCTCGCATGCGGGTCAACGCGCAGCGCGTCGACTTCATCGGCACCGGCCAGGGACGCGACGGCGTCGATTCGACCCAGTCGGGTGGTGTTGAGGTGCAGCAGGGCCCAGGCCCAAGTCCGGCAGCATCGTCCATGCCTGCTGCCAGTTCGGTGCCGCCACCAGCTGATCTTGGCGACGACGAGCCGCCCTTCTGATTCAATCCTGCATTTTGTGGGTGTTCCCTTCGGATTTCAAAGCAACCAAAGGTTCCAATATGCCAGCTGCTATGAACAAAAAGCGGAAGAAGTTTGCTAAGCGCCTAGAGGCGCCCAGGCCCTGCCGCTTTACCAAAGAAAAGATTTTCGAGATCGACTACCGCGACTACAAGACGCTCGGTCGGTATGTGACCGCCCAGGGCAAGATTCAGCCGCGGAAGAAGAACAACACCAGCGCCTTCTATCAGCGTCAGCTCAAGATCGCGATCAAGCGCGCGCGTTACTTGGGCCTGCTGCCCTTCGTTGGCGATTGAGGAGAGCAACATGGCGAAGCGCAATATCGAAGTGGTGCTCACGAAGAACGTGTTCAAGCTCGGCTTGATGGGCGATCTGATCAATGTGAAGCCTGGTTACGCTCGTAATTTCCTGTTCCCGTCGGGTCAGGCGATTCCGGCAAATATGGCAGCCAAGCGGCAAATCGACATTCTGCGCGGCCGCGCTGAGGCCGAGCAGGTTGAATTGGCCGAACTGGCGGGGCAGCTGAAGAAGCGGCTTGATAGCATGACCATTGAGGTTGCTGCCAATGTCAGCCATGGTCGTCGACTGTTTGGCTCGGTTGGCAATCGCGAAATCGTTGCAGCTCTCGGCGAAAAGGGTTTGCACTTGCGTGCTGATCAGGTCGCTCTGCATCACAATATCCGCGAAGTCGGTAGTTATGAGATTAGCCTACAGTTGCATCACGAGGTCGAATCCACGATCACCCTGAAGGTGAAGAATGCCAATCCCAATGCTGAGTTAGATGAGATCCTCAGCGACAAGCCGGCTGAAGAGGCCGCGGCGGAAGAAGCTTCCGCCGAGTAATTCCGATCACCATCAGCCGGGGCACGGAATCATCCCGTGCCCGTCGTGAGGTTGTCATGAAAAAAGATATTCATCCCGAGGTGCGCCCGGTGATCTTTGAGGACACTGTCAACGGCAGCCGCTTCAAGATCCTGAGTGCGGTCAAGGCCGACAGCACGGTTACCATTGACGGCGAGGAGTACCCGCTGGTCAAGGTGGACGTCACCAGTGCCTCGCATCCCTTCTACACCGGTCAGCAACGTATTCTCGATATCGCTGGTCGCGTCGAGAAATTCGGCAAGAAATTCGGCAGCGGCCTGAAGGCCAGCAAGCTGCTGAAAAAGGGCAAGGGCGCCAGCAAGTAGCTGTCTGGTTTGCAATAGAGCAAGCCCGCTGGTGCGACACCGGCGGGCTTTTTTCGTATCATCATCGTAATCGCTCGTGCCTTTGTCTTCTCACACAGAGAAACCGGGGAGAAGGAATGCGGTGGATCGCTGGCTGGGGCAGTGTTTGGGCCTCGTCTGACGATCTCCGCGTGTCGGACCTGCTATCGACCTCTGCGCCTTCGTGTCTCATGAGAGATTTCTCTCTGATGGGCTCGTACCTCCTCCTCAGACAAACCGGATCGGAGAAACCCGCATGGCCGCCGTAGATCATCTGCTCGACAAGCTTGCCATTTTGGAGGATCGCTTCAGCGAGGTCGAAGCGCGCCTGTCGGACCAGTCGGTGATCGGCACTCCGGCGTATGCCCAAGTGATGCGTGAGCACGGCCGGTTGCTGCGTCTCTTGGGGCCCTATCGCAAACTGCGCCAGGTGCAGGACGATCTGGCTGGAGCACGCGAGCTGCTTGCCGATCCGGATATGCGCGAAATGGCCGAAGAGGAAATTGCGGCCAAGCAGGCTGAGGTCGCCGAGGGTATCGAGCACATCAAAGCGCTGTTGGTCCAGGCCGACTCCGCCGCTGACCGTCCGGCTATCCTCGAGATCCGGGCTGGTGCGGGTGGTGATGAAGCCTGTCTCTTCGCCGGTGACCTGCTGCGCATGTATCAGCTGTTCTGCCAGGAGCGCGGGTGGCGCATAGAAGCCTTGAATGTGCATCCGGCCGAGGTGGGCGGTTTAAAGGAAGGGGTCTTCCAGGTCCTCGGCGAGGGGGCCTATGGCCTGTTGCGTTTTGAGTCTGGTGGGCACCGGGTGCAGCGGGTGCCGGCAACCGAAAGTCAGGGGCGCATCCACACCTCGGCAGCTACGGTGGCGGTGATGCCCGAGGCCGAGGAGGTGGATGTCGACATCGACCCGGCCGACCTGCGGATCGATGTTTTTCGTGCTTCTGGTGCCGGTGGGCAGCACGTCAACAAGACCGAGTCCGCGGTCCGCATCACCCACGAGCCCAGTGGAGTGGTGGTCAGCTGTCAGGACGAGAAGAGTCAGATCGCCAACAAGGATCGGGCGATGAAGGTCCTACGGGCACGTCTGTTTGATCTGGAGCGGCAGCGGGCCGAGGTCGAACGCGCCGCGGAGCGGAAGATCCAGGTGGGTTCCGGCGACCGCTCCGATCGTATCCGAACCTACAATTTCCCCCAGAACCGTATCACCGACCATCGTATCAATCACACCACCTACAACCTGGATCGTTACATGGAGGGGCACCTGGAGGAATTGCAGCAGGCTATGATTGATCATGGCAAGGCCAGTATCCTGGAAAACTGGGATGGAAGTTATTGATTCGGCCGTCATATCAGGTTGCCCGTTCAAGCCGTGCCGCGGCCCGAAAGCAGAGCCTAGCCGACGGTCGAGTCGGACTGGCGCCAAAAGGTTTGGAAGGGGTTCGTGCCGACCCATTGTGAAAATCGAGCGCTGCGAGCACGGCCTGTCGGCGTGAGTTCCCTCTGATTGAAGCGTCAATCGTCTCTGGGACAGAAAGGGGCGGTTGCTTGGGCGTTTCGTCTCGTCCGGCAGGGCTGTTGACTGAAGGCGTTACGACGTCGGTAGGCTGGAGCCAGCAAAGCTAGCGCTCTTGCGCCGCGTATCACCGCCGCACCATGGCCCGTCCGAGTCAGGAGCCAGCATGACTGCACGTCGTATCCTTGTTACCAGCGCCCTGCCGTATGCCAACGGGCATATCCATATCGGGCATCTGGTGGAATATCTGCAGACCGACATATGGGTTCGCTTCCAGAAGCTGCGCGGGCACGATTGCCGGTATATGTGCGCCGACGATACCCATGGCACGGCGGTGATGATCCGGGCGCGTCAAGAGGAGCGGAGTGAAACGGATCTGATTGCTGAGATGAGCCAGGAGCATCAGCGGGATTTTGCTGCCTTCGACATAGCGTTTGATAATTATGGGTCCACCAATTCGGAATCCAATCGTACGTTTTGTCACGAGATCTGGGCGGCAATTCGTGGTAGCGGCATGGTGCACGAAAAAGAGGTTGAACAGTTGTTCGATCCCAAGGTCGGCACCTTTCTGGCCGATCGTTTCGTCAAGGGCACCTGTCCCAAGTGCGGTGCTGCCGATCAGTACGGTGATTCCTGCGATAAGTGTGGTGCGGTCTATTCCCCGGCAGACCTGAAAGGTGCCAAGAGTACCCTGTCCGGAGCTGTGCCGGAGTTGCGCAAGGCGATGCATCTGTTTGTCGAGGTCGAGCAGCTGCACGAGTGGTTGAACGAATGGACTTCTTCCGGCAGCTTGCAACCGGAGGTGGCCAATTACCTCAAGGGGCACTTCCTGGGTGAACCATTGCGCAATTGGGATATTTCCCGGCCGGCACCGTACTTTGGTTTCGAGATCCCCGATGCGCCTGGCCACTACTGGTATGTCTGGTTTGATGCCCCTATCGGCTATATTGCCAGTACCAAGGAGTGGTGTGAGCGTACGGGCGAGGATTTTGATACTTGGTGGAAGACCGGCGATGGTGAGGTGCATCACTTCATCGGTAAAGACATCACCTATTTTCATACCCTGTTCTGGCCAGCAATGCTCAAGACAGCTGGTTTCAAGCTGCCTGACAAAGTGCATATTCACGGTTTTCTGACCGTAAATGGCGAGAAGATGTCCAAGAGCAAGGGCACTTTTGTGCGTGCTGCCGATTACGCCAGGCATCTTGATACCCAGGCGCTCCGGTATTATTATGCTTCCAAACTTGGCAACACTGTTGACGACATCGATCTCAGCCTGGAAGAGTTTGTCAATAAGGTGAACAGCGACTTGGTGGGTAAGGTGGTCAATCTGGCCAGCCGTACGGCGCGTTTCATCAGGGAGGTCGGCCTGGGTGGGGAGTATCCCCAGGATCAAGGTCTGTTTGCCAATGCCGCGGCGCAGGGCGAGTCGATCGCGCGGTGCTATGAGGAATGCCGGTATAGTGAGGCCATGCGGCAGATCATGACCCTGGCAGACCGGGCCAACGAATTCGTCGAGGCTTCGGCGCCCTGGATCCTGGCCAAGGATCCGGAGCGGGCTGCGGATCTGCAGCGGGTGTGCACCATTGCTCTGAATCTATTCCGGCAGCTGGTGGTGTATTTGGCACCGGTGCTGCCGCGCCTGTGGCAGCAGGTCGACGACCTGTTTACCGTGCCTATCGGCCATTGGCACGATGCTCAGACGCCGTTGACCGGTCTGAAGCTGGCGCCATTCCAGCACCTGATGCAGCGGGTGCAGCTGGCGCAGGTGCAGGCTATGATCGACGATTCGCGTATTGACGAACCGGCGGCGGCTGTGGCGCCAGATGACGATCAGGCCTTGGTGGCTGAGCCCCTGGCCGAGTTGTGCCATTTCGATGACTTCATGCAGGTCGACCTGCGTGTGGTTCGCGTGGTTGCGGCCGAGGTGGTGCCCAAGAGCAAGAAGTTGCTACGGCTGCGGGTCAGTTTGGGGGGTGACGAGCAGCGCGAGGTGTTGGCCGGGATCAAGGCAGCCTATAAACCCGAGGATCTGGTCGGTCGCCTGCTGTTGTATGTCGCCAATTTGGCACCGCGGGAGATGGGTAAATTTGGCACCAGCCACGGCATGATTGCGGCCGCAGGGCCGGGTGGTGAAGAGCTTTTTGTGTTCGCACCCGACAGCGGCGCCAAGCCGGGGCAGCGGGTGCATTGACGGTGACTGTTCAGATTGGCTTCAGCAGTTCCCAGCCAAAGGGGTCGAGCCACAGCAGTGCGATGCCGGCCAGCAGCAGCAGCAGGATCAGGACATAGATCCGGGTCTGGGGGATTTGTACCGGTGCCGGTCCCTGATCGACAAGCTTGCGGGGCTTGGGCAGCTTGGCTTGCTCCAGGCCTTGAACCGACCAGCCGCGTCCGGTTAGACGGAGCTTGGCGTCAGCCAGATCTCTGGCTTCGATAACGCCACGTTGCGGCGTTCCATCTGCACTGGTAGCGCGGTAGCGGAAGGTTGGCATGGCGGCATATGTAGCCGTTTTGCTGGGTTTGTCATTCTCGAACCCGGCAGTGCCACCGACGCGTGCCGCAGGCACGCGTCGGTGATTCAGGAATCAGCGCCATCCCGCCGCATCGCCTGCAGCAGGATTTCCTGATCCAATAAGCGTTTGAAGGGGTCAATGTCCGCGCCAGTGGCCAGCAGGTGCCTGGTCAGCAAGCGGCTGACCAGGGCGATTACTTCCGGCTGCTTCCAAGGCTTGGCGATGTAGCCGTCCAGTTGCGCCTGGTTGATGGCCTCGATGGTGTCGGTGTGGGTGGCTTGGCCGGTCACCATTGCCATGCGCAGTTGATTGAAGCGATCGTCGGCGCGGATCTGTTTCATCAGTTCGACGCCGGTGCGACCGGGCATCATCTGATCGCAGAGCATGACCGCGGCCGCTTGGCCGCGGTTGGCGGCCTGGTCGACCTCTTCCCAGGCCTCGTCGGCGCTTTCGCAACTCAGCAGTTCACACGGGCCGTCGAAATCGGCAAGGTCCCGTTGCAGGGCTTGCAGGACTTCGCGTTGGTCGTCGACCAGAATCACCAGCGGTTTGATCATGGTTTCCTCGTCATTTCGGCAGGTAGCCAACCACATTCATGAGCGCGATCATGGCATAGGTGAGCACCATGCCAATCAGGCAGATGATGGTTCCGGCGGTGGCCATCTGCTTGGTGGTCACCATGCCGGTGGCATGGGCCATGGCATTGGGTGGGGTCGAGATGGGCAAGGCCATTCCCAGGGATGCGGCAAAGGTGACGCCCAGAACCAGGGCGAGACCGCCGCCGATGGGCAGCAGCGCGCTGGCCAGGGCGGTGCCGAGTCCGGCCATGATCGGCATGATCAGGTTGGCGGTGGCGGTGTGGCTCATGAAGGTCGCCATCGTGAGGGTGATCAGGCTCGCGACGAGTAAAATCAACCATGGGGCGAACTGATCGAAGGGGATCGCTGCCACCAGGTGGTCATTCAGGCCGGTGGCCTTCATGGCACCCCCCAGGGCGAAGCCGCCGGCGATCAGCCACAGCACGTCCCAGCTGATTCCCTTCAGATCTTTGGCGGTGATCACCCCGGTGGCGCAGAAGGCTGCGACCGGGAGCATGGCAACCACCTTGCTGTTCAGGCCATGCAGCCGCTCGGTCAGCCACAACAAGACGGTCGCTGCGAACATGACGTAGACGATGATCGCCTGCGGGCTGCGTTGGAAACGGCCGCTGATTTGTAGTTCGATCCGTTCGATCTGGGGGCGGTACAGCCACAACAACACCCGCCAGCTGATGAACAGCATGATCAGGGCGAAGGGGACACCGAAGCCCATCCATTCGACAAAGCTGATACTCTGTTCGCCGGTCAGGTACTTCAAAGCCACCGCATTGGGCGGCGTGCCGATGGGGGTGCCGATACCGCCGACGTTCGCAGCGGTGGGGATGGCCAGGGCCATGGCAGTACGGCCGCGATCGCCTTCGGGTAGCGCCAACAGCACCGGTGCCAGCACCGCCAGCATCATGGCGGTGCAGGCGGTATTGCTCATGAACATGGAGAACAGGGCGGTCACCAGCATCATGCCAAGAATCACCAGGCCCGGTCGAGTGCCGAAGGGCTTCACCAGCACCCGTGCCAGGTTGATGTCCAGGCGGTATTTGGTTGCTGCAGCGGCCAGGAAAAAGCCGCCGAGGAACAGGATGATGATCGGGCTGGCGAAGTGCTGCATGATATTGCGGTATGGGATCAGTTCACCGAAGCCGTCGCCACCGGCACCGGCCATGAACCAGCTCAGGCCGCCATCGCTGATGGTGAACAGCTGGACGGTGATGATCAGTACCGAGGTCGCGAAAATGGGAATGGGCTCGAGAATCCAAAAGGCGACCGCCATAACGAAGATCGCCAGGAGACGGTGTTCCAGTACCGAGATGCCAGCGATGGGGATCGCCTCGGTAGGTAGCAGCCAGACCAACAATGGTAGGGCGATGGCGACGATGAGTGTGGACATGGCTTTCCTTGCGGAGGCGAAGCGGCGGAGCATGGCTAGTTGCATATGGATCTCAACAACATGCGTTGAATGCATGTATCGCTCGCTGTTTCACACATGCGACAGGGGTCGCTTCGGCCAGCAGGTGATTGCTCCCATGCTGTGACAGAGCAGGCTGCGGCGGTGTTGTTACAGCGCCCTGCTTATCATCTGATCGATTGGTCCATGCTGGTCGTGGCCCTGCTGCTGACCGGCATCGGTCTGGCCTTCATTGTTTCGGCGACCACCAATTTCGCTCTGAGTGATGAATGGGGCGGTGAGGCCAAGCGTCAGTTGGTGTGGTGGATGATCGGTCTGACGGTCTGCTTCACGGCGCTGCATGTGCCCATTAAGCAGTGGTGGAATTGGGCTTGGGCCCTGTTTGCTTTGGCTTTGTTCATGCAGTTGTTCATGTGGGCGGCGGCTGGTTCCAGTTTGGTGCCATCCATCAAGGGACAGCATAATTGGATCGCCCTTGGCCCCTTGCGCTTGCAGCCATCGGAGTTTTACAAGCTTGCCGTGCTCGGTGCCTTGGCCCGCTACTGCACCCAGCGGGGGGTGGATGTCAGCACTTGGTGGCATGCTTTCATTGCTCTGGCCATTGCCGGGGTACCAGCCATCGCTCTGGCCAAGGAGGATCTCGGTTCGGCCCTGACCTTTCTACCCATGGCCTTGGGAGTGCTGCTGGTGGCGGGAATCAGGCTGCGACATCTGGTTTTGGTTTTCGGTTTTCTGGTTGGGGTCGTGGCAATGGGCATAAGCATGCTGCCGCGTGAGGGCTACCAATGGCAGCGCATCCAGGCCTGGCTGCGACCTGAGGACTACGCCCTGACCACCGGTTTCCAGACCCTGCGGGCGCTGCGCTCCATTGGCTCCGGGCAGTGGCTGGGTAAGGGTTGGGGCGAAGGTGATCAGAATCGGCTGGGTTGGTTGCCGGAAAAACACACCGATATGATTTTCGGCATCATCGGTGAGGAATGGGGTTTTCTGCGTTCGGTGTTGGTGCTGCTGGTGTTATTGGCTTTCGGTTATGCTGGTTGCCTGGCAGCACATAATTGTCGTGATCGCTTCGGACGTCTGTTGATTGTGGGATTCACCGGTCTGATCATGGGGCAGGTCTGCATCAACTTGGCGGTGGTCCTGGGTTTGATGCCGGTTACCGGCATCACGCTGCCATTTTTCAGTTACGGCGGCTCCTCGTTGTTGGCGACGCATTTGGGCTTGGGCATCTGTTTGGCGGCCACCGCGATCCGCATCGACCAGTTCACCCGTGTGCATCATTGAGTACGGTGGGCTCGCGCGGCGGCTGAATCTGTCGTGTTCGTTCGGCATGAGGCTGCTGAACGAGCTTTAAGAAAAACGTTTTCTCGAGCACGACGGCTACTTTTAATTAACCAGAACTTTACATGAAAACCGAGCTGTTTAGGGTCCGCTCATCCCGCTCGCGGTGGGATCAAGGTACCCTGGTCAGATCAATTACTGGCCTCACTCAATTTGAAGGAGCACCCCATGCGGATCCCTCACATTCTGGCGGCTCTCGCCATGACGATCGTTTTTACGGGCTGCGGCGGCATGTCTGCGCGCATGATGGGCGGCGGTGGCGCTGATCCGGTTCAGCAGCACATCGATGGTCTGAAGGCAGCGCCGCAAGTCATGTATTTCGTCAATTTCCATCAAGACCCGGCGGTTGGTCAATGGGCCAAACACAAGAATGCCATGGGTGAAGAATGGTACGGTGTGGTTGGCGGCGAGCCCGGCAAATGGCTGGTCGAGAAGCGTTATACTCCTATGGGTCAGACCTTCCAGATCGCCCTGCTGATGCAGGTCGATGACCAGGGCAGCGTCAGCAAGGCTTGGGCTGCCGAGTACGATCCCGAGGCGGAAGAGGCCCCGACTGGCGTGGAAGTACCGGTCATGGCCAAGCCGGAAATGCCGGCCGCAGCGGGTGGCGAGGCCGCCGATGCGCCGAAGCCGACTTGGAGCAAGGAGGAGTGCAAGGGTATGCAGTGCGACAAGATGACCTTGGATAAGACCGAGATCTGGTATTCCACCAAGGTCTTCTTCGCCAATATGCTGGACACCGAGACTCCCAATGAAAAGGGCGGCGTGGTCAAGATGGTCTACGATGGCACCTGCAACCAAGAACTGGTGAAACAGGGTGTTGCCGAGGACCTGAGTCCCAGCGTGGCCATGCCCGAAGCCTGATCGATCCTCGCGGATAATGTCGAAACGGCAGCCTGGTTGACGCTTCCCTCAGAGCCCCCGCCGGCCCTGCGGGCCGGCTGCGAAGAGCCAGGAACTCCTGCTTCCGGGCGCATGGTCTTTTTGGCAGAATATCTGATTCTTTCATGTCCAATCGACACGGTGGCGACGTGAGTTCCTGGGAAGGGGGCGTTGCCCCCACGCGCTTCCGGCGCACCCGCCAGCCGGGCTCCGGTCCCACGCTCCTCCGCACACCACACCCCCAGCACCCCTGGCCAGGCAATTGAGAGGCCGATATGGCTGCAGCCCCGGTCGCTATCGACAGCAGATGGCTGATTCCCCTCGCTTCGACCCGCTTCGCCCTCCGGCGTGACGAGACTCTCAGGGAGGTCGAGACTTCACGTTCCCCTTCGTGTCGTTTAAAAGCAAACCCCGAGAGTGTGACTCTCGGGGTTTGTATTGGCGACCTGGAAGGGACTTGAACCCTCGACCTCCGGCGTGACAGGCCGGCGCTCTAACCAACTGAGCTACCAGGCCAGATCGCATTCTGTTGTCACGCTTGGCTCAAGGGGCGCACTCTGGTGGGCAGTGCAGGGCTCGAACCTGCGACCTCCTGCTTGTAAGGCAGGCGCTCTAGCCAACTGAGCTAACCGCCCCCGTGTGCTAGTGCTGTCGCTCGCGTGGGAGGCGCAATATGTGATGCCGGGTCCCCCTGGCAAGCACTTTTTCCTGGCCCAAGGATGAGGTTGGAAACCTGTTCCAGGGCTGGGCTTACAGGCGAGTCACTGACTTTGTGGACGGCCCTGTCAAGTGGGCTTCAACTTGCTTGACCCTCTTAAGACGCACCTCTAGCATGGCTGCCCAAATCGATTAACACGAGGGTGTAGGGTGTTGTGAGCGGCGAGTCGGAAGGCGAAAATCAGCGCAAACCAGCAGCAACGCTGACTTGCATCATTGTCGATCCCCAGTCCGGCAAGCTGAGTCTGGCAGTGCGTGAAGTCGACAGCAAAGGAGCGCTGCTCGACTGCGATAAGGAATTCCAAGAGAACGAATACATTGACGCCGCCCTTGAAGCGGATGATGGCAAGCGGCACTCTCTGTTTGCACACGTCATCAGCAGTGGTGGTGAGGGGCTGCGGCTTCGCTGGCTCCATTTCGACCCCAGTGAAGAAGCCAAACTGGTCACGTTCCTTGGTGGCGAGGTTGATACGAGTGCGGCGCTGCCACGCAAGGCCGACGCCGCAAAGATCCAGCGCTCGACGCGTCGGGTCATCGCGCCCAAGGGTGATGGTGCGGTTGTCGAGGATGAGTCTTCCGCGACCAATGTTGGGACCGATGTCGGGGCCAAGAGTTCCGGCAGTCAGCGCAAGACCAGGCGGATCATCCGACCACGGACGGTTGGCGGCGATGAAGGCGTGACGCCTTTTAGCGGTACGGCTCGTCTTTCGAGCGGTGATTCCGATGCGAAAAAGCGGAAAAAGGCTGGTCCGCCGGTGGTTCGGTCCCGCAATAAGGACTCGGCCGCCGTTGAGCTGAAACTGGATGACGAATACTCACCGAGTGAGGCCAAGGGTGACGCAGCGGAAGGGCACGGCTCCAGTGCTGCGCGGCAGGCTATTACCGGTGGCATCACGCCAGGGGTGCCGGCCAAGGGCGATGAGGCACACGATGTGGTTATCGCTAGCACGGCGCGCTATGAGGAATTGTCTGGGTCCGGGTCTGAGTCTGATTCCGAATCCGGTGCGCAGCGTAAGTCTGCGAGCGAGACGAAATCCAAGACCAAGAAACGGATGACCAAGCGCAGTAACATCATCGGCGATGACGGCCGATTGGATGTGGGCGCCACCATCAAGAGCAAGGCCAAGAGCGTCAGCTCGTCCGAGCTGGCCGCCCGGCACGAGCGGGTGCGCGTGCTGAACATGCGCACGATCAAGCACCTGATCCAGGACGCCGTGGCTGAAGCAGTGCGGCATATGGGCTCGAGCCTGGATGAGAATGAAAAGAAGCGCTTGCTGGAGGAAGCCGAGGAGGAATTCCAGGCCCGGCTGCAGATCTTCCAGGCCGAGCAGAAGGGCCTCAAGGAACAGGCTGAAGCGTACCAGCAGCAGCTGAAGCGTGCCGAGCAGTTGCTGGAGGATGAACGCAAACGAAAGATCGAAGCCGATCAGTTTACCGTGTCCGATGCTGGCCTGGTCGATATGGAGAAGCGCTTCGAGCGCATCATCACCCGCACGATCGCTAAGAATAATGTTGGCAGCGATGTCGAAGAGGAGCTGAAGGCGCTGGTTGGCAAGCTGCTGGACGAGGAGCGCGAGCATATTGCCGAGCAGGCGCGCAAGGCTCAGGGTGATGCTATCGAGCTGCTGGAGAAGAAGGTCGGTCGGCTGGCCAAGAATCTGGAGAGCACCCAGCAGGAGCGCGACCGAGCGCATCGGCAAATGGAGGTCATGGCCGCCCACGGTGGTGGCATTGCGCTGCAGAATGTTATGCAGGCCGGTTTGGGTGATGAAGATCCCGATCGGGAGCAGAAGCTGTTATTGCTCAAGGACATCTTCGACCAGAACAAGAGTTTGCGCGACGAGATGCAGGGCGCTGGCATCAAGATCGTTTCCCGTCGAAAGAAGCCGCAGCCGGTCGAAGCTGCTACCGAGGAAGCGTCTGTGTCGGAAGCTGTGCAGGCCTCGCCCGAGGGCGAGGCGGCAGACGATCAAGCGGCCGTAGCGGAATCGCCGGCAGGAGACCAGCCGGTCGCTCGTGCTGAGGACGAAGCTGATTCGGAGGAGTCGGAGGAGTCGGAAGACGAGCTGGTTGATCCCGACGATATGCCGTGGGAACCCGGTATGACCTTTCGTACGGACGTTGAAGGTGATAATGAGGATGACGATGACGGCCCCGTCAAGAAGATCGGTGCTGCCGCCGCCATTGCCAATTTCAAACCACCGCCACTGCTTCGCGATTCGGCAGCATCGGATGCTGCCGCGACAACGAGCGACGAGGTAGTTGCTGACAAGGAAGCCACTGAATCCGAAGCCGACGACAACGAAGCGGCTGACGACGAGGAACTGATGAATCCTGATGACATGCCTTGGGAGCCCGGTATGTCATTCAGCACCGACATCCAAGGCGAGAACGAGGACGATGACGATGATGGCCAGGTCAAGAAGATCAGCGCTGCCGCCGCCATCGCCAAGTTCGAGCCGCCGCCCCTGATGCCTAAGGAGAACGACTGAGCGCTAGCGTTTGATGCAGTGTCCAAGGCGGCAGAGTCTTGGTCCGGGCAAAGTGTCAGTCGACAATAGTATTATCTTGTAGTATTTAGCTCAACCCACCCCTCTCAACCCACCCCGACCAAGACTCTGCCG
>CAYONM010000048.1:0-19248 GCA_964405325.1 uncultured candidatus Brocadiaceae bacterium | reverse complement strand
ATCATCAGAACGATCATCAGCACTACGAAGGGCCACACGGGTCCAAGCAGCGCTGGAGTGATTTCACGCCACCAGGCGATCTGATGGATCAGGACGGCGACTGGCGCCAGGAATATCCCGATTATCTCGGTTGCATCAACGCCCTGGACACGAATATCGGTCGTATCCGTGCCCGTCTGGAAGAACTCGGCATCTGGGACAATACCCTGGTCATCTACTGCTCCGACCACGGCAGCCACTTCCGCACCCGCAATGGCGAATACAAACGCAGTTGTCACGATGCCAGTCTGCGCATCCCATTGATCATGCACGGCCCCGGCCTGGGCAGTGGCAAGCACAGTGAGGCCATCGCCAGCCTGATGGACATTCCCCGCACCGTGCTGGCTGCCGCCGGTGTCCCCGCGCCAAGCGGCATGCGCGGCCGCGACCTGGCCACTGCCGTCGACACGCCACCAACAGACTGGCCCCAGGAGGCCTACGTCCAGATCTCCGAAAGCTGCTGCGGTCGTGCCATCCGTACCAAGCGTTGGACCTATGCCGTCACCGCGCCCGACGCCACCGTCGACGCCATCACCAACCCGAGTGGCACCTGGCAGGAGACGCACCTGTACGATAACGACACCGATCCGCACCAGTTGAACAACCTGGTTGCCGATCCTGCGCACGCCCCGATCCGGACGGAACTACGCGACCGACTGCTGGTCTGCATGCAACAGGCTGGAGAGCCAGCTGGGAAGATCCTCGCAGCCCAAGCAGGCGAATAGCACTGTCCCGCTGGACCATGTCACAAACCAAGCCGCCAAGATGTGGGCAATAGCCAACGCCAGAAATGGGCCTGAACAGATTTGATCTCCCGATAATCGAAACCAGCATCGTGGATATATTGCGCAAAAATATACGCAGTGATGTCCGGGCTGTCTGGCAGAGCTGCCTGGATATATTTCTGCACCATCGGCAGATCAGCATCCAGGCCACGGTTGAAGGGCTGCAGGGACAAGGCATCCCAATTACCCTTGGCCAGCAATTCACAAATCGGTTGCTCACGATTGTTCCACAGGAAATCCAAAGACGTACCAGCAATCCCGACCCGCTCCCAACACAGCTGCTGATTACGACTTGCTGCCAAGTCAATCAATTCCCCCAGCTTGATACTCATGGTCAGACTGTTGCCGAAGGTGCAGAGACGGAAATCAGTGACAGGTGCTGCCGACACGGACGACAGCACGACCGTCAACAGAATTGACAAGTGAATAGCTCGATACATCGCAGAACTCCGTTACCGGCCCATTGTACCATTCTTCCACCACACGAACATGTCCTTTCTGTCATACGGAAACGCTGTCCTAAGCTGGCTCCATGACTGCCAGTGGATGTGATGCCACAAACGATAGCGACACTAGCCCGGATCAGACTAGAAGCTGAGCTTGCAAAAACTTCGAGCAGAAAAAGTTGTTTTTGCGGGCTCAGCTTCGGGGCCCGAGGGGCTTGCCCCTCGATGTAAGGGTGCGGAAAGAAATAAAGGTAGCAGATCGCGCAGAGATTTTGTCGGTCCTTCAAGGCGCGAAGAGCGAGCATATCGAGTCTATGTAAGCGATAAGCAACGCAGAAGGGCGGCAAAAGATCAAGTGAGATGCTACCTTTATTTATTGACGGGCCTTAAGAGCCGAGAACCGGGCGCCGACCGATACGATCGAACCCGGATGGGTTCCGGGCGGCGCCCGGTTTATTACCTCGCACAAACGGACGAGACTTGTCGAAAGCGGCTCGCTCCGATCATGCCCTGGCATGCGCACCCTCCTGGTGGAGCCACCGCTCATATCCGGCCTGACCGCCATCACCGGCGACGAGGCCCGGCACGGTCGCACGGTCTTGCGACTGCGCCCCGGCGAGCAACTGCGCGTCGCCGATGCTGCCGGCCGCTGGGCCCTGGCCAGCGTGCAAGTGGTGGACAAGCAGACCATACAGGTCCAGGTGGACACCGTGCAGGAAGAGCCCACCAGCAGCGCGGAGTGGCTGCAGGTGGCGGTGTCCCCGCCAAAGGGCAACCGCTGGGACGATCTGCTGCGCGGTCTGACCGAGCTGGGCGTGGGCGGCATCCACCCGCTGCAGTGCAGCCGCTCTGAACGGGCCCCGAAAACCGACCGCGCCACCCGCATCACCCGCGAGGCCCTGAAGCAATGCCGTCGACCGCGACTGCCACAGCTCGGACCAATGGCGGATATTGCGACATGGTGCGCCAGCGATGCGCGCGCTATGGTGTGCGATCCGGCCGGCGACACTGCGGTGCCACTGCCACCGGGCCCCACGGTCCTGCTGGTCGGCCCAGAAGGAGGTTTCTCAGCAGCGGAACAAGCCTACTTTCGCGAACACGACCTACCTCGCCTGG
This sequence comes from uncultured candidatus Brocadiaceae bacterium, assembly GCA_964405325.1. Lineage (GTDB taxonomy): Bacteria > Planctomycetota > UBA11346 > UBA11346 > UBA11346 > CAYONM01. The sequence continues at coordinate 16,862 of CAYONM010000048.1, read as the reverse complement.
CCCTGGGCGGTGCGATCATGCGCATCGAGACCGCCGCCCTGGCCGCTGCTGCCATCATCATCCATGCCTGGGAAGACCATGAGCGACACCAAGCCGAACACGCCTGAGACCACCGACGAGCCAACGCCGGAAAAAGAACCGGAGCATCCCGGCGGTTTCACCTTCACCGATGGCGGCTGCCGCACCGAGCTGCGCCTGGGCGCCCTCCTGACCCTGATGGGCGTGTTCTTCTGGCAGTTCAGTCTGCCCTGGGCCCAGCGTTTCCTGTTGATCGGTTTGCCACTGGTGTTGATCGGCGTACCCTGGCAGGCCTTCGACGCTCGCCGATACGGCCGCCCCGGTTATCCCTGGAAGCTGGCCATCGCCCTGACCGTGATCGGCCTGGCTCTGCTCTCGGACCAATTCTACCGAACCAGCATCACCAGCCCAACACAGCTGATGTGGCCCTGGGTACCATCGCTGATCTTCGCCGGGATCTGGATGCTGGTCTGGTGGCCGGTCGCACGACCGCCGGCGCGGCCCGAACCCATGATTGATGGCGGTGATCGTGACTGAATCACGCGCCGCGCTGCTGCGCTGGGGGGGCATTCCCCTGGGACTCATGCTGGTCGCGCTACTGGTGGCTTGGTGGTGGTCCGGGCAGCTGAATGCCACCGAACGTCAGTTGCACAGCCAGCATCAACGCTACGTCGAGGCCTATCTCGCCGGCAGCGAGAAACGCTTGAGCGTCAAGCAGGCCCTGCTCGAATCGCAAGATCGCCTGTACCAACAAACCGAGCAGCTGCAGGCGGCCGAACGCCAATTGGCGCCCGAGCTACCGCTGGATTTCCGCACCACCCACTACGCCACCGCCAGCGACCTGCAGCTGCGCATCCTGCAGACCATCCGCTCCCGGGCCGAACGCGAAGCCATTGTCATTCCCGAGCAACTGCCGTTGTCGGATGGCCTGTCGTCAGAGGAGGCCACCCGAGCCAATCAGCTGGTGCAACTGTTCCTGCTGCAGCGCTGTCTGGATACGGTGTTCAATCACAGTAAACGGGTCGATGAACTCCAGCTGCTGCCGGTACAGGCCTTGGCCAGCGCAGCCTACGTCCGCTTCGGTTTGGCGCTGCGTTTCACCAGTGACTTCCGCGGCGTGCATCTGGTGCTGGAGCAGATCTCCGGCTCCGGTCAGGGCCTGAGCATCCGCCAGTTGGACCTACGTCGTGGTAGCAATCCCGATCTGCTCAGCTGTCGGCTGGAAATCGGTCTGCTGGTAGCGGGGGACCAGGTCGAGGTAGCAGCGCCTGCGCCAGGGCCCGAGCGTCGGCGACAGCGACGGAGATGAGTATGCGTTCGGAATACCTCCTCACCGGTCTTTTGTTCCTACTGGCCATTGCGGTGCTGGCCCTTGGCCTGCGCTCGCAGCCCGATTTCGACACCCCCACGAATCGACTGACCGTCGCCGAAAGCAGCCTGCCCAGCGAAGCCGTTCCAGCCAAGCGTGCCACCGGTCCCCTGGTTCCCGCCTTGGCCGGCAATCCGATGCGCGATCCCTTCCGCGCACCCGAACGCGCCGCAACCATGGCCAGCAGCTCGTTGCCGCCACCACCCCTGCCGCGCATGCGCCTGCCAGGCATCCCGCTGCTACCGCTGCCCAAGCCAGCGGAGGCGCCCTGATGCGGATCCTGCTGCTGAGTACCAGCCTGCTGGCCCTGGCCGCAGCCGAGGCCACACCGCGTCTGAACGATCTGCTGCTCACTCCCCTCGGCGTGGTGCCCTATGACACCGTGGTGCTCCGCGACCAAGGCCCAGTGGTTGGCGAAATCCTCAAGGTCCAACCCGGCGAGTCGGTCCGCTACCAGCCACAGGGCCAGCAGAGCATCATCACCTACGACTGGAGCGAGATCGACCACTTGAAATACCGCATGAGTGCCGCTGATGCAGTGCGCGAGCGTGGTCGACAATGCCTGGAAGCCTGGCAGTACCCCAAGCTGCATACCAGTATCGAGGCCGAACTGGTGCGCCTAGCCCGCTGGGGACTGGAGCAGGACGAACCCGATGCGGTACGTGCCGTCCTGGCTCCGGCCTTCGCCCTGTGTACCGATTCCGCCGCCCTACGCGACGAGTACGTGCGTGCCCTGCAAACCAGCGCCGATCCGGCCGCCACCGACGAGCTGCAGCGCATCGTCGAGGTCAGCCTGAACCGTTGGCCGACCTGGAGCGAGGGCTACAGCATCCGCGCCCGCCTCTTGCAGTATCGCGCCGATACCGCCACTTATGCTCAGGCCCTGGACGCCTGGCTCGAACGTCAGCCCACCCAGGCGGATGCCAATCGCATGCGCGCCGAATTGGCTGAAACACAGCAGGACTGGCGACTGGCGGCGTCCTGCTGGCAGCGCCTGTTCCGTTTCCACGGCCATGACGATGCCGCCCTGGCTGCCGCCCGTCTGAAGCTCTGGCAGGGTGATCACGAAGCCGCCAACAAGCTGATCGGCGAAGCGACCGCCGTGGCTGGTCGTCCAGAGGCACAAGTGATTCGCGGTGTCGCCGAGCTGCAAGGTGGTCAGATCGCCGAAGGCGGCACACGGCTCCTGGCAGCCACCAGCGCCAAACTGCACCCGCAGCTACAACTCTTGCGTGACTACGGCTTGGCCTGGACCCGTTTTCAGCAGGGCAAGCACGAAGCCGCCCTCGAGCTGTGGCTGAGCATCGACCATCCCGCCGCGCGCTACGCGGTCGCCCGCGCCAGCCGCGCCCAGGTCCAAGACGCCAGCGTGCTGACTGATCCAGTCCTGGGCCCCCTGGCTCGCGAACTCAACACCTGTCTGCAGCTGGAGCAGGAGGACTTCGACCGCGCCCGGCAGACCCTCAGCTCCGGCAGCATGACGCGTCCCCTGGCGCTTGCGCGCATCGCCGCCGCCCAGGCCAGCCTGTATCACCCCGATCAGCTCCAGGCCCTGGGCCAAACAAGCAACCGCGACGCCATCCTCTGGCAGGCCTACGGCCTGATCCTGCAGGGCCAGCATCAGCAGGCCGAACAGGCCCTGGCAGCTCTGCCCGCTGATGACGGCATGGCAGCGCTGTACCGGGTGTACTGCGCCAACGCACGTGATGATCACGACCAGGCCGTGGCCCAATTCCGCATCGCCGCCAAACAGGACGACGCTCCACGCGGCCACCTGGACCGCATGAGCACCTTCTTCTTCCAAACCCAAGGCGACACGCAACTGGTGGAAGAATTCCACTGGCCGGTCGGTGAACGACTGCCGGTGGGCTGGCACCATCATGCCCGCGGCACCGGCATCCAGATCCAGGCCGACGGTGAGCACCTGGTCTTTACCGGCACCCAAACCGCCAGCACCACTCCGGTCAGCCGGGTCTGGCGCGAACTACCCCTGGCGACCATCCGTGAGGTCGCCCTGCAGCTGTCCTTCACCGGCACCGGCTACGCCGGCCTGGAGCTGCGCGACGCCAGCGGCCAGTACGGCCTTGCCGTGGCCCAGCGCAACGGCCAACGCCTGGCTTGGCGTCGCCGGCAAGCCGGGCGCTGGCTGGACTGGCAGATCCACCCGGGACTGCTGCCGAACACCCTACGGCTCTGGATCGACCCAGAACGCCCCGGTGCCGAGCAGGTCCGCCTGCTGACCACCCGCGACGGCATCCCGTTGACCTCGCTGCTGGATCTCCCGGGCCAGATCGTCGCCATCGGCGTCTTCGTCGAAGCCGAACCAGGCAGTAAGTTGCAATGCCGGGTGGACCGGCTCAGCATCCAGCTGAAAGCAGAGGACGAGTGAGCGAAGCAGAATTTTGGCAGGGAGACCTGGCAGCGGTGTTGGCCTGGTGCCAGCAACCAGCGGTTCTCGACCGCTACGCCCACGAACTGGACGCAGAATTACCCGGCTGCGGTGATGCCAGCCTGTTGGGTCATCTGCGCGCCCTGCAACGGCAACTGGCTCTGCTGACCGGCTACGGCCTGGATGGGGCCCAGCATCAGGATGCCCAGCTGACCGATGCCCTGCTGTCGGACCTGCTGGCGGTGGCCACCTGGCAGCACTGGCACGACCTGCCGCTGCAGGCCGCCGGTAACGGTGAATTGCCGCTGGAAGGCGGCCGCCCTGGCCTGCTGGGGCAAGACCCCGCGGAAGCAGGCGTGCTGCTGCTGTGCTTCGACAACCGCATTGCCATCTGCCGGCATCGCCAGGCCGATCAGCGCGGTGACATGAGCGAGCATTGGCGACACTGCGGGCATTGATCGCCGGCTTCAGTCACGACCGCCCACCACGATGTAGGCAAGACAGCCAACCGCCAAGGCGGTACCGAGAATGATCACCACGACCAGCATGGGGAAGCTCCTGGGTCAACATTCATGGTACAGCCGGTTGCTCCCGAGAGCAACACAGGGCTCATGAACGCCATCAGATCCCGTCTGCACATTGCAGGTCCCGGCCGTAACGCTCTCATGGTGGCGTGCTGACCCTGCGCTTTGACGACGGAACCCTGCTGATCTCCGACCCTGGCGAAGCCGCCGAACGACTCGCCCCCTGGTGCGTCCACGACCGCCGCGTCGGCGCCTGGCGTGCCCCGGCCCGGCACTATGCCATGATCCTACGCGCTCTGCATAACCAGATCCCCTACAACGACCTGGCCAAGACCTATACCGAGTTGCACCTTACCGAGGGCCAGCCGCTCCCGCTACGACCATACCAGGAACAGGCCCTCGCTGCCTGGCAGGCCAACAAACGCCAGGGCGTGGTGGTGCTGCCCACCGGCGCCGGCAAGACCTACGTCGCAGTCAAGGCCATGCTCGCCTGCCGCCGCAGCTGCGTGGTGGTGACCCCGACCATCGACCTGGTCAACCAATGGGTCGGTGAGCTGGAACGACGCCTGGGTTGTCCCATCGGCCAATACGGCGGCGGCGAACGCAATCTGCAGGACATCACCGTCAGCACCTACGACAGCGCTTGCCTGTTCATGCCACATCACGGTCATCGCTTCGGCCTACTGATCTGCGACGAATGCCACCACCTCCCAGCAGAGGTCTACGGCACTATCGCAGAATGTTGCCTAGCACCTTTTCGCCTCGGCCTATCGGCCACCCCCGAGCGGGACGACGGCCTGCACGCTCGTCTGGACGAATTACTTGGCGCGGAAGTACACCGCAGCCAGATCACCGAACTGGAAGGCCATTATCTCGCCAACTACCAGGCCGAAGTGGTGGAAGTAGCCATGGACGCCGACGAACTGGATAGCTACCAGCAACATCGGGCCATCTACCTGCAATTCGTCCGCGCCGCTGGCATCAATTTCTCCGCCAAGGACGGCTGGGCACAATTCATCTCCGCCTGTGGCCGCGCTTCCGACGGCCGCACGGTGATGCGCGCCTATCGCGAACAGAAACGTCTGATGCGCGCCAGCCGCGCTAAACTCCGCGTCTGCTGGGACCTGCTGCGCGAGCATGCCGGCGAACGCTGCATCGTCTTCACCGACGACAACGCCACCGCCTACGACATCGGCCGACAGATGGTGCTGCCGGTGATCACCCACCACACCAAAGGCAAGGAGCGCAAACAACTCCTGCAGGCCTTCCGGGCCGGTGCATTACCGGTCCTGGTCACCAGCCGCGTATTGAACGAAGGCGTCGACGTCCCCGAGGCGACCGTCGGCATCATCATCTCCGGCACCGGCTCGGTGCGGGAACACGTCCAGCGCCTGGGCCGCATCCTTCGTCCCAAAGACGACAAGGTGGCTGTCTTGTACGAACTGATATCCCTGGGTACCGCCGAGGCCTACACCTCCACCCGTCGCCGCAACCACGTCGCCTTCGGCGAGGAGAGCGTTGCCCTGGAAGCCCAGGTCTGATGTCATGCTGACCAAAGACCTGCTCCGTTACAAACTCGTCGACGGCCGAATCGAACCGCAGTTCATCAAGCCGACACCGATGATCAAACAAATCGCCACCGATCTGTTGGCCTGTTACCAGACCAACATCGGACAGTCCCGTGTCACCCTGGACGAACAGCTCCCCAGCATCCTGCACCGCAGCCGTTCGATCATTATCGCCAAGGGCCTGAACCGGGTGGTGGAACAGGCCAGCTGCTTCGACGACGTCCCCAGCCAAGCCGAATGGCGGCTCCAGGCCCTGCAAACCAGCGCCCGCTTGTTACAGCAGCAACCCGCCGCCGTTGCCCAGGCGCATCGCGCCGCCGTCGCTGCGGAGCTGGACTACGACCGCGACGAATTGGCCAGCCGCCTGTATGCCGATCTACCCGACCAGGCGATTCTACAAGAGGTCGATCTCCACCTGCCCAATACCATCATCGAGCGCTACAACATCGGCCTGGTCCAAGGCATCCTGCTACACGCCAATCAGGTTGACGTTTTTCTGGACGGCGTCGCTTCCGGTCCGCAGCGGGCTCTCTTGCAAGCCGCTAAATTCCGCGGTTTACTGGTGGACATCCGGCAACAGTCCGAGGGTCTGCATCTGCGCATCGCTGGCCCGGGAAGCGTCCTCGACCAGGCCAGCCGCTACGGCCTGCAATTGGCACAACTGCTCCCGGCCATCGCCGCCCTGCCGGCTTGGCGCCTGAACGCCGCCATCGCCCCACCCCGACGCGAGGGCAAACGACCGCGGCAACTGAGCCTGGACGACCGTACCGGCCTGAAGGGCCACAACCACTTCCTCGGCCACGTCCCGGAAGAATACCAACTGCTACATCAGGCAATCCGCGACAAATGCCCGGACTGGCAGATCGAGGATCAGATCCGTCCCTGGCCCCTGGGCGACGGCCGCCTGCTGGTCCCGGACCTGCAGCTGGGCATCGACGGCACCAACATCCTGGTGGAATGCTTCCACCGCTGGCACCACCACGCCCTGGCCGAGCGCCTGAAAGACCTGAAAAAGCAGCCAGACCTCCCCCTGGTCATCGCCGCCGACCGTGCCCTGAAAAAGCGTAAGGACACCGCGCCACTTTTGGACGACCGCTTGTTTGAGCAACGCGGCTTCCTGTTCAGCGGCATGCCTGGCCTACGCGGCCTGCAGGCGGCGGTGAAGCGGGTGGCGCACGTGATCAGCGAATAAACCGGCGGACCATGCTCAGGGCCTGGCTGCTGTAACCGCCGCCGAAGAGGTTGGCGTGATTGAGCACGTGATAGAGGTTGTAGATGTCGCGACGACGAGGATAGCCAGGCTGAAGTGGCCAGGTGGCGCGGTAGGCGTCGTAGAAAGCAGCGGCGAAACCGCCGAAAAGTTCGGTCATCGCAATATCCACTTCGCGATGGCCGATGTAAACAGCCGGATCGATGAACACCGCTTCGCCCTGCTGGCCGCAGAGCAGGTTGCCGTTCCACAGATCGCCGTGCACCAGGCTGGTGGGTTCATCCGTCGGCAGCAATTCGTCGATTTTCGAGATAAGCGCCTCGACGCCCTTGATCAGAGCCGGTTCGGCCAGGCCACGATCGCGCAGCAGGCGGATCTGGAAAGCCAGCCGTTGCTCGGCAAAAAAGGCCGGCCAGCTGCGACGACTGGCATTCGGCTGCGGCGTGGCGCCAATGAAGTTGTCAATGCGCCAGCCCGGCTCCGCCTGCACCTGGCGATGCAGAGCGGCCAGGGACTCGCCAGCGTCCTGCCAAAAGGCCGATCCGCGCTGCCCACCGCTGCAGTCCTCCAGCAACAAAAAGGCTTCTTCGTCGCCAACCGCCAACACCCGTGGCACGCGCAAACCGGCTTCGGCCAGCGCCTGGAGGCCATCGGCCTCGACCTGGAACAAGGCCGGCCAAGCGCCGCGTTTACAGAAGACCCGCGTCCCATCAACCAGGGTCAGACAACTGGCTTCGGCAATGCAGCCACCACCCTGCTGCTGGCTGCCAGCCAGCTGACTGGTGCCGCAGAGCGTTATCAAAGCCGCATCAAGCGTCGGAAAATGCATAGCTGCCTCAGGAGGTGGGACGAGTGATGGGAACAGCAATTCGAAAGCCGGTGCGCTCGTCACCCAGACTACGATCCTGTGCCTGGCGCGCGGCAGCCCGACAACGACGCGGGGGATGCCACCAGGAGCCACCCCGCACGACGCCGCGCGGGTCGCTCGGAGCAAAATCGCCACGGCACCATTCCGCGACATTGCCATGCATATCGTACAGGCCGAAGGCGTTGGCCGGACGACTGCCGCGTACCGCACGTGGCCCGATGCCTGAATCCGACGATTCGACCACCTCCCAGACCGCGTCCTCGCTCTGTTCGCCGTTCTGCCAGGCACTCCAGGCGGTAACCAGCTCCGGCGGCGCCATCACCGCGACCTCCTGCCACGATGGATCACCAGCGGTGGCAGCCTGGCCGAAGGCCTGTTTGCTTCCAGCACGACAGGCATATTCCCACTCGTCCTCAGTGGGCAGACGCGCCTCCAGACCGGGGATACGTTTATTCAGACGCTGCAGGAAAATCTGCACTTCGTCGAAACCGACACTGTCAACCGGTTTGTCGGGATCTTGATGACGGCTGGGGTTGTCGTCCATGACCTCCTGCCACAGCCCCTGACTCACCTCTACTTCCGCCAGCCAGTAATCGTCGATCAACTGCGCGACCCGCTGCGATTCGTGCGGCCGAAAGCCGATCTCGTCGCTGGCCGAACCAAGCAGCACGCGGCTGTCCGCAGGCGGGATACGGATATAGCGGAAACGCAGGTTATGGGTGCCCACCTGCAGGCGCGTCCAATGCCCCAAAGCGTCGCGGTGGGCCTGGTCGCTGTTCGCCCACGGTGGATTGAATCGCTCCAAATTCATATCGAGCATGCCGCTGAGACTGTGCAGATAGATCGCCAGCAGCACCAGCACGATGATGGTGACCATGCGCTTGCTCAAGATCGGCAAAGACCAAGCACCATGACCACGCCCGGCGATTTCGCCGACGCTGACGGGCACCGAGATATTTTCCACCGGCAGATCACGTAGCTGGCCGCTGCCGCCAGCGGCATGTACCAACGGCCGACCATGCAGAGCGGCGTCAACATCCTGCCGCATGGCGGCGGGGCTCTGGTAGCGCAGCCGAAGGTCCTTGCACATGGCGGTACGGATGATGGCGACCATCGGGTCGGACAGGCCGGCGACCACTCGCCGTGGATCCGGCGGCGGATCAGCAGATAGCACCAGATGGGTGATGGCGTAAGGACTTTCACCACTGTAGGGCACCTCGTCGGTGACCATGGTGTACAGACTGGCACCGAGGGCATAGAGATCGGCTCGGATATCCACCTTGGCGGCATCGCGAATCTGCTCGGGCGCCATGTAGGCCGGGGTGCCGATGCCGCTGCCATCGCGGGTCAGGCCCTCGGAGCCTTTTTTGGCCACCCGCACGAGGCCAAAGTCACCGATAACCGGTCGCTTGCCGTCGTAGAAGATATTGCCTGGCTTGATATCGCGATGGATCAGACCGGCTTCCAGAATTGCCTGCACCCCCTCCAGGCAACCACATAGCACCTGCAAGGCCTTGGCCTCGGGCATGGCACCGTGTTTATCGAGCCAGTCGACGATGTCGCCGCCGTCGATGTAGGGAAACACCATGTAGAACAGACCATCAATATTACCGATGTCGTAGATGGGAATGACATTGGGATGGCTGATCCGGGCTACCGCGTCGGCTTCACGCAAAAAACGCTGCAGGCTGGCGCCCTCGTCATCGAGATCGGCGCGCATTACCTTGATGGCAACCGTCCGGTGCAGGCTATGCTGCTGCGCGCGATACACGACGCCCATGCCGCCACGACCGAGCACCGCTCCGATCTGGTAGCCTGGTATGTTCGGCGTGCCGCCGTGTGGATGCTTCCCGGTCGAAGCCATCATGGCGAGTATGCGGGCCCAGCGCGCGCTGGGCAAGGTGGAGACAGTACTTCCAGCGCAAGAGTGTCTGCTGCTCGGCCTTGGTGTTGCTTGTCCGCTTGCACGTTTACGGCAGGAGATGACTGCGCTCCAGAGGAGGTCGACCGGAGCCGGTACACCGAAGGCGGCTGCTGGCATCGACGGCTCCCTGTCTTGCCCGATGGCGAGAAACGGTGATCCTCCTGAGATGGTCGGAAACGCCGCTGCCGGACTTGTGATTGTCCAGATATCGAGCCGACACGTCTCGTGCACGGTCGCCTGGCGACAGCCGGGTGAACCGGAGCGGGTGGTGGCACACAAGGTGGTGTACTGCAGCTGGTTCGAGCTGAACGAACGCGGCCGGCGGCAAGCCATCTCCGAAGCCGTCTTCGAAGCCTGCCACTCGGCCAGCGTGCGGCCGTATTCGGTGTTTGTCTCAATCTCCGACGCCCGACTGCAGGCGAATTTCGCGGTCGGCTCGGTGGACTGCGGCGAAACCATCACCTTCGGTCCGGACGAGATCGAGCTGGCCCTGGCCCGGGCCACGCATCAGGCCATCGCGGTCGACCGTGAGGTGCTGCATGTATTGCCGCAGCGCTGGGAAGTCCGCGACGAGAACGGCGACCGGCCCTCAGACCGGCCCATCGGCGACACCGGCCAGCGCCTGACTTGCTATGTCATGCTGGTCACCGCGCCCAAGCGCCTGCGCTCCGAGCTGTCGGCCCGCCTACGCGACTGCGATCTGGAATTGGAAGCGCTGATCGCGCCGCCGGTGGCGCTGTACCGCGGCATGTACCGCATGCTGGCAAAAACCGGCTGCCATTTGGTGTTCGACTGTGGCGCTCGGCACACCTCGGTGGTGGTGCATCGCAAAAACCGACTGGTCCACATTGAGACCCACCACTTTGGTGGTGACCACATCAACGCCCTACTGGCCGAACGCTTCAGTCTCGATGCCGCCCGGGCCGAACAGCTGAAGCAAGAGCTTGATGTCACCGAGCATCATCGCTTTGCCGACGATCCCTTGGGCCAGACCTACCTGTGGCGCGATGTGCAGGAACGCGACCGGCTGCTGGGGCCGGCATCCACCGCTGCCCGGCAGCTGCTGCTGGATTATTTCCGCGATATCTCCGACAACCTGCAAAAACGCGATCTGCTGGCTGCCAAAGGACGGATCAGCGTCGTTGGCCGAGCCTCCCACCTCAGCGGCCTGACCCGCCTGCTGCAGGGGGTCTTCAACATGCCAGTCACCCTCGGCACCGGTCGCAAGGACCGCGACCCCTCAGCGGAACTGGTCGACCTGGTCACCACCGGTTTGATCCGTACCGCCGCCGAAGAGCGGGAACGCCTGCTGCGGCAGCGCGATGTCTCCGGCATGCACCAGGCCAAGCGGCTGTGGTACGCCATGCGTAATTGGCTCCTGGCACCGCTTCGATGAGCCATCGCCTTGAGCCAGCAGCCAGGCGCTCAGACTAGTCCTCCATGAGCGGCACCCTGCCTGAACGACTGTTACGCCAAGTCTCCGGCCATACCCGGCGACTGCAGGTGGTGGACGACCGCCAACGTGCCGTGATCTATCTGTTCGTGGTCCTGCTGATTTTCGGCATGACCAAGCTGGGCGACGCGGTGCTGGCCGTCCTCCCAGGCCAATCCATCGACCAAGGGGTGCGCTGGGATTTCTATGGTCTGTTCGGACTCGGGGGGCTGCTGCTGATCCTCTGGAGCAAGCGCCTGCTACCAGGAACCTGGCTGTTCTGGTCCGTCGCCGCCTACCACCTGGCCGTCTGTCTGGCCCTGAACTCGATTACCGATCTCCGCTTAGCACGCAGCTCAGACGGCGGCACCAGCTACAGCTACCTGTGGGTCTGCATCATCACCCTGCTCTTTTCCATGCTGATTCGGACCCACCTGCTGGTCCAGGCGCTCCTGGCACTGGTCGCCACCGCTTCCTTCTGGTTCTGGCAGTTGGGCCGACAGTGGACCGGCCTGCCCGGTTACGACCTGGGCACCTTGGAATTGATGAGCGTCAACAGCCTGACCGTGGTCGGCGCTGCCTGCTTCATCAGCTGGGTGATCAGTCGGCTGGAAAACGTGGCCGAACGGGCCAACAGCCAGCTGGCAGACCTGGGCAGTTATCGCCTGGAACAATGCCTGGGCCGTGGCGGCATGGGCGAAGTCTGGCTGGCGCGGCATCGCCTGCTGGCCACCCCGGCCGCGATCAAGATGATTACCCAGCTGGACGACCCAACCGCGATTGCTCGCTTCCAGCGCGAAGCCAAGGCCACGGCCGCCCTGAAATCGTCCAATACGGTACGCATCTACGACTATGGCGTCAGCGAAACCGGCACCTTCTATTACGCCATGGAACGACTGGATGGCATCAATCTCGATGCCCTGGTGCTGGAAGATGGGCCTCAACCACCAGCCCGGGTCATCCACATCCTCCGCCAAGCCTGCTACAGCCTGATGGAAGCCCACGACAACGGCTTGGTGCATCGCGACATCAAACCCGCCAACCTGTTCCTGTGCCGCGATGGCGTGATACTGGATCACGTCAAAATCCTGGATTTTGGCCTGGTGATCGCCACCGAAAACGCCGACCAGACCGATGCCAACATCAGCGTCGCTCGCCTGACCCAGGCCAACACCATCTTCGGCACGCCGGAGTACATGTCTCCCGAACAGGCCCAGGCCTTGGATGCGGACGGTCGCGCCGACGTCTATGCCCTGGCCTGCGTCTGCTTCTGGCTGCTGACCGGCCGACCACCCTTTAAAGGTGATACCCCCATGGCCACCCTGTTGGCGCACTGCCAACAGGAGGAACCGCGGGTGAGCGAGCACAGCGAGCAGGCGATTCCCGAACCGCTGGATCTGTTGCTGCTGGCCTGCATGCAGAAGGAGCCAGCAAACCGGCCGCGGGATTGCCGGCAGGTGCTGCAACTTCTGGATCGCTCCGAACTAGCCACTTGGCGCCAAGAAGACGCCGCCGCTTGCCACCCCTACCAGCACAAGAATTCACCGTCGGCAGCTTGCGACTCCAATGAATTGGCGTAATCTTTGCTAGAACAAACGCCTTAACCTGAGGAGGATGGCCCGTGGCCCTGCAGATGCGCCAGCATCTCAACATGCGGATGGAGCAGAAACTCAAGCTCACACCGCAGATGATCCAGTCCATCGAGATCCTGCTGCTGCCCCAGATGGCACTGGAGGAACGGATCATGAACGAGGTGGAATCAAACCCCACCTTGGAGATCGCCGATGGACCCGAGCAAGACAGCGCCGATGACCCCAGCCCCAGCCCCAACCCCAATACGGAAACAAGTCAGCCCGAGAGCGAGGCCAGCCGCCTGGAAAGCATCTACGATGGCGAAGATTCCAGTGGCTATGCCGATTTCCTGAAAACCCGTCGCAGCGCCCCGGACGATGACGACCCGGACAAGATGGAGGCGATCAACGCCGCCCCGGAACTACCGCCGACCCTGGCCGACCACCTGATGGACCAGCTGCGTTTTTTGGACCTGTCGCCCGAGGCCCGCGAAACGGCGCACGACATCGCGTGGCAGATCGACCGGCGCGGCTATCTGACCGTGCGCCTGGATGAGCTCTTCCCGGAAGAAAAACTCGAAGCTGCCGAACAGGCCTGGGAAGCAGTACGCTCCTGCGAACCCGCCGGCATCGGCGCCCAGGATCTGGCCGACTGCCTGATCCTACAGCTGGAGCGCGAACCGGGGGATAATTCCTTCGAGATCATGCTGATCCGCCAACACCTGGACGACATGCTACGCAACCGCCTGCCAGTGGTAGCGCAGGCGGTGGAGTGCGAAGTCCAACGCATCCAGGAAGCGCTGGAAGTGATTGCGCACCTGGACCCGCAACCGGGCTTGCCCTTCGGCCGCAGCGAAAACCGGGTGATCATTCCCGATGTGGTCGCCGAACGCGACGAGGCCGACGAGTGGGTGGTATCGGTGCCCGATTCCAACCTGCCGAAGGTGACCGTCAGCGAAGAGTACCAGGAGCTGGTCAACGATCCCGACATCGAGAAACGCGAAAAGGATTATCTGCGAGAAAAACTCTCCAGCGCCAAATTCATCATCGATGCGGTGGCGCAACGCAAACGCACCCTCCTGAAAATCGTCACCGAGGTGGTGCGCCGGCAACGAGAATTCCTCGACCAGGGCATTGAAGCGCTCAAACCGCTGATGCGACAGAATATTGCCGACACCATCGGCATGCATGTCGCCACCGTCAGCCGTGCGGTGAAAGACAAATTTATCCAGACCCCTTCCGGGGTGCTGCCGCTGTCAGATTTCTTCTCCGGCGGCATCGCCAGCAACGAAGGCGGCGATGCCGAAAGCAGCAAGGCGGTGCGCTTGAAGATCAAGAAGATCATCGAGCTGGAATCCAAGAAAAAGCCCTTATCCGACCAGGCCATCGCCGACCTGCTGGCCAAAGATGGCCTGGACATTTCCCGCCGCACGGTCACCAAATACCGCATCGCCGACGGCATCCCCAGCACCCGGCAGCGGCGGCAATTCGCGTAAAAAAACGTCGTCATTTTTCGGTGATCCTGCGCCAAGCGTGCGCGACGAACATCGCGAGATCCGAGCCGGACGGGCGGGGGCAAGCCCCCTTTGTGATGGACCAGTCATGACTTGCGAAGTCTGTATTTCTGAAGCATAGTCTGGTGGAATCTCGACAAGGATTTTTGCATCGTGGATGAGCACGCCGAATCGGACCGCCCTCAGGCCCTGCCACCGCCGGAGCTCTGTGGCTACCAATGCCAGCTGGACGATGACTGCCTGTGCATCCTCATCCGCAGCCGCTTCGACCACGAAAACAAGGGCCAGCCCTGGGCCGGCGAAATCATCACCTATTATCAGCAACCGCTGAAGCGACTGGAAGTTGATTTCATCCACTGTTCCATCGTCAGCTCCACAGTGTTCGCCGGTCTGATCCAACTGCACCAGGGCTTTCGTGATCGCTGCAGCGATGGCATCCACCTGATGAATGTCGGTCCGCAAGTGCAACGATCGCTACAGATGCTGCGAATTGATTCCATGTTCACCATCCACCTGGGGTAGCTGACAACAGACGGGCACCTCTATAAACTCAGATCGAGCCAGGCGCAGACGATTTTTGGTCCTGCCAAGGCGCTGGGGCCGAAGGAATAGCAGGGCTATTTCGAGGTTCCAGCAACGCAGGCAGGGCCGGAAAGCGCAAGTCTGGCGAAGTGCCTGAGTTTTGAGAGGTGCCCAGACCCAACGAACCAGCCGGACAGCATGTCACCCCGGCTGGTCTTCGCGCTGCCTTCGCGACTCCTACCCTACTTCGGGCACGATCAACACCGGACACCTGGCCCGATTGATGATCCGCTCGTCCACGGTGTGGGTGAAAATATGCAGGAAGCCATTGATGTGGTGATGACCGAGCACCAGCATCGTGCAGGTGCCGGATAATTCGATCAATTCCTCCACATCATCGCCGCGAATGGCGGTGAAGGCAGCCTCGCCTGGCTCCAGTGGCCGCTCGAGCACCTGTTCGACATAGGCGCGCAAGCCATCGACGTGGCTGCACGGGTCGTTGGCCTTGGCCTCGAAGGCGGTGACATCGCCAACCGCATAGCCGGCTGGCACCAGCAGCATGCGCACCACGTGCACGATGCGGACGCTGGCATCCAGCAGTTTCGCCTGTCGGAGCCCCGCTTCGATATGCGGTTTCTCACCACCGTTGCCGCTCACGGCGATGATGATCTGTTGCTCGCTCATCTGACACCTCCCTCCAATTGGAGTGTACCCACAAAATACGATAACGGCAATACCTGGCGCTTTCCTCAGAGGGGGCGTCCACCGCCAGTCCGACTCGGACCTCGCGACGACCGTCGCACCCGCCAGTCGGGCTCCAGCAAAAAGCCGCCTGCAATCATGCTTCGATTTTCCCGCTTTACTGCCACCGGCCTACGGCGAGTACAGCGGCTCCGACAAGGCCGCCTGCCAGACGCGATCCAGCTGCCCCGGGGCGGAGGCATCCAACACCAGCAGGACCCGTGGATGGTACAACAGATCGATCAGGGCCGGACGATCGGACTGCGTTGATGATTGCGCCAGATTGGCGGACCAGCGTTGTAACAACTCATGCGGTTGAGCATGACGCAGACGGAAAGCGAGGTAACAGTCCTGTTGCAAACGGTCCTGCCACAACTCCAGCTCGGGCAGAGAGAGCCAATCAAAGCCAACTTCAGAGCTACCGGCCAGCTGCTGACACACAAACCCCGGGCGACCCTGTCGCTGCGCCATGGCATTGAAAGCCAGCTGCCGCTGCGGGGACCACTGACAGCAGGCAATAGCCTGGGTCAGACCTTCATCGACCAAGGCCTGCAGCATATCGACCAATTCGTCGATGGGCCGGCATGGATCATCCTCCTGCACATAGCAGATATCCAGATGATCCGTCCCCAAACGATCGAGACAATCACCCAAATCCAAACGCAGAGCCGCAGGATTCAAGCGAGCCAGACCGGTGTCGGCATCGGGTCCGGCGATCGCAGCGGCCAGAACCACCCCATCCCGATTGCCGTGCACCCGCAGCCACGCACCGATACAGCGCTCAGCCAAGGCCGTACCGCCGGTATCAAGATGATTGCCGCCGGCAGCGCTGTAGGTGTCGAGCAACAAGGCGGCCTGCTGCAAATCGACCTCACGACCAAAATACCGCCCGCCCAAGGCGATTCGCGCCACGGGTACGGGCAATTCGCGGATGCTCTGGTAGGGCACGGCGGCACCATAACCAGCTCCCACACCTGACAAGCGGTGGGCTCTCGAGCAGGCCAGGGCCGCTCAAAGCTCTGAGGTCGGTAGGCGCTCATTGCTCCAAGAGGAGGCCTCCTTACCAGCAGGACCACTTCCCGTTCAAGCCATAGGACCTGATTTCCTCTCACAGAGGCACGGAGGCACGGAGAAAAAAGCTGTTTTCTGGGCTCTTGCTCCGTGTTCTCCGCGCCTTTGTGAGAGACACCATGAGGCGATGGCGGGATTGGG
>CAYONM010000047.1:0-19344 GCA_964405325.1 uncultured candidatus Brocadiaceae bacterium | reverse complement strand
AGCGAGCGGTTCTCCAGCAAAACAGCCCACAGCGATTCTGCATCCAGCGCAGCCCGCGTCTGCCAGCCTCAAGCGCCCGCGAAGCCAAGCGCCCAACTGCCGCTCCAAGAAACTGCCGGAACCCAAACATACAGGTCAGCCAATTCTCAAGATCTCTATCCAATCGTTGCAGAATCGGTGCCAGTTCAGGAGGAATCCCCCCTCGCTTGCCGGAAACCAATACCCGACTGGTGATATCCAGTAGCGTCAGATATTCGTCAAGGCTCAGCGGACGTCCCTCAATGTGACAGCAGGCAATGGGCGTCAGTCAACTGCCCTTGTCGGCATCGCTGAGGCGAGCGTCGACGTCTTCTTCGGTGGCAGCGAAGCCAGCAATTTCCCCTACAAGGGTGCCGCCACCGGCAGCGACGACGGCAAAGGGGAGAACCGGGCCCGGAATTATGGCGACGTCGCCCAAAACTGAGGTTTGACTGCCACCACCTACGAGGGCGGCATGAGCACCGGCGGCGACTGGGAAGGTTTCGACGTCTGGCACTGGTTCAAGGGGCGTTTCGAACATCCCTGGGCAGTGCAGGCGCATCGCAATGCCGTCGATGGATTCGCACAGTTCGGCGGCGCCTTCCACATGTGGCATTACAAGCCCTGGCGGGTCTATGAGACCGATTCGGCCCTGGGCCGGCCTCTGGTCCAGGCGATCCTGGAACTCAACGACGAGTGGCACTCGGAGGCCAGCGCGGGCTATGTGGCACCGGTCAGCCTGAGCTGTGCGGATGACCATTACAGTGACGGTGAGGCCAACTACAATTATCATGGCCCGACCAACTATAACGGCACCGACCACGGCACCATTCTCGGTGTCGGCGAATGGAAGAGTTGGCATGTCCGCATTCCTGAAAGCGGCATCTGGAATTTCGCGGTCGACGCCACCAGCGGTGCGAGCTTGGAGATCGCGGTGGATGACCGCGTCCTGGTGGCCAGCGGTGCCAGCGATTCTGGTCTCAGCGGTGACGTGGAGCTGGTGCAGGGTCGCTATGGCATCAAGGTCCGCTGCATCAGTGGCAGCTGCGATATCAACGCGGTGGACATCGCCGCCAGCGGCCTGATCACCTTGCTGGATGAGAGCTTTGACGGCGACCTCGCCGATTGGACCACCGGCAGCAATCGGGGGAAGGCCGATTGGCAGATCAACGGCGGTGCCCTGGTCACCAGTAGCGACGATGGTCGTGCCTATGCCTATTACACGGGCATCGACACCAGCGGCTGGAGCGACTACACCTACACGGTGGATGTGCGTTCCGACGACAACGACGAGATCGGTGTCTTATTCGCGGTCACCGATGAGGATAACTGCTACCGCTTCATTATGGACCGGGACAACGATTCCAGTAGCCCGGATTCAGATGCCATCGGGCATCGTCGACTGGAACGGGTGGTGGGCGGCTCGGTCACCAAGAGCTGGTCGGTGACCGACAAGGGCTACGCCAAGGATACCTGGCACACGGTCGCCATCGAAGTGGATGGCCTGGACAGCATCCGCATCAGCATCGACGACGTCGAGGTCTTCGACATCACAGACGGCACCCATGTCAACGGTTCAGTGGGCGCCTATGCCAACTGGAACGGTGGCCTGCGGGTGGATGACATCGCTGTCACCGGTCTGCCTGGTGGCGGCGGCTGATCAGGATACGACGATCGCGCCGGGGCAGCCCGTCATTCCGCACGGAATGACGGGTTGTTCCTTTATCGGGCGCAGTGTCTGGTGGCATTCGGCGGTGTCGAAGTCAGAATGGTTTACTATGAGTGATGCGCTGAACGACCTGCCAGGCGTGCCGTTGCCCCTTTGGGTGCAACAGGTCAGCAGCGAGGATGGCATGCTGCTCTCAGCTGCTTGTAAACCCGCCAGCGATCGTCGCACCTGGATGCTGTTGCTCGGTCATGACGGCGAAATGTCGCTGCGCGATGGCGCCGAAGCCGTCTGCGTCCCGGCGGGCGCTTGTCTGCTCCGGCCCTATCCGGATCCGCGTCTCGCCGTGCTCCCCTCGTCGGCTCCCTGGCGCTGTCTGGTTTTCGTGTTCACTGGCTTCGACGAGATGATCGAGGGTTTGCGCGAGCGTGCCGTGCAACTGCGTCTCCCGACTGGAAGTTGGGCCCAGCGGCAACTGCAGCAGATGGTGGAGGATGGCGGCGAGCTGGGGTTGGCGCACGCCATGCGTCTGGTGGCGGGGATCCTGGCCAATCTGCTGGAACACAGCATCGAGCAGGGACATGACGATCCGGATTCCGAATTGCTGCGACGTATCCACGAGGCGATGACGGCGGCGGTGGAGAGCGATGCCGGGGTGGCGCAGATCGCCCGGGACCTGGGCATCAGTGAGCGTCAGCTCAGCCGGGTCATGCGCCAACATTTGAGCATCAGTCCCGGTCGACATCTGCAGGAGTTGCGTATGCGGCGCGCTTGCAACCTCTTGCGTGATCTCGATCTGGATATCGCCAGCATCGCTCATCGTCTGGGTTATAGCGGCACCGCTGCCTTCGGTGCCGCCTTCAAGCAGAGCTGTGGCTGCTCACCAAGCGATTATCGCAGCAGCCGCAGCATTCCGCTTTGGGAACGGGATGGCTGAGGTCCGGATTCGTCTTGGCGGTGATGCTTCGGGGCTGACGGATGGCCTGCCCGCTGTGGGCCTGTTGCTGCGGCGGCTCAATGCCGAATACCATTTACCTCGTTTTCAGCATGAGCAGACCTTCAGCCAGGATGCGCACGGAGTCAGCTTCAGTGTCCGGGATCGCCTGTTGGGGCGCCGCCTGGCCTTCAAATTCGTGCCTGCCGATCAATGCCAAGCCGCCGCGAGCCTGCGCCGCGAGCAGTATGCCTTGTCGCGTCTGAATCACCCCAACATCCTGCCCTTGATCGACGCCGGACGCGCCGAGGGCGAACTGCATTGGCTCTGTATGCCCCTGGTGCCGGGACACAGCCTGTTGCGACAGCCGAAACCGCCTTCCTGGCGGCACGGTCTGCAGGCGCTCGTGCCCATCGTCGATGCCCTGCAGCACGCGCACGCCCAAGGCTTGGTGCACGGTGACGTGCATCCGGGCAACATCCTGTTGACCGAAGATGGTCAGGCGGTGTTGGTGGATTGGGGGAGTTCACGTCTGCGTGACGAGGACAGCGATGACCAGGCCGTGCCGCAGGCTCCAGATTACGCGGCGCCGGAATGCTTTCTGGGTGCCAGCCGCGACCCGCGCAGCGATGTCTTCAGCATTGGCGCCAGTTTGCGGTATTGGCTCGGTGATACCATTCAGCCCCGAGGCTTACAAGCGGTGCTCGCCACCTGCCTGCAGGCGGAGCCACGGCAGCGCTATGCCGACATGGCAGCGCTGCGCGCTGATCTGCAGGCTCTGCTGACGGGCGAGGCACCTAGCGTCTGTCCGGATCCTCTACCGTTGCGTTGCTGGCGTTGGAGTCGCCGGCATCCCGCTTTCGCTGCGGTGCTGATCTTGCTTGTGCTGAGCCTATCCGGCTGGATCAACATGCTGCTGCGAGAAGCGACATTGCGCCAGCGCAGCTGGCAGGTAGTGCACGTCGAAGACTTCGAGGCTCCGCCAGATCCGGAGTTGTGGGAATGTCGGATCTATCCCCGCTGGCGGCAGGATCAGCAGATCCGCGTGGCCATCGACGATAGCAAGGCTCCTTGGCTGCTGCGTGATGGCGCCTTGGAGAGCCGCTGGACCAAGCGGTGGCAGGGCGCGGTCACATGGCAATGGCGACACCGCATCGGTTCCGACCTACGGCTCAGTTGGACGGTGACACCACTGCACAGCGGCGAAAACTGTAATGCTTTTCTTGGTCCGGATCGTTTTTCCGGTTGGACCGTACATATTGGTGGCTTTGAGCGTGAGAATCTGTTGCTACTCAGTGATGGTCGTCTGGATGGCCAGCCACGTGTGGTCAGTGGCATCGCCATGCAGCAAGCGCTGCAGGTGGGCAGAACGTACCGCCTCTGTTTTCAGCTGGTTGACGGCGTGGTCTCGCTGGACATCGATGGTGAGACGGTGCTGCGCTATCACGATCCGCTGCAATTCCGTCGTTCGGGCCTGGCCGGCTGTGGACTGGAAACGTCCCGCAACCGACTGCGGATCGATGATATCCTCATTGAACGCTTGAGTCGCAGTGCCGTGGTTCCGGTCCATGCCATTGCCGACCGGTTGCTGTTGGCAGGCCAGATACCGGAAGCCTTGAGCGAGTATCGGCTGGCGGCTGACCACAGCCAGACGCCGGCTGAGCGCGCCTGGGTGCGGCTGCGGCAAAGCCGGTGTCTGGAGCTGCTCGGGCATCACGATCAGGCTTCAGCCAATCGCGTAATGGTGGCCTCGGATGCCTCCGTGCCGAGGTACTGGCGTGGTACCGCCATGCTGCAATTGGGTCTGGAAGCCATCCAACAGCAGGATTGGGCAGCCGTTGCCCACATCGGAGGACAACTTCGCGCCATGGATGTCGACACAGCTCTGCGAGCGCAGTTGTTCCTGAGCCTGAGCAGCGAATTGTGGCAGCACAGAAAAGCTCCGGTGGGCGATCGGGTCGATGCTGATCAAATGCGCGGCTATGGCTCACAGCTGCTGCAATGGCAACGGAAATTCCAATTGCAGCCGAAACATTATCGCGGGCTCGCCTTTGGACATGGCCTGGGGGCTTGGGCCCGGGTGCTGTTGGATCACCTGCTCCTGCCTCGCTTTGCCGACATGCTGACAGCATTGGATCCTTGGCTCTTGCAGCAGCTTCGACTGGAGCCGGATCTGCCGGATCTGAATTTCACAGCCGCTGTCGGTGCCCTGCCGGCAACCGAAGGGATCATCGCCAGCGGCAGCGTCCGTATCCTGGTCAACGCTGCAGACGAACAGGATTGGTGGCAGCAGCTGCGTAATGCCTTGCGGCAAGCAGATGAAAAGGCAATGCAGCGGGCCTTGGCAGCCGGTGCTGCGGCACCGATGACCCGTAAGAAGCCGCCGCAGCGCCTGGCCCTGGTACGAGCGGTGATCCAGTTCGGATATCAGCGGCCAGATCAGGCCCGTGCCGTGCTCCAGGATTGTCTGGCGGATCCACGCGCGCAGGCGCTGTCGACGGTTCAGCCCTTGCTGCATGGCCTGCTCCATGGGCAGGTGCCGGGACGTGTGAGTGAGGCGGTAAGCATGCGTCTGGCGCCGAAGGCCCTGTTCGAAGCCCTGGCCGCCGAGTTCGCTGGCGATTCCGCCGCCGCCGCGCGTGCCTATACCGATCTCAGCGAACGATCCGACTGGCGCGACCTGGCGCAGTGGCGCATGCGCCGGCTCTGATCAGGGGCACCCAAGGCAGGAGCAGGAATGCGGCATGTCCGGAATCCGTGCTCCGCTTCCGGAATTCGATACGGCGACCTGCGAGTGCTGGCATATGGTGGTGGCTCATCCATTCCGGAAAGGACCCACATCATGATGGATCGTATCATCCCTCGTCTGCTCGTTTGTGCCTGCGCCTGCGGCCTGGCCCAGGGCACCGAACTCTATTCCGACAACTTCGACAGCACCGTCGATCTCAGCGATTGGACTGAAGGAGGCGCCGCCGATTGGTCTCTCGATCTCGGCGGTCTGGCCAGCAACGATGGCGATGGTGTCGGCAACTTGTATCTCAAGGGCGGTGCTAGCTGGACCGATTACGAGGTCACCTGCACCGTCACCCTCAACGACGACGATGGTGTCGGCTTCATCGTGCGCCAGACCAGCGAGTCGCAGATGGTGGTGCTTTACATCAACGGCAGTAATAAGGCTGCCGAGGTCTTGGAGTTCGATGGCGACCCCATTAATTATGGCTCCAAGCTCAAGGAGACCCGGACCCTCGCCAGCGATCCATGGAGATATGTTCCCGGCACCACCTACGCTGCCACGGTGACAGTGGAAGGTCAGAGTGTCAGTCTGGTGCTGGACGACGCTGACGGCGTCGCCGATTCGGTGACCGTGTTCGACCAGGTGGCGCTAACCGCTGGGGCCAACACCGCCGGCACCTTCGGCCTGCTCAACCAGTACATGGATAAGAACAATTATGGTTTCGTGGTGGACGATCTGGTGATCAGCGACGGTGCGGCTGGTCCGATGCCCTTGGACCTGAGTGCCGTCGCCCTCAGCCACGAATCCGTGGCCCTGAGCTGGCCCGATGTCGGCAGCACCGAAACCATCTACCGCGTCTCTCAGTTGGCCGACGACGGCAGCACATGGAACGAGATCGGCACCGTCGACGACGACAACAGCGCCACCTACAGCTACCAAGTGACCGGCTTGGAAGCGACCACCGCCTATGAATTCAAGGTCGATGCCGAGTAGGCATTGGTCACCATTGCTGTCGCCGCCCTGCCCGGCGACAGCTGATCGTTTCCCTGGGTGACAGCTGATCGTTTCCCTGGATGGGCATAATGGACGCCTCCCTCAGAGGTCGAATTCGGCACGAATCCGATAAGAGTCAGGCGAGCACGTCGCGACGGAGGAGCGTGGGACCGGAGCCCGGCTGGCGGGTGCGCCAGTGCTCGTTCAAGACATCAGGAACATCCGGTGATCTGCGCTTGCCGGTGAAGATCTGCACCAGAACCCGCGGCTGGTTCCCGCAGGAGGCGGAGGCTCAGGCCTGAACGGCCAACACCGCCCGGCCTCGCCGTACTCAGGCTAGCTTGGTGGCCCCACCGGCGCGTGTGCGTGCCGGTGGGGCGTGCCAGAGTCGCTCAAGGCTCGCCCCCTGGCAGCGCCGATCCCCGGGTTGGCGCGTCTCGCGTCGCATCCAGTTGCATCGAACCGACAGGTTTACGGCTGCTGCCAGATTTCAATTTGTATTTTTGTGCAAATAGCTAAATTCGCGCCGGTCTTCCTATGTGACGCCTCCCTCAGAGCTTCTTGTAGTAAACTGCGGGGCGTAGAGCCGGTCGCGGGTTTCGCGATAGGCCGGGTCCTCGATGACGTTGTGCAATTCCAGGGGATCGGTCTCCAGGTCGATCAGCTCCCAATCGCCCAGCAAATAGGGGTCTTCGAACGAATCTGTGGGTCCTATCCTCCATTCCACCGGCAACCTTGACCCCTGAACGATTACCGCTGATCCATGGCCAGCTGCAGCGCGAGGCGGTCTTCGCCGACGGCTGCCACGAAGCCGCCATGCGCGCGCGAACTGCCGGCCAAGGTGTGGCAAGAGCAAGACGGCCGTCGCATCAAAGCCACCGGCGGCAAGCAGCTGACCTATCAGCAGTGCCCCGACGCCATGGCCCGCTGCAAAATGGTCCGCACCGACGAGTGGAAACTGGTGGTCCGCGAAACCGGAGACCACGAGCTCTACAACATGCGCCAGGACCCGGAGGAAATGCACAATCGCTACGGCGAGGAGACGTTGAAGCCCGTGGTTGCCGACTTGCAGATGCAGTTGCTGCAATGGTGCATGCGCACCGACACGGACCGCCCGTACCTGAGCACCTTCGGCGCCTAGCCACGATCCTCGGCCATCACCCTCACGTGCTTGCGGTGAGGGCCGGCGAAGGATGCCCTCACGTGCCGCGGATGATCAATTCCGGCGCCACCAGAATACGGTCTGCACTGATTTCCTCGCCACGGATCAAGGACTGCAGCAAGCGCGTGGCCTCGTAGCCGACCCGGTCGAAGGGCTGGCGCAGCGCCGTTGGCGCTGGCTCCAGCACCTCCGCAAGCCACGGGAAGCCGTTGTAATGCAGGACCGGCATATCGTGGCCCGGTCGTAGTCCGACGGCGGCGAGGGCGCGATAGACGCCGATGGTCGGTTGTTCCATGTAGACGAAAATGCCATCCACCGGCGCGGAACCAGACAGATGGGCCGCGCAATACGCCTGGACTCTGAGCGCGGCCTCGGGGCCGCGGAAACTGCCGTAATCGTCCCAGATCGGTGGATGCTCCTCAGACCAGCCGTGCAGGAAACCCCGCTGCCGCTCCAAGGCGAAAGAACTCTGGGCCATATCCAGGATCAGCACCCGACTGCAGCCGCGCTCTTGGAGATGCTGCGCCGCCAACATACCGCCAAGGTGGTTGTCGATATCGACCCAGGGCATGCGCAATTCCGGAGCCGGACGGGTCAAGCCCACCACCGGAATGCCGGCCGCTCGCAGCCAGGCCAGAGCGGTGGCGTCCATGCTGCCCGAAGCCACCAGCACACCGCCCCAGGAACGCGCGAGTTCGTCGTGCTGCTGGAGATAAGCGAGCAGCGGTTCATCGGGAGGCTTGCCGTGCACGGTGCAGGCGATGCCGCTGTTCTCCAAGGCCGCCTGCATGCCGCGATGCAGCTGATCGCGATAGGGCTGGTCTTCATTGAGATCCAGCGTGTCCAGGAGGATGGCCAGATGCGCTCGCGGCGTAACCGTGCCGCCAACAAAAGTGCCCTTACCGCGCACCCGTTGCAGCAGCCCTTCCGTTTCCAGCGGCGCCATGGCGCTGCGCAAGGTCATGCGCGAGACCAGGTACTGGGCGCACAGCTCGTGCTCGGTGGGAATCAGATCCCCCGCACGCCATTCGCCGCTGGCCAGCCGTTGCCGCAGCGCCGCCTGGATGCGCGGACTCTTCACCGCCGGTCTGCCGCGTTCCCTGCTCATGCAACGGTTGTATTGACCTGGGCGGCGGGGCCAGATATGGTTTTCATAACAAGACATATTTGTCTAATAATTAGCTGGCGCTGTGCCAGACAAGGAGGTCGCGATGTCCTGGGAAACGATCGACACCGACAGGCTGCATCCGGTGGTGGCCCAAGCCGTGGCCATCACGCGTGCCCATCAGACACACGCGCAAGCCCATCCGGCCCTGCGCGAAGCGGCCTGCCTACAGGCGCAATTTCCGCACGGTCTCGGCAGCATCGCGCCGGGGGACCTCCTGGCCGGTGCACAGGCAGCGGATCGCATCGTCTATGTCGGCAGCATGTGGTGGGCGATGATGCCAGACCGCCAAGACCCCGGCAAACAGGGCGGCTATTGCTGCGATTTCGCCGCCGCTGCGCGCTATCGGGAACCCGCCGATGCGGCGGCGGTGCAGGCGGTACTGGCGTACTGGCAGGATCGCGCCACCTGGGCGCGCATCAGCCAGCGCTGGCCCGAGGAACTGACCGCGTGCATCCATCAGCACGGCCAGATTTCCGGCGGCGGCTCCGGCTTCGCCCTGGCCCTGGATCTGGACCCGCTGCTGCGTGAAGGCCTGCCCGGCTTACAGCAACGGATCGCGCAGGCAGAGATGGCGGATCACGATCTGCACGCCGCCTTGCGCGAGACCGTCACCCTGCTCTTGGCCACCTGCCGGTATTATCAGGAGCAGGCGCAGCGGCTGTGCAGCGAGCGCCTGGATGAGGCCGAACGTCTGCGCCTGCACCGCATCGCCGCGAGCCTGGAAGCGCTGCAGCAAGGTGCGCCTGCAAACCTGCACGAGGCCATGCAGCTCTACTGGCTGGTGAGCCTGCTGGCCGGCGGTCGCCATATCGAATGCTGGCGTCCGGATGTGGCCCTGGGCGATTTCTACGCCGCCGATATCGACAGCGGCCGCCTGAGCCAGGAACAGGCCGATGCCTTGGTGCTGGGACTGTGGCGCCAGATCGCTCGCCATGGTGACCCGGCCGTCTGTCGTCTGCTCATCGGCGGCGTCGGCCGACGCAATCCGGAACAGGCCGATCGCTTCTGCCTGGCCGCCATCGCCGCCACCCGCCGCCACCGTGAGGTGATCCCCCAGCTGAGCCTGCGCTTCCACAAGCATCAGGACCCCGGCCTGCTGCAGGCTGCGTACGCGGCCCTGGGCGATGGCGGCACCTATCCCATGTTGTTCAACGACGATGCCATCGTACCCGGCATCGAGCAGGCCCTGCACGTGCCCCGGCACGATGCCGAGCGCTACCACCCCCTGGGCTGCGGCGAATACATGATCGCCGGCATGAGTCCCAGCCTGCTCAATCATGGCTGGTCGTTTGGGCAAAGCTTCCACGCCGCGCTCTGGGGCGGCCGAGACGCCGCCGGTCATCGTCTGAGTCCGCAGCTGCGACAGCCGGCGGATCGACACACGCTCCGGCAGCGCCTGCACGAGGAGATCGCAAACGCCGCAGAACTGGCTGCCCAGGCGCACGCCATCAACAATGCGGTACTCCGACAGGACTGTGCCTTCCTGTTCGCCAGCCTTCTGCTCGACGATTGCCTGGCGCGCGGTGCCAGCCTGTTCGACGGCGGCGTGCGCTACCAGGGCGCCTGCGTCATGGCGCACGGCATGGTCAACGTGGCCGATGGCCTGGTGGCGCTGGAACAGCATCCGGAGATCGATGCGACCACGCTGCGCACGGCCTTGGCCACGGATTTCGACCAGCACCCAGAGCTCCTGACACGCCTGCAAGCGGCTCCGAAATTTGGCAACGACCTTGCCGAAGTCGACGCCGTCACGGTCGATCTCTGGCGCCTGGCAATGCGCGCGGCGGATGCCGCCAGCAAACGCCATGGCCTGGATTTCCTGACGGTGAGCAGCGTCAATCCCGGTGGCTACGACATGGGCGCGGCCTGCGGCGCCACCCCCGATGGCCGCCACGCCGGCACGCCCTTCGCCATCGGCACCGCCCCCAGCGCCGGCGCCGATCGCAGCGGCCTGACTGCGCTTCTGAATTCGCTGGCGCGCATCGACCCGGTCAACGGCGGCGTCAGCAGCAACATCAAACTGGCCAAGACCTGGTTCTCGCACCAACGCCCAGCGCTGGAAGCCCTGTGCGGTGTCTTCTGGCAGCAGGGCGGCATGCAGGCCACCCTGACCGTGGTCGACCAGCGCGAACTGGAGGAGGCCCTGGACCACCCGGAACGCCATCCCCATCTGCTGGTGCGGGTCGGCGGTTGGTCGGCGCGTTTCGTTGATCTGGATCGTCCGGTGCAGGAAGAGATCATCAGGCGCACCGTGCATTGCTGATTCGATCACACATGGAGCCGACATGAATACCGGACTGGTCCTCGCCATTGAACGCTGCTCCCTGCACGATGGGCCGGGAATTCGGACCACGGTCTTCCTCAAAGGTTGTCCGCTGCGCTGTCAGTGGTGCCACAATCCCGAATCCCAGGCGGGCAGGCCCGAGCTGTATTTCTTGCACGAACGCTGCAGCGCCTGTGGCGCCTGTGCGCAGGCCTGTCCCTCCGGCTGCCACGCCATCGAGCAGGGCCTGCACCGCATCGATCGCAGCGCCTGTGATGCTTGCGGCGCCTGCGTGCGCGCCTGCCCGCAAGCGGCCTTGGAGATCAAGGGCGAGCGCTTGTCGGTGGCGCAGGTCATGGCCGACGTGGTCAAGGACCGCGCCTTTTTCGACGGCTCCGGCGGCGGCCTGACCATCTCCGGCGGTGAGCCCTTGGCCCAGGCCAGTTTCACCCGCGCCCTGCTCCAGGCCGCCAAGACAGCGGGCATCCACACCTGCATCGAAACCAGCGGCTTCGGCCAGCGCGAGCGACTGCTCGAGCTGCTGCCGCTGACCGACCTGTTCCTGTTCGATTGGAAGCAGAGCGACCGGGATGCCCATCAGCGGCAGGTCGGGGTCGCCCAGCACCGCATTCACGACAACCTCATTGCCTTGTCCGAGGCAGGCGCCCATATCCGTCTGCGCTGCCCCGTCATTCCCGGCATCAACGATCGGGACAGCCATTTCCAGACCACCGCCCGCTTGGCCAACGACCTCGCTGGCATCGAAGCCGTGGAGGTGATGCCCTATCACCCTATGGGCAGGGCCAAGAGCGAACGCATCGGCAGCCACTGGCAGCTGCCCGATCTGGCCTTCGTCGACGAGACGCAAGCCGCCAGCTGGCGAACGGCCATCGCCGCCCATACCGCGCTGCCGGTCTGCTGAGAGCCTGCGAAAGCCCCCTGGTACCGACGGCATCCGCCGTAAGCTGCTGCGTCACAAGCACGTCTGCTCTGCACTCTGTCATTTTTGTTGCCATGTCATTTTTGTTGCCATGCACTAATACAGTCACTCCCAATGGGCAAAAGGGGACATACCACCTTACAAGCTGGCCATAGCGATCCGATGGCCCGATACATGTGATCAGATATGTCACCTATTGGTGATGTCTGGGCATGGTGATGCCAGCGCATGAGGACTATACTCCGGTTGCAGACCCGATGGCCTGACGTGCCAATGGAGGACCGGATGCCCGCATCATCAGCGTTTCGTCTATTCGTATTGGTCCTGCTGACTGCCAGTCTCTGGGCCGCCTCCAATCAGAAACCCACCTGCGCCGATACCAGGGAATACGACTTCAAGTGGCATGAGACCCTGGAGCCCAGCTGGTATGCACCCACGCCCGGCGTAGTCCAGGCAGCGCGCCAGGAGGCCCTGGGCCAGGTGGAGGAGGTGGTGTTCTGCGCCCGGGCCAATGGGCGCGACTGGCACTGGTATGCCAACTTCGGCTACGTGATCGAACAGCCCGACAGCTACAAGTACGGCGGCGAGGGTGGCCGCCTGATGGCGCTGGATCTGGCCAGCGGCGCGGTCCGGGTGCTGTTGGACGATCCGATGGGCGACATCCGCGATCCCGCCGTGTCCTACGACGGCAAGCGCATCGTCTTCGCCTGGCGCAAGGGCGGCGAGCATCAGTTCCACCTCTACATCATCAGCGCCGACGGTTCGGATCTACACCAGATCACCGACGGCGCCTATGATGATTTCGAGCCCACGTGGCTGCCCGATGGCGGCATCATGTTCGTGTCCTCTCGCTGCATGCGCTGGGTGCCCTGCTGGTACACCCAGGTGGCGATCCTGTTCCGCTGCGAGGCCGATGGCTCGGATGTGAAGCAGATCAGCTTCGGCGTCGAGAACGAGAACACGCCCTGGCCCCTGTCCAATGGCCGGGTACTCTACACCCGCTGGGAGTACGTCGACCGCAGCCAGCTGAAATACCATGGTTTGTGGAGCAAGGATCCCGACGGAACCGGCCAGGCCCTGGTCTATGACAACCTGGGCACCATGAATCTGTACATCGGGGCCAAGCCCATTCCTGGACATGACGGCATCCTCACGGTCATCGCTCCCAAGCATGGCCGCAACGAGCAGCGTGGCCGCCTGGCCATCCTGGACCGCTCCTACGGTCCCGAGAACCCGGCGGCGATCACCTGGTTGGACCGGGGCTACCCCTGCCCCGACGGCAAGGGTCCGAAAAAGAAACGCCGACATGTGCCCGATGAGAGCTGGCGTGATCCCTATCCCCTGTCGCGCGACTGCCTGCTGGCAGCGAGTCTGCGCAACCTGGTGGTGATGAACGGCGACGGCGACTACGAGGTCCTCTACAGCCTGCCCCAGGACGCGCCCGCGACCTGGAACCTGCACGAGCCGCGGCCGCTGGTGGCCCGGCAGCGCGAACCGGTGATCCCGCAGGTGCAGGATCCAGGCGACGGCATGGCCACGATCACGGTGATGGACGTGTACGAGGGCCGTGGCATGGAGGCGGTGGAGCCCGGCAACATCAAGGAGCTGCTGGTGATGGAGGAGATGCCGCGGCCGGTCTCCAAGTGCGCCTATGCCGATGCCATGAGCTCGCGCTCCAACTACGTGCTGCATCGCATCCTCGGCCGGGCACCGGTGGAGGCGGACGGTTCGGCGCACTTCAAGGTGCCCGCTGGCAGACCAATCTTCCTCTACGCCCTGGACCAGCGCAGCATCGCCGCCAAAACCATGGCCAGCTTCTTCTCGGCCATGCCCGGCGAGGTGGTCGGTTGCGTCGGCTGCCACGAGGAACGCGGCATGACCCCCGCCCGCTAC
This sequence comes from uncultured candidatus Brocadiaceae bacterium, assembly GCA_964405325.1. Lineage (GTDB taxonomy): Bacteria > Planctomycetota > UBA11346 > UBA11346 > UBA11346 > CAYONM01. The sequence goes on along the minus strand of CAYONM010000047.1, from coordinate 5,573 downwards.
GCTGGCAAGAGCCTGCAGGCCATGCAACGGCCACCCAGCATGCTGCAGCGCTTCGAGGGCGTGCCGGAACTGTTCGACTACGTACGCGACGTGCAGCCGATCCTCGACCGGCACTGCGTCGCATGCCACAACTACGAGAAGCACGCCGGCAAACTCCTGCTCACCGGCGACATGACCGTCGGCTACAGCGTCAGCTATACGCATCTGCAGCAGCCCGGATATGGTCCCCTGGGAGATCGTAAGAGCCAGCCGTTGGCGCAGACCGGCGATACCTTGCAGGCCTACGCCACCGCCTCCGGCAATTCCAAGCTGATCAACACCCTGATGGCCGGTCACAAGAAGGTGCAGCTGAGCGAGCTGGAAATGGAGATCCTCAAGCGCTGGATCGATGCCGGCACCACTTTTGCCGGCAGCTACGCCGCGCTCGGATCCGTCTCACGCGACAATAAGATTGACAAGATCGCCAAGCAGGCGCCGAAAGCGGCAGCTGTTCTGGACCGGCGCTGCATCAGCTGCCATGACAACCGCGGCGGCTACTGGATCGAGGGCGAGCTGCGCAAGGCGGGCTGGCGCTTCAACGTCAGCGATCCCAGCCGTTCCCTGCTGCTGTTGGCGCCCCTGGCCAAACAGGCCGGCGGTCTGGAGATCTGCCAGGCGGGAATGGATGGCGGCCCGTCGACACCGATCTTCAGCAGTCGTAAGGACGGGGACTTCCTGGCCCTGCGCGGCCTGGTGGACCAGGTTGTGGCGGAATTCGGCCAGCCCCGCTGGTTCCAGGAGGGCTTCCGGTATCAGGATTTCTATATCCGGGAAATGCGTCGCTTCGGCGCCCTGGCCCCGGACGAGGATCCCTACCAGCTGGACCCCTGGACCATCGACCGCCGCTACTTCGAACAGGTCTACGCCGTCGGCCCCGGTCCCGCCTGGTGAGCCGATTCGATGGCAGTCTCTCGCAGAGGCGCACAGGTGCAGAGCTGTGAAGAAGCAGAAGCATCTGTGTTGCCAGACAAGTACCGAGACCGGGCTTTTTCGACCTCTGAGGGCCCCGTCAAGTAAGACGGGTCCTCAGAGCTTCTTTTTGAGAGGACACAGAGAAATTTTTCAAGCAGAGACGAATGCCTCGTGAATAACGACCTTTCCATCCCATCCTTCTCGTCCTCTGTGTTCCTCGGCTGTCCCCTCTCTGTGAACTCTGTGTCCTCTGACCGACCTTTGAGGGCCCCATCAAGTAAACGACCCATCACCAATACTTTTCAACACTTAGCCGCAAGGAGCATGATCCATGCCACGACTCGTCATCCTGTCCTGCCTGTGCTGTGCGCTGGCCGCCTACGAGGTCGGCAGCACCTGGGGTTCGGATCCGCATCGCAACATGATGGTGCTGGCCGATCGGGTACCGGCCTATCCGGAGACCGCGCAGGTGGTCTGGGAAGTGGAGCAGCACAGCAAATGGCAGCTGCCCCAGCCCAGCATTGTCGATGGCCGCGTCCTGATCGGCGCCACCGGGCCGTCCCTGGAACACGAGCAATTGGCCAAAGCCAACCGTCGTGGCGGCGCCTTCATCTGCCGCGACCTGGCCAGTGGCGAGCTGCTCTGGGAATTGGCCATCCCCAATACCCGCTACGAGCACAGCTACGGGGTCTGCTCCTCGCCCCTGGTTGCGGGCGACCGCATCTACCTGCTGGGCATGCGCGACGTGCTCTGCCTGGATCTGGATGGCATGGCCGATGGCAACGACGGCATGACCGACGAGGTCGCCTTCATGCTGCAGCAGCCCGGCGAGAAGAAACCCATCCTGGAGGCGGCGGAATTCAGTGGCCTCGGCGACAAGCAGGCCGACATCATCTGGCGCTACCATCTCGACGAGCATTGGGACATCAGCTATCAGGATGCCACTGCCGCCAGCCCCCTGCTGATCGACGGTCAGCTCTGGATCAGCACCAGCCAGCAGCTGGGCAGTCAGGCCCGGCAACAACCGGCGGGCGAAGCCCCCCACCTGGTGGTGCTGGATGCCGATACCGGTCGCGCCATCGCCCGTGATGAACTGGAGGTGCCCATCGTCTTCCACGGGCAGTGGGCGACGCCAGCGGCGATCACCGTACAGGGCCAGACGGTGGTGCTGTTCCCCGATGGCTACGGCCGTCTGCACGGGCTACGTGCACCGGTCCGGGAATCCAATGACGGTAACCTCGCTGTCATTGAAGAGCTCTGGTGCGTCGACATCAACCCCCGGGAATATCGTTACCAGGACGATGGCTCGCTGCGCATCTACACCGATGACAAGCGGCTGTATTTCAAATACCCTGCGGACTATCCCTTCACCCCCGAGGAGGAGAAGACCGGGCACAGGCATGTCTCCAAGGAGCTGAAGCTCTACGGCCCGGCCGAGATCATCGCCGCCCCGGTGGTGGTGGACGATCGCATCCTGGTGCACCTGGGCCGGGACTGCTTCTACACCCACAAGCGCTCGGGCATGGAGAACGTGCAGCTGGCGCCCGGTCGCATGGTCTGCCTGCGCCTGGATGATCCCACTGCGGAACCGGAGCTGCTCTGGGAAAACCGCAATGTGGGCCGCAGCCAGTGCACCGCCTCCGTCGATGTGACCAAGGGCCGCATCTATCTCGCCGATATCCACGGCCTGCTGCACTGCCTGGATCTGACCAGCGGCGACAAGCTCTGGCATGTGGACGTGGAGGACAATGTCTCCTGCCGTTCCCAGATCCTGATCGACGACAAGATCTACGTCGGCAACGACAAGAGCCAGCTGCTGGTCTTCGACGTCAGCGGCACGCAGCCGCAGCTCCTGAGCACCGTCAAATACAAGAGCGCCATCGCCACCCCCACCGCCATGGACGGGCACCTGCTGCTCCAGGATATGAAAGGCATCCGTCTCTACCGTCAGGAGTCGGAAGTGAGCATGCAGGAATGAGGGCCCTGCTCTGCTGTCTGGTGGCGGCGCTGATCAGCGCCGCCGAGGTGAGTGCGCCCAGTGGCTGGCAGGCCTTGCCGGAGCGCGTGGCCAAATGCATCCGCTGGGATGCCGCCAGCGGCGATCTGATCGCCGGTGCCAGCAACAAGGGCGTGTTCCGCAGCGCGGATCAGGGCCAGAGCTGGCAGCAGCTGGATGCCGGCCCGCTGCAGGGCAAAAGCTATTTCAGCAATGCCGTGAGCATGGATCCCCGTGGTGGCCGCTTCGCGGTCTTCCGCCGGGATCCGCCAGACCAACCCTGTGTCGGCGGCCTGAGCCTGGATGGCGGCGCCAGCTGGACGCCCATCACCCGCCTGGAGGAGGGACCGCGCAAGGCGCTGCGCTTCGGCTGGAGCTGGGGCCTGGCCGCCTGGCGGGCCGCGGAACCAACCAACCTGCTGGCGCGCCGCCATCACAGCAAGGAGATCTGGCTCAGCCGCGATGCCGGCAGCAGCTGGCGCCAGGCGGGCGAAGGCACCATCTGCTTCGGCTTCGCCGGCCCCGAGGTGCTGCTGCTGGGCGGGCCTGACAACCTCGGCATCCGACGCAGCACGGACGACGGCGTCAGCTGGCAGCAGGTCTACGACGGCCGCTTGCTGAGCCGCATGGCGGTGAGCCTGGACGATGCGGTCTACTGGCTCAGCGAAGCAGGCCTGATCCGCAGTCAGGACGACGGCCGCAGCTGGCAGCTGCTGCAGCGCTTCGACCACGCCTATTGGGGCCCCTACTGCCATCCCGACGGCCAGCAGCTGGTGGTGATCGACCGTCAGGGCGTGCATTTGAGCACGGATGGCGCCGCCAGCTGGCGCCGCATCTGCGACAATCCCGCCCTGAGCAGCGGCCATCTGCGCGAGGACGTGCTGACCGATCGCGAGCAGATCGATCACCGGCAGGTGGACTGCGTCAGCTTCACCGTCGATTTCGCCCACGGCCTGCTGTACTACGTCGGCGATCGGCGCACCCTCTTCCGGCGGTCCTGGTGACGGCTTGTCCAACCGAGGTTCAGCGCAACTGCCGCACCGCATCCACCTCGATTTCGAAGAGCAGGTCGTCGCGGCAAACGACGTTGTTGGTCAGCACCATCGGCATCTGGGCCAGGGCATTGGCCTGGAGCCAGTCCTGGAATACCGCTACATCACGGGGATTGCGGATATAGGCCAGGCCTCGCACCACGTCCCGCCAAGCCATGTTGCGTTCGGCCAGGATGGCTTCGACCACGCGCATGGTCAGATCCACCTGCTTGTCCATCTCGCCGATGTGGACGGTGTCGCCACCAGGTTCGATGCTGGCGGTACCGGACACGTACAGGCGTTCGTGCTCGGGCGTGACGATCACCGCCGCGCGGCTGAAACTGCTGCCGTAATCCCAGGCGGCGCATTGCAGTGGCGAATCCACCCGCTGCGCGCGGGCACTTTCCCCCAATGGTCGCATGGCGACGAGGCCGGCGATCAAGGCAGATCCCATGGGGTTGCCGGCGCCAATGCCGGTGGAAGCGGGCACCAGGCCGTCGAAGACCTGATGCTCGTTGAAAAACGCGGTCCGCACCCGATTGAAATCGTCGTACCACGCCAGGATGTCGGTATTGTAGAACCAGGTCCGTACCACGTCGTGGAAATTCAGGCCAGCCCGGGCCAGACCGTCGATCATTTGCGCCAGCACGGTCTCCGTCTGTCGTCCTGGATCGTGGCCCAGATCCCGATCCCGAAGATCTCCCAGATAACAGTAACGGGCGTAGGTGTCGTCGTACCAACAACCGATGCAGTGGCCATCGCTCATGATGGACTGGACCTCACGTCCACGCACGGCCCGGATGGTGGTACCGCAGAAGGGTTGGCCACCGTCCTCATCGAGCAGGCACATCGGCGACCAGCGCTGCGCCGGCACCACGGCCTGCATCGCTTGCTGCAAGCCATCGTAGGCTTCCTGGCTGCAGCAGATCTCTTGCGCCACGATACGGGCCCCCTGGCTCTGCACCGCCTGCACCGCCCGCAGCACCGCCGCTTGTTCGCTTTCCTCCGGCAAGCGGCTACTGGTTATGACCAGATCCTCGTAACCCTGTCGCTCGTGCGCGATGATGTGCAGGCCTTCGTGGTTACGAGTCGTGGGCATATGGTTCTCCTTGATGGCGCCTCGTGGCTGCTCGATATGACCACGACCATGATACATATCAACACTCGCAAATGGCAGTGGGAATATCCGCCACCATCCCTGTAGTTACCAGAACAAACGACATCTTACGTCTTGCCCTGGCTCGTCTTGTCCTGCTCTGCAGCGGTCGATAATGCAGCCATGCGCCATCTGTTCGTCGTCCTCGTGCGTGGTTACCGCCGTTGGCTGTCGCCGCTGAAACCGGCCAGCTGCCGCTTCATACCCAGCTGCAGCGCCTATGCCGAGACCGCCCTGCGGCGGCATGGCAGCGGCAAGGGCCTGCTCTTGACCTGCTGGCGCATCCTCCGTTGCCAGCCGTGGGCCAAGCATGGCTATGATCCGGTGCCGCCACCAGGACGCTGGCGACATCCGGATCGCGAGCTCCACCCATAAGGTGGGCCACAGGGCCGCTCAAAGCTCGCAAAGTGAGGACCATGCCTCGTCTCCAGTTGCGTCA
>CAYONM010000046.1:0-19497 GCA_964405325.1 uncultured candidatus Brocadiaceae bacterium | reverse complement strand
TCAAGGCCAGCGGGCTCAATAAACGCATGTAGAGCTCCTTCTTGCGACAGTACATTCAATGCCTGGACCTTCAACCCATGGATCCGCTGGAGTCGCTCATCATTCCTTCAGCACCTCGCCACCGTATCACAAGCAGCGTCCTGCCCGTCCAGGGTCGAGTAGGCGAGGGGAACTGCCCCCCTCGCCTCTCACAGAACCGTGCGTGACACTCTCGCTTCACACGGCTCTTCACGTCATGCCATCGTGGGTGACCGCCAATGCCAGAAGAGCGTGGGGACCAACCGATAGAGACGATTGAACCAACGCCAGGCTTTGCGCGGGCATTCCTTGAAGCGTCGATATTTCTTGCGGGCCCAGTTGACGATTCTGCCGTTGAGGTAGTAGCCGATGCGGTGATACACGATACTGGGGGTGAAGCAGCCATAATAGGCATACCATCCCCGACAGCGGGCGTTCACTTCCTCGGCCAGATGACCCAGATCGTCGCACACGCGAGCGCGGCTGAAAATCGAACGGATCACTTCTCGGATGGCCTGCTCCGCGTTGCGACTCATTGTTTGGGCTTGCCCCACAGAGCCCTCGGCCGGCTTCATCAAGCCCTGCAATTCCAGCGAGGCGGCAGGATGGTTCTTGAGCTGACCACCGAGGGAAATGGCCCGAGCGGGAACAGAGCCCAGCCCCGCAGCGAGGCCGGCCAGGCCGGTCTTGGTCGCTGACGCGATCACCACCTGACGCTCTGCCAGCCAAGACCGCAGATCGGGCAGCACGCGCTCATTCGGGCACGATCACCACCCCCGGCACACCGGCAGCGGCGATGCGCAGACCCACCAGCGGGGAATCGCACAGCAGCACCGTGGCGTGGGCACCGTTAGCTGTCGCGGGTCGACCGTGGGTAGCAGAATACCCCGGCGCGCCAGGGTGTTCGGGTGGCGACCGCGTGACCACAGGCCCCAGGAACGTAGGCGGTCCCGACCGATGGGCTCGGCCAGGTCATCGCTGCCGATACCCAAGCCAAAGGCTGACCACAGAGCCGGATCGGGGACGCCAGCATCGCGTAGGAAGGCCTGGGCATGTTCGTCCGTGCGCAGGTTCTCACCGAGTATTGGCACAAACGCCGGTAGGGCCTCATCCAGGGTGGCGGCGGTAGTGAATGCGGCATCGGTCACAGCCCCATGGAGCACCGATCCCTCGGCTGTATCCAGTCCATCGATCCCGGATGCCCGGTAGGGTGCATCACCATAGATCATCAACGTGAAGGCCGTGCCCTCGTGACCGAGATCGGTCAACGCCTTGAGCAAAGCGTAGACGGCCTCCCGCCGGCCACCGTTGCCGGCATACTGCACGCGAAACACAAACGGCCGAGGATCATCTACCAGGCTGATGCGCCCGCTCTGCCGTAATTCGATCAGGCCTTGCCGCGATAATTCCTCCACCACCTGCTCTTCGGCAGCGGTAAGATCATCACGATCCAACCGGCCCCAGCCTTCGTGAGCCCGGTGCAGCACGCGGTGGATCACTGCAGCGTCGCTCATGCACTTCAGTCTGCCTGAGGGTGATTCCAGGCAATACGCAGTGGTTCCTTCCGGGCGCTTGCGGTCATTCCAGGGCGGTGGGAACAGGCGCGCCCAGCATCTCACTTTGCAGCACCTGACCGGGTGGTGTGATACGGCCACGGGTCCTCCCCCAGAAAACCGGGCATCTACGCCAGGGGGAACAGGCGCGGTAGGGAAGAGAGTTTGTTTCTTGCCGAACGCCGGTTCGCACCAAGTCCAAACACCTTTCATTCAGGCGTTCTGCACATGCAATGGCAGAGAAGATCGGGCAGGATTCCCATCAGGACAAAGCGGCCCGTTTGCCCTTGTGTTTGTCTACGTTATGCTGACAATGCAGTTCATGCAGACACTACCGCTCCGTGATCTTCAGCAGCGTGGCAGCAAGGCGGTGCCCGATACGCACGATCCCGTGATCCTGACCGGTCGACAGGGCCCCCTGTACCTGTTGGTTCCTGTCGATCCGGCCCATCTGGCCGACCAGGAACGCGAGATCCGTCGCGCCCTGGCCCGAGCAAATCTCCGCGCCTGGCAGGAACAGGCCGTGGATGCCGGCCTGGACACGCTGACCGATGCCGACATCGAGGCGGAAATCGCTGCCGCTCGCAAGGCCGGCAAACGGAGCAAGCGCCGGTCCACCCGCAGCGCATGAGCATCCTCGCTGTCCTTGACACCAACGTGATCGTTTCGGCCGGCATCCGCCCAGGCGGTGGGCCGTCACGCATCATCAGTGCGGCCCTGGATGCTGTGGTCGTGCCGGTGATCTGCCCCTCGATGGCCAAAGAGTATCACGATGTCGTCACCCGGCCAAAATTCATGCGCTGGGATTTCCCACCCATCTGGCTCGCTGGCCTGATCGATCTGGCCCACCGCTTGGACCGTGATCCGCCGCCCTGGCCACTGACTGGCCCTGATCCAGATGACCTGATCTTCCTTGCGCTGGCCCATGCCACCGGCGCCACCCTGGTCACCGGCAACACCGCCGACTTCCCCAAGCGCATCCGAAAGGATGTCACCGTCATGACGCCAGCGGAGTACCTTGAGCATCTGACCGACCTCGGTCACCAACCCTGATCAGAGATTCTCAAAAAACCGGGCACAAATCCAACCGACAAACGGGAAGGTACACTATGCAGCGCGCATGAGTGACGTTGTGCTCCGCTTCGGTAATAGCCCAGAGCGCATCGCCATCCTTGATGGTCTGCTGTCCTATCGCCTGGCCTTAACGACTGCTGGCATGGTCGATGGGTTCCAATGGCTCGACGGCAGCTTTACCGAAGATGTGGAGACCTTGCAACGTCGCTCGCCAAATGACATCGATGTGGTGACTATCGCTTCTAGATGAAATAAACCGCGTACATCCAACATCTTCATTAAAACCCTGGAACGCATCTCAGATCTCGTCTGTGAGCATGTCATATGATAAGTTTCCAGAACAACTCATTGATTTCCTTACCGTAATTGGGTCCGGAACCGTCGGAACATCCACTTATCAACTTTATGGCCTACAACCCTCTCAGGAGAAGCCAGACACACGGGACCTACTATTAATTGGAGACGACTTTTCGGGCAACATAGACGCAATATCACCTAACGATGGGTGGGAAATCGGGAGCATCTACAACGGGGCGTTTGAATCAGATGGCGACACCGATATCTGCGAGTATCTAGCTTCAATATTTATTTGAACAAGATGCCTGAACCCATGGTGTGACTACGCACCATCAAAGCACGCAAGAGCCTGTCAAAACCTCCACCCCAGAAAGACCCCCTAGCTCATCACTATCTAGGCGAATGACTCCACTAACATCTAAACGGGTCAGCGATTTCATTGCCGAGAAAACGTCAACTGATCGACTTGATATCGGGCATTTTACCAAAAAAAGCTCCTTCATGGATCCGTAGCTACCGCCGACGGCAATCTTTAGACACTCATCGTCGAAGCTAGTAAGGCCTACGTTCAGCTTCTCCAGAGCCAACTCAGACATTGCTGATGCAGTGGCCGCAGCAGCATTACGGCAATATTCTAAATCAATGATCTTCAAAGGCGCTTAACATAATCATCAACACCCTCTGATCTTCTATAGGCCCAGTAACTACACGTATTATGCACCCAAACCGCCCCAGCATCAGGGTCATTCAGGGCAGAGGCATCACCCACAAAGTAGGTATGGGCCCGCTCAACGGTCAGGTTGTAAACGGTCGTCGGCTCGTTGATGACCTCGTGGGCCGTGACTTCCCAGTTGTGATCGAGGCCACGGACCACGGTCCCAACGCTCAGATCATCAGCAGGTACCCAGCCATTGGCGTCCAAGGACCAGAAGGCTTGTTCCGCAGCGGCCGTCATTACCGTCCGCAGCATGCTGATCGACACCCATTGCCACCTGACGTCCGAACGCTTCGCAGCCGATCGCGAAGACGTGATCCATCGCGGCAAACAAGCCGGAGTGTTCCGAGCCATCACCATTGGCACCGGTTGCGCCGATGGCCAGCAGGTGCGGGCCCTGTGCCAGCGGCATCCAGACTTCCTGCACGGCGCAATGGGCTTAGATCCCTTCAGCTGCCACCAAGCCGGCGACGGCTTTACTGATGAGCTGGATCACCTGGACCATCTGATCCGCAGCGGCGACTTTTGCGCTCTGGGCGAGATCGGCCTGGACTATCATTACGATCTGGATCCAAAACCCGTGCAGTGGCAACGCTGTGCACAACAGCTGGAGCTGGCGCAGGCGGTGGATTTGCCGGTGGTGATCCACACCCGCGAATCCATCCCCGACATGCTGGCCCTGCTGCGCGAACACCCAGACAACCATGGCGTGATCCACAGCTTCACCGGTACCGCCACTGAAGCCGAGGCTTTCATCGAGTGGGGCTGGTACCTGAGCTTCAACGGCATCGTCACCTTCAACAACGCCAGCGAGCTCCGCGACGCCGCTCTGGCCTGCCCCGCCGACCGACTGCTGATCGAAACCGATAGCCCCTACCTGGCCCCGATACCCAAACGCGGCAAACGCTGCGAACCCGCCTACGTTGCGCATACCGCCGCCTTCCTGGCGGATCTGCGCGGCGAACGCCTGGACGACCTGATCGCCTGGACCGGGCGGAATGCAATGGCCTTGTTTGGTTTGTCAGGCTAAACCGACACCACACTTCACCCCTCCCCTTGCCGCGCGGCGACGCTTTCTACCATGCCGGGCCCGAATTGGAGGACCCGATGAGCGACGCCCACAAGGACCATCCCACTGACGTCATGAAGAAACTGGTGGCGCTGTGCAAGCGCCGGGGCTTTGTGTTTCAGAGTTCCGAGATCTACGGCGGCCTGAAGAGCGCCTACGACTACGGTCCCCTGGGGGTAGAGCTGAAGCGGAATCTGATGAATGCCTGGTGGACGGACATGGTGCACGGTCGCGAAAACGTGGTCGGCATCGATGCCTCCATCGTGATGCATCCCAAGGTCTGGCAGTCCTCCGGCCACGCCGCCGGCTTCGCCGATCCGCTGGTGGATGACCACATCTCCAAAGAACGCTTCCGTGCCGACAAGGCCCCCAAACCGGTAGTCGGCGACGCGCTGCCGATCACCTGTGCCGACAAGGGCCAGGCCAAAACCTATCAGCAGATCATCCAGGACCATTTCGGCATCGAACTGCAGCGCGAGGGCACCGTGCTACATGGCCTGAAGGTGATCGCCGCCAAACAGGTCGGCTTCTACCCGGCCGGGGCCAGCGAGCCAACGCAGACCTTCGACTTCCCCGGTTACGTCTCGCCGCTGATCGGCTCCCCCTTCCTGGGTGCAGAACGGCAGTTCAACCTGATGTTCCGCACCGCCCTGGGCGCCGTGGACCCGATGCAGGATGTGTCCGAACTGCTGGCCGAATTGACCACCAGCGAGGATCTGACCGCGGCGGTACAGGCGCAGTTTCCCAAGCAGTGCGGCGACGATCAACACATGCTGGCCAAGGCCATCGCCTCGGGCGAGCGCAGCCGGCTGCTGCGGGCGGTGATCGAACACGTCACCGGCCCCAATATGGCCTTCCTGCGGCCCGAAACCGCGCAGGCGATGTTCGTGCAGTTCAAGAACGTGATGGACTCCGCCGGCATGAAGCCGCCCTTCGGCATCGCGCAGATGGGCAAGAGCTTCCGCAACGAGGTGACCGTCGAGCACTTCATCTTCCGCAGCTGCGAATTCGAACAGATGGAGATGGAATTCTTCTGCCAGCCAGGGACCCAGGCGGAATGGATGGTCTACTGGAAAAACCAGCGTATGGCCTTCTGGCGCCGCTTCGCCAATTACCCCGACGACCTCACCTTCCGGCAACACGAGCCGGATGAACTGGCCCACTACGCCGACGACTGTTACGATGTCGAGTACCGCTACCCCTGGGGCTGGGACGAGCTGGAAGGCATTGCCTCGCGCACCGACCACGACCTGCACTGCCACGAGGATGGTTCCGGCCAGAAGCTACGCTACGTCGACCAGGACCAGGCCGATCCGGACACCGGCAAGAAGCCCTGGAGCTACCGACCTTTCGTCATCGAGCCGGCCGCCGGTGCCACCCGCGGCGTGCTGGTGTACCTGCTGGACGCCTTCCACGAAGAGACCCGACAAGACGCCAAGGGCAAGGACGTCACCCGCACGGTGCTGAAACTGCATCCGACTTTGGCGCCGATCAAATGCGCGGTGCTACCGCTCATCACCAACAAGCCTGGATTCGTGGAAAAAGCTCGCGAAGTCATGGACGCATTTCTCGCCGCCGGCATCCCGGCCAGATTCGACACCAAAGGGGCAATCGGCAAGCGCTACGCCAAGCACGACGAAGTCGGCACCCCCTGCGCTATCACCATTGATGGCGATACCCTGGACAATGGCAGCGTTACCCTGCGCGATCGCGACACCACCGAGCAGGTCCGCCTATCGCTGGACGAGGCCATCGCCCAGGTCCAGGCAAAACTCGCCGGCCGCTGATGCCCCTGCCGCCCTATGCCACCGACACCGCCGATGGCCTGGAACTGCGCCTGAAAATTGTCCCCGGCGCCTCACGTAACCGGGTCGTCGGCCTGCTGGGAGACCGACTGAAGCTGCAAGTCGCGGCACCACCGGAAGACGGCAAGGCCAACAAGGCGGTGATCGCCTGTCTGGCGACGTGGCTGGGGGTGAGCAAACAAGCGGTGACACTCCGCAGTGGCCACAGCCAACCACAGAAAACGGTGCTGATCCCGGGGGACACGCCGCTACCGGACCTCAACCCGCCAAGTAGATGATCACCCCGGCCAGAGCGATCGTGGCAATGATCGCACTGCCCAAGTTGCAGCCCGGCACTGGAGCGATCTGAGCGCTGCTGACGAACGTGCTCCAACTGACGCTGCACCAGAGCCTGCTGGCGGGCGCGCTGCTGTTACTTGAGAAGGTCCTGGCTGGTATCCAGGCCTTTCGGTGCTGCCACCGGCTGCACCGAAAGGGCCTTCAGCATGGCCTTGGTCTCCGTTTCCGCCCCTTTGTTCTTATAGACCCGAGTAGTGCCATCGGCCTGTCAACAAACCTGGCCATTACCCACAAGTCAGCCGAACCAGATAGCGACAGAGAAAGGCAGTAGAGTCACAGAGGGTTCTCGCCATCAGCGCGTGCAGCACACCCACGAAGCGCGTCGCCATGCGGCGCAAGCGAGGCAACCGTGCTCGTTCAAGACATCAGGAACATCCGGTGATCAGCGCCGAACTCTGTGCTGCCTGCGAGGCAGGGCCTCGCGCTCCGGGTGGGCCGGCACCAAGCATCCGATGGCGCCTGAGGACATACCAGCAGGGCTATTTCGAGGTTCCAGCAACGCAGGCAGGGCCGGAAAGCGCAAGTCTGGCGAAGTGCCTGAGTTTTTAGAGGTGCCCTTAACAAACGAAAACCAGTTTGCCCGGAAACCAAAAAAACCGCCACCCCTGAAAGGGGCAGCGGTCCTATCGCCAGCGATCAGCGAAACACTACAGGTTGTAGAAGCTCTTCAGACCTTCGTACAACGCTTGCCCGCCGAGCTGCTCTTCGATGCGCAGCAGCTGGTTGTACTTGGCCATACGGTCGGAACGACTGGCGGAGCCGGTCTTGATCTGGCCGCAGTTGGTCGCCACGGCGATGTCGGCGATGGTGGCGTCTTCGGTCTCGCCGGAGCGGTGGCTGAGCACCGAGGTGTAACCGGCGCGCTTGCCCATCTCGATGCATTCCAGGGTCTCGGACAGGGTGCCGATCTGGTTGACCTTGATCAGGATGGAGTTGCAGGCGCCCTTGGCGATGCCCTGAGCAAAGCGCTTGGGGTTGGTGACGAAAAAGTCGTCGCCCACCAGCTGCACGCGATCGCCCAGCTCCTTGGTCAGGCTGACATAGCCGCCCCAGTCGTCCTGATCGAGGGCGTCCTCGATGGAGATGATGGGATAATCGTCGCACCACTTCTTGTAGATGCCAACCATATCGTCGGCGGAGAACAGCTTGTCGGGGTTGGACTTCCAGAACTTGTAACCCTTCTTGTCACCTTCGTCGAACAGCTCGGAGCTGGCGCAGTCGAGAGCGATGGCGAAGTCCTTGTCGCGACCAGCCTCGTAGCCGGCTTTGCCAATGGCTTCCATAATGAATTTCAGGGCCTCGTCGTTGTCGCAGTTGGGCGCAAAGCCGCCCTCGTCGCCAACGGCGGTGTTGTGACCAGCACCCTTGAGCACCTTCTTCAGGGCATGGAAAACTTCGCAAACCATGCGGATGCCGGTGGAGAAACTGTCGGCACCAAGCGGCATGACCATGAATTCTTGAAAATCGATCTTGTTGTCGGCGTGTTTGCCGCCATTGATGATGTTGGCCATGGGCACCGGCAGCTGACGGGCATTGGCACCACCAATGTAGCGATACAACGGCAGGCCATGAGCAGCGGATGCGGCCTTGGCCACGGCCAGGCTGACACCCAGGATGGCGTTGGCACCAAGGTTGGATTTGTTCTCGGTGCCGTCCATTTCGATCATGAACTGGTCGATGCCGCGCTGATCGAAGGCCTCGACCCCGATCAGCTCGGGACCGATCTTCTCGTTGACGTTCTCAACGGCTTTCAGCACACCCTTACCGAGATAGGCGTTGTCGTCGCCGTCGCGCAGTTCACAGGCTTCGTAGATGCCGGTGGAGGCACCAGAGGGAACCGCAGCACGACCGATGCTGCCGTCTTCCAGGGTGACATCGACTTCAACAGTGGGATTGCCACGGGAGTCGAGAATTTGACGAGCGGTGACGTCTTCGATGTACATAAAGTGTCCTTCAGGGCAGAAGAGGGGAGAGATGCGAGCGGGCGCTTGCCGCTCGCATACAGGAGGCGCCATGGTCTGGGCAAGACCCTGGGTTCAAGCAGGAGCATGTCAGCCAGGGCATCAAAAAAACCCGTAGTCGCAAACGACTACGGGCGTGAAAAACAAGGGACGCGACTGCTCAGCCGACAATCTGCTTGATGTCGTCGTCCTGAACCTGCCGCCAGTGCTTACCGAGCTGAGCCGAAATCCAGCTCTTCACCTCCGGTGCGAACTCACCCTGGGTGGCCTTGATCTTGGCGATGATGCGGGCATCACGCCGTGCCCGCTCGGCCTGTTTGATAACACCGTTGCGGTTACGGGTGAGTTTCTGATTCGCGCGGCGGGAATCGAGACGGACTTTACGACGCAGACCGATAGCCATTGCAGACACCTCTTCTGGAAAATGCGAGGGCGAACCTTATCGCAGCGATACGGAAAGCAAGCGCTCACCCGAGGGCGGCTGCCACTTCGGGCGTCGGCGCAAAGTTAGTGGAAACAGCGGTCACATCGTCGTGCTCATCCAGGGCCTCCAGCAGTCGCTGGATCCGCTGTCCAAGCTCGACGTCATCGATCGCGACCTCGTTGTCGGGCACCTTGGTCAGATCAGAACTCGCCAGCGTGAACCCGGCCTGCTCGAGCGCCACGATGATCCGCTCGAACTGTTCGGGATCCGCGGTGATGGCAACCTGGCCATCTTGCAACGCGATGTCCTCGGCGTCGGCATCGGCTCCCAGCAAGGCCTCCAGCACGGCATCCTCGTCGTCGGTGTCGACCAGAAAAACGGCCTTCAGATGGAATTGCCAGGCAACACAGCCAGGTGCGCCCATGCTGCCACCCGCACGCTCGAACAGCTTGCGAATTTCCGGTGCGGTGCGGTTACGGTTGTCGGTCATAGCCTCCACCACCACCGCCACACCGCTGGCCCCGTAGCCTTCGTAGACCAGCTCCTCCATGCGTTTGCCATCATCGGCTTCGCCCGACACCTTTTTGATGGCCCGTTCGATGGCATCCTTGGTCATGTTCTGCGCTCGGGCCTTGGCAATAGCCAGGCGCAGGCGTGGATTGGTGTCAAGATCCGGGCCACCCAGCTGCACCGCCACTTTGATGAGCTTGCCCATCTGGGTGATAACGGCGGCCTTCTTGGCGTCGTTGGCACCCTTCTTGTGCTTGATGTTGGCCCAATGGCTATGCCCAGCCATACGTACTCCTCGTTCGTCTCGGCTCCGCAGCATCCGACCCACCCCATTCGCACTGGCAGGCCATTCTGGGATCAGGCGTCGGTGACCGCATCCTTCTTCCAATTCCAGCCGATCGGTTGCGGATCGTACTCGTCCGCTTTCTCCAGCAGATCAGAATGCTCACGCAAGCCATGGCATAGGCGCAAACGCTGATCCTTATCCAAAGCCTGCAGTACCGCTTCGCGGCCAGCATCGTACTCGCAGGTCTTGGGCAGGCCACCCAGGAATTTCAACAACTCGAATTGTTCCTGATTGCAGGGGAAGGTCTCGATGCCAACCGCATGCAGCAGCGCCCATTCCACCATATCTTCACGTACCAGCGTGGTTTCCGGCAGGGCGCGCAGGGTTTCGATGCCTTCAGACGTACGAACCACTTCTTCCAGCTCCATACGCCGGAAGGCGGTATAGAAGTCGGCCAGCAGATGCCGCAGGTCTTCTGCCCGCACCCGGGCATGCGGGTACTTGGGCCCGAGGATGTCCTGGATTTCGCGCACCGTACCGACCCGCATGTCGTTCCAGGTGACGAATTCTTCACGCAACGCAGCAAGCGCCTTGCGCGCCTGCCGATCGCTGGCTCCCAGGAGCAGAATCTGGTACATCATCTCCTCGATAAAGCTCTCCAGATGGGGTGGCTTGCACACCCCATAGCGCTCTTCGAGCTGCTCGCAGATGCTGATGAGTTTTTGGCTGGTGGCTCGTACCATGGACCGTCTCGCTGAACGAACACGGGGCTGCCCCCACAACTAGGGTGCAGCCCGTTAAAATGGTGTGGGAGACTAGAGAGCGAAAGGAAGGGGTCAACCGGGCAACAGCCGTTTGCGCCTGATCTTCCCTTCCGACGCTTGCTCTCCAGAACAGGCGCTCAACCATAAGCGACGTTCGACAGCGCTTGTGCCGTGTGCAATCGGGCTGGTCTTGACAGTTCAAGACGTGTCCGATGCAACTACAGTTATTGAGATTCGACGGTCGCGCCCACCGTCTGTCATTCCTGCCTGGAAAGGGTGTCCCATGGATCAGCCGCGACGAGATACTCCCGACCCCGAACGATCGGACGACGACCAGCAGCAGCAGCAGCAGCCCCCGCCCACACCGCCCCCCTACGCGCGAAGTGCCAGCGGTGAAGAGCTGACCTTGATCAGCCCCCCGGCCGGCACGCCACCGGCCCAGCCACCGCTGAACGATGCCGATATGACCATGGCGGTCCCCGCAGGCACCAAACCAGCGGCACCCGCTGGTGGTCGGCCGTCGGGTTATCCCAACTTCCCGGGCACTCCGCCGCAGGGCTACCCGCCCTATCAGGGCACTCCACCGCAGGGCTACCCACCCTACCAGGGCACTCCGCCACAGGGCTATCCACCGCACCAAGGCACCCCACCACAGGGTTATCCACCAGCACAGCCACCCCAGGGCTATCCACCCCAACCGAACACCCCACCATCGGGTTATGGCGTAACCCAGGCCACCATGCCGGCCAACTGGTCCCCTGACACTCAAGCCACTGTGCCGCAAGGCAACTTTGGCCAGACGCCCGTCACTGGTGCCGGCGGCGGCACTATCTCCGGGTCGGAGCCCGTGCTCGAAGGCACCGTGCTCGCCGATTATCTGATCGAAAAGAAGATCGGCCAGGGTGGCATGGGGGCAGTCTACCAGGGTCGCCAGCTCAGCCTGGACCGCCCGGTGGCGATCAAGGTCTTGCCGGCGCACCTCAGCAAGGACGCCAGCTTCATCGAACGCTTCCAGCTGGAAGCCCGAGCAGTCGCCAAGTTGACCCATCAGAACATCATCCAGGTTTATGGTGCTGGTGAAGCCGGGGGCATGCACTACTTCGCGATGGAATTCGTTCAGGGCAAAGACCTCTCACAGCGCATGAAAGAGGGCTACCGTCCCACCTGCGATGAGGCTGTGAACCTGATGCTCCAGGCAGCCCGTGGCCTGGCTGAAGCAGGGCGCCAGCGCATCGTGCACCGCGACATCAAACCCCACAACATGATGGTGACCGATGATGCCCTACTGAAAATCATGGACTTCGGCCTGGTCAAGATAACCGACGATACCCACGCCCTGACCATGACTGGCGCGGTGATGGGCACGGTCACCTACTTCAGCCCGGAGCAGGGCCGCGGTGAACGCTGCGATTGCCGCACGGATCTCTATGCCCTCGGCATCACCTTCTATGAGCTGTTGACCGGCACCGTACCCTTTAGCGGCAATGACGCTTCGTCCATCATCTACCAACACATCCATTCAGAGCCTCGACCGCTGCTCGAGATCAATCCGGACATCCCGGAAGATATCCAAGCGGTGGTGATGAAGTGCCTCGAGAAAAAACGCGAGGATCGCTACCAGACCGCCGATGAATTGCTCCAGGATCTCGAGAGCATCAAGGCTGGTCGCGAGCCGGTCCTGGTAACCCGCCGGCATCGCCACAAGCAGAAGCCGACCGGCAGCGGCTCACCGTTGACCATGATCCTGGTGCTGCTGTTGCTGACAGCCATCGGCGCGGGCGCCTGGTATGTCACCCTCGGTCCCGGTGCGCAATCCATGGGTGGCTACGGCGGCGGTGCCGCCGGACAACTCCAACAAGCCCGGGGAGCCCTGGCCGTTGGCGATATTGACCGAGCACAGTTGCTGATCGAACAGGGCATGAGCCAGGGTAACGGTGGCGCTGCCTGGGACGAATTGCTGAAAGAATTACAGCAGAAGCGCGGCAGAGCCCTGGCTGGACAGATCCGGAATGCCATCAAACAGAATCGTTACGATGATGCCGAACAGATCCTGAACGAATTAACACTCCGCAATCCTGGCGGCAGCCTCCTCCAAGACTTACGCGACGAGCTGGCTGCCGCCCAAGGCGTGCAATCGCGACTGGCCGATGTCCGGACCCGCTTGAATGCCGGCAAGGCCGAAGAGGCCGCCGGACTCTGTCGGCAGATTCTCGACAATGGCGCTGCCAGCGCGCAGACCGATGCCCAGAATCTGCTGAAGACCGCCCAAACCATGGCAGCAGCCCACAACAATGCCGATACCACCCTGGCCAAGGGCGACTATGACACCGCCAACCGGCTGTATCAGCAATCGCTGCAGGACTGGTCCAACGATATCGCCCGCCTGGGGGTGCAGCTGGTCCCGATGGCCAAGTCTTTCGATCAGGCCATCACTGAACGACGGCTCAATGCGGCGCGGAACCAGGTCGCCGAAATGCAAGCGCTGCTGCCACAATCCCACACCGTCACCCAGGCGGTGGCGCGAGTGGCAGAACTCGATCTCTTCCTGCAAGCCGCACAGCAGCTGGACCAGCTGGCCATGGCCGACGCCGACGCCCTGGTAGACCAGTTGCGCCAACGCAACCCCGAGAGCCGCTTCCTGCCAGAGCTGGAGCAGATGCAACGGCAGCAACATGCGCTCTTGCAGCTACGAGGACACATCGATCGCGGCGATCTGGTCGCTGCCAAAACACAGGTCCAGGCAATTGCGGCCATGGCGCCTGGCAGCAAGGTCCTGGAACGCGCCAAACAGATGCTCGCGGCCAGCCAACTGGAACAGCAGAAGGCTGCCCAGGCACAACAGGCCCGCGAACAAAGCATCCAGGCCGCTTTCAGCCAACTGAACCAGTCGATCACCCAAGGCCAAATCACGGTGCAGCAGGCCCGGCAGCAGCTGCAGGCACTGCAAGAACAACACGGCCAACGATCGGAAATTGGACCGACCGAGCAACTGATCCAAGGCTTGGCTGCCGAGCAAGAGATTCGCCAGCTGCTGCACGAGATTGATGCCGCAGTCACAGCCAAGCAACTGGAGCGGGTCCAAGCCCGAATCAAGGACGAGAAGCTGCTGTCGTCTTTTGAGCTGCTGTCGCAACAGGCTGGACTGGTCTTCAAGCACCAGCTGCGGGCCGTGCAACGCCAGGGCCACCAAGCCACCGCTGATATCGTGCTGCATCAAGGCTTTGAAGCCTTCCCCGAAAGCGACCTGTCTGGTCGCTACGAACTGGTTCGACAGGATGACGGCTGGCTGGTGCGCTCTGCCCAGTTCGAGACCCCCTGACCACCGTCTTTTTTCGACTGAAGGATCCGATTCATGCGACGTTTACTGCTCACTTCTGCTCTGACCCTGGCCACGGGCCTGCACGCTGCCGAGGATCAACCCCTGGGCCTGGTTGCCGCGATCGATGGTGATCGTGTCACCATCACCTATCAGGCGACGCCAGACCTGGAGCCCGATACTGTCCTGGCCCTCTATGGCGCTGGTGCCGTGGAGAAGCACCCCCTCACCGGCCAAGTCATCACGCAAACCGGCAAACTGGTCGCCAAAGCCCAGATCCTGGCGGTGAACGGCACCGAAATCCACGCACGGGTCGCCTGGCGCCAGGCCGATGAATCGATCAGCCCCGGCGACGATGCCATTCCCCTCCCCTACGAGGCTACCCCGGACGCCCCGCCACTACTGGCACAGCCCCCCGAACCGGTCTCAGTGGCTGCACAGAATACCGCCCGTATCAGCCTGCCGATCATTGATCCGGAAGCCAAACAACTGCGTTTTACCTGGGAATTGCAGGGGGAAATCGGCAAGAGCGGCCGTCTGGCCGCCACCACCACCAGCCAACCCGTGAACAGCTGGACCGCACCGGGGGTCGCCAGCAAACCGACGGTACTGGTCCACGCCTGGGATCAGGCCGGACAGCACGCACCGTTCCTGCTCGATCTCACCAGCGAGGTCAGCGAAGAAGCCAAACCCAGTCGTACGCTGGAGGTCTTCCAGCAACTGGGGGAATTGGCCGATCCGGCCGTCTTTACCGTGGCCCGGGCTCCAGACGGCCAGTGGTGGGGCCTGGAGCAGGGTGGCGAGGTGCACCGGATCGATCCGGGCTGGAGCAGTTCTCAGGCCTTCGTGGTCGATCGTGAAGCCGGCCTGCGCTCGCCAGTGGCGGTCGTGCCCCGCAATGACCGCATCTACTTCCTGGACGATAGCGCCCGGGCGGTACTGGTCCTGGACACCAATGGCAACCAGATCACCAGCATCGGCAGTAGCTCCACGCCCAGCGACTTGGTGGTTGCCGACGACGGCACTCTGTTCATCGCCGATCAGGGCAAGGGTGGCGTTGAAGTCTACGAGTCCGACGGCCGTTTTCGCTGCCGCCTGGGCTTTGATGGCCAAGGTCCAGACGGTTTCCAAGGCCTGAGCCGTCTGGCTCGCGACCGCTTTGGGATGTTGTATGCCCTGGATGGCCGACAAGCGACCATCCAACGCTTTGACCGCTTTCATCGTCGTTTGACCACCTGGGGCCTCCAGCT
Organism: uncultured candidatus Brocadiaceae bacterium; assembly: GCA_964405325.1. Taxonomy (GTDB): domain Bacteria; phylum Planctomycetota; class UBA11346; order UBA11346; family UBA11346; genus CAYONM01. The sequence continues at coordinate 4,116 of CAYONM010000046.1, read as the reverse complement.
GGATAAACGCGAAACCCCGGTGGATCTCGCCATCAGCCAGGACCGCCTGCTCGTGCTGCTGAGCTCCGGAGTGATCGTCAACCTGAACACAGAGGGGGTAGCGAGCCCCTTCGCCACCTCGGCAGTGGGCCAACTGATCGATCGCTTGGGCGATCCCGGCAGCCTCAATACCGATGCCGCGGGTCAGATCCTGGTCACCTACCCACGAGATCAGATCATCGTTCGGTACGATATCGACGGACACCTGACCGGCATCCGTGGCGCCGGCCTGTGGTCCTACGCCTTGCTGAGTGTCGATGGCCGCGGTCATTGTTTCGGCCTGAACAGCAATTCCGGATTCATCTATGAACATGATGTCGAAGGTTGGCGGCTCGCGCGCTTCGCTGGTTTGACCCGACACAAGGGCCCCTTCGAGCGGGCCCCGGTGTCCATGCGCGTCGCCTACGACGGCACCAGCCTGGTAGCCCTGGATGAAGACCAGCACGCGGTGCTGCGCTTCGACCTGACGCAACCGGGCTATCCGTCGATTACCATCGGTGGTCGCGGCAAGGACAACGGTGAATTCGAGGAACCGGTCAGCCTCGACCTGGACGATGCCGGCAACATCTACGTGGTCGACCGGGATGTGCACGCGGTCAGCGTGTTCGATAACCAAGGCGTCTTCCGTTATCGCTTCGGGCAATACAACCGTGGCAAGGAATCGCACGAGCTCGACGACCCGGCGCACCTGGCAGTGACCCCGGACGGCCGTTTCTGCTATATCTACGATGCCGACAAATACGAGATCCAGAAATTTGCCCTGGGCGCAGGTGGCAGCGAGGTGCAATGGGTCACCAACACCGGTGGCCGTGATAGTGAAGCACCTGGTCGATTCTACCGTCCCGTCGGCATGCGCTGCGATAGGCAGGGCTTGATCTATGTGGTCGATTCCGGTCGCCGGGATGTGCAGGTGATCGATTTCCGCGGCCCCAACGGCTACGCGCTGCAGGCCATTGCCACCAGCGACCTGGGCATCCGCTCGCCAGCGACCATGGGCCTGCAGCCCGATGGCATGGTGTATGTACTGGAACGAAATCAGGGCCTAGCGCTACGCTGGTAGGTGGCCATTCGGACCAGACGGAATTCAAACACAAACGGGGCTGCAAGCAGCCCCGTTTGCTTTCACTCTGACAGCCAGCGTGCTATTTGACGACAGCCAGGATGTCACTCTCTTCCATCACCAGATACTCGCTACCTTCGTGCTCCACTTCAGTACCAGCATAGCTGGCAAAGATCACGCGGTCGCCAGTGCCGACCTGGAAGCTGCTACGTTCGCCGTCGTCCAACACCTTGCCGTTGCCGATGGCGACGATGGTGCCTTCCTGGGGCTTGTCCTTGGCGTTCTCGGGCAGAAACAGACCGCCCTTGCTCTTGTCGGCGGCATCGGCCCGCTTCACTACGACGTGGGCACCAATGGGCTTGATTGCGCTCATGTCAGGTTCGCTCCTCACAGGGAAAAAGCCCGGGATTAACGCTCCCGGGCATGGGGTGGAATGAAAAGGGGAGTACTCAGCTCTTCTTGTCGTCGTCGACAACGGTGAAATCGGCATCCTTGACGCCATCATCGCTACTCTGGCTACCACCAGCGGCTTGGCCAGCGGCATCAGCACCCGGCATGGGGCCGGCTGCGCCTTCCGCACCAGCAGCACCAGCCTGCTCGTAGACCCGTTTGGCAAAGCCTTGGGCCTTGGCTTCCAGCTCCTTCTGCTTGGCTTGGATCTCGTCAACCGTGACCCCGTCCTTCTTGGCGACTTCGTCCAGCTCGCTGCAGGCGGCTTCGATGTCGGCCTTCTCGCTGCCTTCCAGCTTGGCCTCGTGCTCGCTGAGCATGTTGCGGGTCTGGTGCACCAGCTGCTCGGCGGTGTTCCTGGCATTGGCCAGCTCGGCCTTGGCGTTGTCGGCGGCGGCGTTGGACTCGGCTTCTTTCACCATGCGATCGATCTCGTCCTCATTCAGACCCGAGGAATCCTTGATGGTGATATGCTGTTCCTTGCCGGTGCCCTTATCCTTGGCCTTCACCTCCAGAATGCCGTTGGCATCAATATTGAAGGTGACCTCGATCTGCGGAACACCACGTGGCGCAGGCGGGATTCCATCTAGATCGAAACGACCCAGCAGACGATTGTCTTGAGCCATCTTGCGCTCGCCCTGGTACACCTGGATGGTCACCGCGGGCTGATTGTCGGCAGCGGTGGAGAACACCTCGCTCTTGGAAGTGGGGATGGTGGTATTGCGCTGGATCAAGGTGGTCATCACGCCGCCCATGGTCTCGATGCCGAGCGATAGCGGGGTGACGTCCAGCAGCAGCACGTCCTTCACATCACCAGAGAGCACGCCGCCCTGAATGGCGGCACCAACGGCAACCACCTCGTCGGGGTTGACATTGCGCTTGGGCTCCTTGCCGAAGATCTCCTTACAGATCGCGTGTGCCGATGGCATGCGAGTTGAGCCACCAACCAGTACCACCTCATCAATGTCGGAGGCAGACAGACCGGCGTCCTTCAGGGCACTCAGACAGGGCTGACGGGAACGTTCGATCAGCGCCTTGGTGATGTTCTCGAAAGTCGCACGAGACAGTGACATGTTCAGATGCTTGGGAGCACCATCCACCATGGTGATGAAGGGCAGGCTGATCTGGGACGAAGTAACCTGGCTCAATTCCTTCTTGGCCTTCTCGGCAGCTTCCTTAAGGCGCTGCAAGGCCATGGGGTCCTGACGCAGATCGATGCTGTCGGACTTCTTGAACTCGTCGGCAATGTGATTGATGATCACTTCATCGAAGTCGTCACCGCCCAGGTGGGTATCACCATTGGTGGCCAGCACCTCCACCACACCATCGCCAACCTCCAGGATGGAGATGTCGAAGGTGCCACCACCCAGGTCGTAGACCGCAATCTTCTCGTTCTCCTGCTTGTCCAGGCCATAGGCCAAGGCTGCAGCTGTGGGCTCGTTGATGATGCGCTTCACGTCCAAGCCGGCGATCCGACCAGCGTCCTTGGTCGCCTGCCGCTGCGAGTCGTTGAAGTAGGCCGGCACAGTGATCACCGCCTCGGTGATCGTCTCACCGAGATAGTCTTCGGCAGCAGCCTTCAGATTCTGCAGTACGATGGCGGAAAGTTCCGGCGGCGTGTACTGTTTGCCGTCGATATCCACCTTGACCAGTTCATTGGCGCCACCCACCACCTGATAGGGAACAATCTTTTCTTCGTCACCCACCTCATGATGCCGACGGCCCATGAAGCGCTTGATGGAGTAGATGGTCTTGTGCGGATTGGTGACTGCCTGGTTGCGGGCCATCTGGCCGACCAGGCGATCGCCATTGTCGGCGAAGGCTACCACCGACGGGGTGGTGCGCGCGCCTTCCTTGTTGGTGATCACGGTGGCCTCGCCGCCTTCCATGACGGCGACGCAGCTGTTGGTGGTTCCCAGGTCGATTCCGATGATCTTGCCCATGGTGATTCCTTTTTGGTTGACGGTTTATGGAAGATCGCCCCAAACGCGACGAAGCACCCCATCGAGTACGGTCAAGCCGACGGGCTTGGCCAGGAACTCGATGGCGCCGGCCGCCCGGGCACTGCGATCCAGGTCCGAGTGACTACGGGCACTCATCAGGATCACATTCGGCTCCAGTCCGAATTGCTGCCGCATACGCGAAAGCAGTTCGAAGCCGCTGATGTCAGGCATATCCACGTCAGAGAAGACCAGGTCATATCGACCCACCCCCAACTGCTCCAGCGCGCGCGCGCCATCACTGGCGGCTGTCGTTCGGCACTGCAGATCGCCGAGCAATTCGCACAGCGATTCGCGCATCAACCGATCATCATCAACGACAAGCACGGCGTGAGTGGACATGGCATAGATCACTTAGCATTCGCTGTGCCAAGCGATAACAGGGCTTTCTGGCGTGTTTTACCTATCTGCCCGCTTCCAGTGGGTCGGAATGACGCAGATGCTTTCAGATTCCTGTCTTAGAAGACGCGTCCCTCACAGCGCCCGTTCAAGCCGCGCAGCGGCGCGAAGCCGGGAAGGTTCGGAGGGGGCGGAGCGGAATGCTCGGGAAAATCGAGCGAAGCGAGC
>CAYONM010000045.1:0-19506 GCA_964405325.1 uncultured candidatus Brocadiaceae bacterium | reverse complement strand
AGGATCGACAAAATCTCTGCGCGATCTGCTACCTTTATTTCTTTCCACACCCTTAGCGCGCCTGGTAGCGGCGCAGGACGCCGTCGACACCGCTGATCACCAGGCCGTCGTCGCTTGCGGCCAGACCGTCGAAAACCGGTGCCGCTGGCAGTTCAATCTGATCGAGACGACAACCATCCTGACAATTGACGACCCGTAACAGCGCCTCGCCATCACCCGCAAGGATCGCGTCCTGGCGTTGCAGTTGCGCCTGCACCAAGGGATCGGTCAATTGTTCGGCGGCGCGCACTTCGGGAATTACCTGGCGGGGGCCAGCGGCATACAGGGTACCGCCAGCGCGTAGCAGGCCGCGGACGTAAAAAGGCAGCTCCTGGGACCAACGGTACGCGGGTCGCTTCAATTTGACCTGTTGGATCTGGCCGCCGGTCAGCTTCCGGTCGAATTGGAAGGGCAGCCGTTCGGGTTGGGGGTCCATGGCGAAGAGATGGTAATCCAGCACTGGCGCCCAGTACCAGTAACGGGCCTGGCGGCCGTAGCCGTACACCGCATCGTCTGCCACCGAGAGAATGCGGCCTGCCGCCGTGTGCTGACCAGCGAAATACGCCATGGCGGCGCCGCAGCTGGGCTGCCGACCATAAACCCAATAGCTGCGGTGGAACCAGGCATCGTCCAGAAAGCCGGAGCCGCTGAACAGGCGGCGGGTTTCGGCTTGCTGATCGTCGAAGGGGCGCCGCTCGATATCCAGGCGTTCGCCGTCGGTGGTCAGCAATTGTGAGCGCATGCGCAGATGTTCGCCGTCCCAGGCCAGAATATCCGGCAGAGCCACCGGCATATGCCATTTTTTGACCATGCTCTGCAGATCGGAATCGCTTCCGGGAACCAAGTTGTCATAAATGCGTTCGTGCCGCAGTTCGCCGCTGGCCGCGTCCAGGCAGACAAAACGCAGGCCACCATCCAGATAGGCATTGCGGCCGGCGACGGCGTAGACCCGTTCATTCAGCACCAGCACGCTGCCGGAAACCGGCTGCAGGGACTCCAGTTGGCCATTCACCACGATGCGGCGATCGGCGGCAGCGACGCGGAAACGCCAGGCCAGCACACCGTCTTCGGCCCGCAGGCAGGTGATATAGCCATCGTTGCTGCCAACATAGATCCGGCCGCGATACCAAGTGGGGGCGGAATCGATGCGACCGCTGGTGTGATAACGCCAACGGGTCTCGCCGCTGATCGCGTCCAGGGCCACCACCTGCTGATGATCGCTTTCGGCGGTGACCACCAGATTGCCGGTGCAGATCGCCGGGGTGATGGGTGCCTGCAGCTGACTGGCCCATTGTTGCTGTAAGCGGCTGGGCAGCCTGCGATCGCAGGCACCGTCGCGCGCGGGATTGCCGCGATGCATGGGCCAACTGGCGGCGGCATCCTGCCAGGGGCTGGCCAGCGCTGGGCCCGGTTGCAGCCGGTCGGCCGCTTCGCCAGCGGCCAATTCGGGCAGGCCGCTGGTGGGTGCCAGGGCATTGAAACCGGTCAATTTCGACTCCACAAAACAGCCGCAAGGATGCGGTGGCGCGTATATCAGGCCGTTGGCGGGCAGAATGCCGAACAGGCAGCCGCCGCGCACCCAGTGATTGACCGACCAGTGTTCGGCTTGCCAGTCCACCATTTCGATGCCGGTGAGGCCCGGCATGAAATAGCGCTTGGTCGCCTTGGCGCGCATGCAGCGGTGGAAATGCCAGGTGTCGTCATCGGGCGCGAATTCCCGCGCCACGCTGCCGTCGGCCGGATTGCGACCGGTGAATATCTTGCTGGATTTGGTTCCGACCGTGGCCCCACTCCAAATCAGGCCACCGGCAATCAGGATGTCATCCGGAGCGCTATAGCCGGAGCGATGATGATCACTCTGCCAAAGAGTGGCGCCGTTGCGCAGATCCACCGCCAGCATGCGCTCGTTGCCGGCAGCGGCGAAAGCGCGGCCATCGGCCAGCACCACGGTTGGGGCGAAGGAGCTGCCGAAGCGTTGGTTGACCGCCAGCTCCTGGCTGCGCCAGCGCTGACTGCCGTCGGCACGCGCCAAGCCCACCAGGGCCTGTCCATCGTGATAGACCACGCTGTTTGCAGCCATGGCCAGGCTGGTCGGGATGGCGGTGATCTCCTGCTGCCAGCGTTGTTCGCCCTTGCTCACGTCATAGGCGCGTAGCATCGACGGCGCACATTGCCAAGTCCGTTCGCGACCGGCGTCTTCTATGGCAAGTAGGTTGCCGTTGGTGGCGTGGGTCAGATCCACCGTGGCCAGTCGCTGTCGGACCAGCAGGGTGTCGCCGGCCAGGAGCAGTTCATCGGCACGCTGGCTCTGCGGCAATTGCTGACGCAGTTCGCCACTGGCGGCATCGAGTTCCACCACCGGCGCATCCACGCCCAGGGTGACCCAGAGACGATCGCCGCGGGCGACCAGACGGCGGGTGGCCTGTACCGGTCCGGATTTATTGGGCCAGAGATGGTTGAACCAGCGCTCGATCGGCTGCCGCCAGAGTTCCACTCCAGAAAAGGCATCGCGCGCCACCAGGCTCCAACGTGCTGGTAGCAAAATGCTGAGACGCGAGCCCCGGTCCTCGATGGCAAAGAGTCGGCCGCCAGCGGAAACCACCGCACTGGTGGAGGCCATGTGATCATGATGCCGGGCCCAACGCGGTGGCTGCTGCCAGCGCAGGCCGCGCGGCGGCCCGACCTGTTCATCCCGGCTGACGGCGTTGCCGCTGGCATCGTAGCTGAACTGGCCCCAGTCGTCGGTATTTTCCGGCCAGGATTTTTCCAGTCTGCGATCGCCGATGCGGGCCGAACCGCCGGGGCGCAGTATGCGCAGGATATCCGCGTCGGCCAGGTGTTCGGCATCGGGTGCCACCAGCGCGGCCACCAAGCCATCGGCGAAGGGCAGGTCTGGCCCCTGCCAGAACAGCGCGGCATCGTTGTCGGCCAAACGGGCACGGATCGCCGGCAGCTGGGCCTGATCGCGACACAGCACCTGCAGCAAGCGGCCAGGAACGGGGGCGATGGTTTCGAGTGCGGGATCGATCCAGACCACCAGGCCGGTGGCCTCGCTGGCCGACAGTCCCAGCAGCGCGATCAGAATCAGTAGTACCGAGCGCATAATGCATTACCTCCTGCGAGGCAAAATCCTAACGCGCGATCGACCCGATGGGACGAAAAAGATAGCGAGATAGCGAAAACGCTAGTTTGGCTGCTTGGCCAGGCCTGCGGCGAACAGCCGCAGTGGCGGCGGAATTGCCGGGGCGAGAGACCGGCGATGCGGGCCAGGCAGGCATCGGCTTCTAAACGGGCCAGGGCGCGGCCGGTGCGCAGCAGGTCCTGCGTCGCCGGGCTGCTGGTAGGCGTGCGAGCCGCCTTGGTGGCAGGGGAACAGGTGGTGGCGATGTGAGCGTGGTGCCGTCGCCAGGCTGCACCACGCCGTCAATGACCATCAGCCATGACTGACCGCCAAGCCATAGGCGATGTCGTTCCAACGCAGCTCCTGGCACAGGCTGTGTTCGCGGCTGTGCCCATCGATGACCAGGCATTCGATGCCGGCCATTTCGGCGAAATCCTGCAGATGAGTCAGCTGCAAGGCACTGGTATAAACGCTGTGGTGGGCCGCGCCGGCGTGAATCCAAGCGGCGGCGCTGGTGCGGAAATCCGGTCGGGGTTGCCAGCAGGCACGGGCGACGGGTAAGTGTGGCAGGCCGGCGGGTGCTACGACGGTGTCGACCAGGTTGACCATCAGGCGAAAGCGGTTGCCCAGATCGATCAGGCTGATATTCAGCGCTGGACCAGGGGCGGCGTCGAAGACCAGACGGGCGGGGGCCTGCTTGCCGCCGATGCCAAGCGGATGGATTTCCAGGTGTGGGGTGTCAGCGGCGATCGATGGGCAGACCTCCAGCATATGCGCCCCGAGCACCAATTCCTGGCCGGCCTCCAGGTGATAGGTGTAGTCTTCCATGAAGCTGGTGCCGCCCGCTCGGCCAGCGGCCATTTGTTTGCAGACATGCAACCTGGCTGATGTTTTCCAGTCGCCCTCGACGCCGAAGCCGTAGCCCTTGGCCATCAGGTCCTGAGCCGCCAGACCCGGCAACTGTGGCAGGCCGTGCAAGTCCTCGAAGGTGTCGGTGAAGGCGTCATAAGCGCCGCCAGTGAGAAAATGCTCCAGGCCACAGGCGCAGCGGGCCTGTTCGCGCAGGCGTTCGATGCTGGCTTCGTCGATGGCCAGTGGGTCGGTGGGGTCCTGACCGGGACGAGGCTCGGCGCCGAGCCGAAAACCGGGCGCCGACCGATAGGATTGCCCCCTTTGGTTCCGGGCGAAGTCCCGCCTTGGCTGACCATCTGCCATCGAGCGGATCAAAAAAAACCATTCCTGTCTCCTCGTCTCCGCGAGAGCTCCTTTTCAGGCCTTACTCGATCAAGTCCCGTGCCATTTCTAGCAGCCGAATGGCTTCCGCGCGGCTGCCATCGCGATCGGCGCCGCAGGCGGCATTGGCGCTGTTCATGGAGCCGGAGACCGCAATCAGAAAGACAAGCGTGCAGGGCGGACACTTTGCTGGATCCAGGCGTTTACCTTGGATGACAACGCTCAGGAGTCAGAAGTTGATGGCCATCCTGCCAGGGGCAGCTGTTCATGGCGGCACGCGGGGCAAAGGGCTCACCGTCGGGGGGGGGCTTATGCTGAGAGGAAGCCGCCTACTCGAGCACAGGCGTCATTCTGTCTTTTTCGGGTTGCCTCGTCAGGAATATCGATGACCCGTTCGGGGTCGTAGGGGACCAAGTTGCAGCCTTGCCCTATCAATTGGCTGCGTAGTTCCTCGCCATCAAGTTGGCATGGATCGATTCCTCGGGTCGCCGACATGGCTGCGGCTGTTCCGGCGGCCTGGCCGATGGAACAGACCGGCGGCATGACCCGCAGGCTGGAATGCACGGCGTGGTCGGCGCCAATACTGCGACAGGCCATGAGCAGATTGTCGATCGAATCTGGCAGTAGGCTACGCAGTGGTACTTCATACCAGGCACCGGGTGGGACCTCGGCGTGTTCGGTACCGGCGCCTGAGGGATTGTGGATATCGATGCCGTAGGTGATGCGGGCGATACCATCGGGAAAACAACGGCCCTGTTCGAAGTCCTGTCTGCTCAGCATGTAACGGCAACGGATGCGGCGGCTTTCGCGGATGCCGATCTGTGGGGCGATGGAATGGATGCGCGCATGCTGCATGATGGGCACCTCCTCGCGCCAGATCTGCAATAATTCACGTATTTGTTGCCTAGCTTGTATTTCAGCCAGACTCAGTTGTTCACCGTTGATGCTGGATTGGTGAATCACGCGCGTGGTGTTGAAGTGAATCACTTCAGCTTCGACGCTACGGAAAATCAAAACGTTCTCGCGTGGGCAGGATATCCGGCCGTCTTTTTGACCTTGCAGATAGGACCCCATGATATCTTTCCATGAGCCGCGGATGGCTCGAAACATATCTGCACCTGGCTCCAGGCCGGCATCACGCGGATCCAATCGGAGCTTGAAGCACATGGTCAGCGGCTGCGCGTGCCCATCGGCATCGCCGTAGTCGAAACCACAGCCGGCCATCGCCGCCACATCACCATCGCCGGTGCTGTCGATGTAGAGCTGCGCCCGCGCTGCGCTCAGGCCGGATTTGGAATGCAAGACAACGCCGTCAATGCGCCGCTTGTGGGTTTCCACCCGGGCCGGGCGATGATGGTAGAGCAGGCGTACCCCGGCTTGGCGACACAGGTCTTCGGCCGCGAGCCGGGCGATCTGTGGATCGAAGACCCGGGTCTTGCCGAGTCGACCGTCGTAATGACCGATACGATCGAGCCATTCCTGGAAAATACCAGTGTCTAGGGAATCACCGTTCAGGTGATTGGGCATGAAGGGGTTCACCTCGCCAGCGGTGGCCATGCCGCCCAGAAATCCGTAATGCTCCACCAGTAGCACATCCGCACCCTGGCGCGCCGCTGCGACCGCGGCACCGATACCACCCGGGCCGCCACCCACCACCAGGACCTCGGCCTGCTGGCTGATGGGCAGTTGGGTGGGGAAGGCACAGGTCAGGTGTTCGGAGGGGGACATGACTGTATTCCTCAGAGTTGGCTACGGTTTGAGAGGTGGACGCTCTCGATGGGAAAGTGATCAGCTGGCTTCGCACCGCTTCGTCGGCAGTATGCGTCGGTGCTCAGGATCTGACTAGAAACAGGTAGGCTAAAAAAGTGCTTTTATCAGCTGCAATCAACTGATAAAAGTCTGCATGGACCGCAATCGGCCACATTTGAGCGACGATACCGTCGCTCGGCAGCGGGATCTGGTGCAGTGGTTGGAGCAGAGTTGGCGGGATCTGGAAGCCCTGCTGCAGGTCACGATCACCGTGCACGATCTGACCGGAGCCTTCCGTTCCGCCGATGGCGAATCGGTGCTGGCCGGCGACCGGACCATTCATGCGCATCCCTATTGTCGGCAGGTGCACGATCAGCGTTGCCTGGACCATTGCCTGTATGGTGTCAATGCCCGGGCGGGACGGCGTCCGGAGCCGCAGGTACATCGCTGCTGGAAGGGGGCGGTCGAGGTGGCGGCACCCCTGCTGCGGGACGGTGTGCATCTGGCGACCCTGTTCATCGGGGTCTTCCGCGAGTCGCGTCGCTGTCGGCCGCCGCGTGCGGCTCGTTTACCGGCCGCGATGGACGACCGCTTCGTACAGCTACCGAGCATCGAGACGTCGCGCTTGCTGGCGATCGGGCGCAGCGTGGCCGTCTTTGCGCGTGGACTGCTGGAGCGTCTGGAGGCCGACCAGCGATCGACCGAGGCCGATGTCGGTGATCGGGCGGCGCGAATCCGACGGTTTATTCGGCATCGTGCTGGAGAGGCCTTGCGTTTGGCTGATCTGGCACGGCATCTGGAATTAAGCCCCTCACGAGCCAGTCACGTGGTGCGGGAGTGCTGCGGCTGCGCCTTCAATGAATTATTGCAGCAAGAACGACTAGAGCGGGCTCGGGTCCTGTTGGCGACCAGTTCACGTTCGGTGGCCGAAATCGCGGAAGCGGTCGGTTACGAGAGTGTCCAGCATTTTGGTCGGGCTTTTCGTCGGACCTTTGGTGAACCGCCGGGGCGTTGGCGTCGACAGCCGAAACCACGCTGAGATCCTTGCGGTTTTCTTCCACCGCCTTGCCCGGCAGTGAGCCGCCGCCGGTGGAGTGGGGCGTCCAGGCCGTGGCCAAGTCGCACGAGGAGATTGAGGTGTTGTGGCACGAACATCCGCAGGCGGATTGGTACTTCCTCAGCCGCAAGCAGGCCAGCGTCGACAACCGGGTGATGGTGGAATTCCTGGATAAATCGGTCTTGTCCTACCGCAACCAGGATTTCGCGCCGGAGATAGATGATGCCTACGATGTGAGTGTCGGCAGCAACGACTGATCAGAGCAGTGACTGCTCATAAGAAAGCGGCCGGCTTGTGCCGGCCGCTTTCTTATGCCAACAGGACTTTCGCCAACTGACGTGCTGTGACGCGTAGGCGCGGAACGAAGCGGAGTATTTCGTCCAGTGATTTCCGTGCCGTGAGGGCATGCGTGAACAGGCAGGCGGCCAGGCGACCATCGGCGTGATGGATTGGCACCGCGCAGGCGGCCATGCCATCGACGAATTCTTCGTTGTCGGTGCCATTGCCGTAGCGGTGGCTGTTGATCAATGTCAGGGCGCTGGCGTGGTCGGGGACGCGGACTACCGCCGTAACCGGGCCGAAGAGTTCTTCCTGCCAGATGCGCATGTCGGGCGTGACGCGGTCGAACAGGCTGCCGCCCAGGTAGAAGCCATCGGGATGATCGGGGTGGGTGAAAGAACGGCCGTCCACCACCAGCTCGGCACCTTCGGTGACGCCGATGCTGATCATTTCGGCAACCTTGTTGCGATGTTCGCGGGTGACCAGCGGGCCCCATCTGGTTTTCCGGTTCCTGATTCAAGCCGGGGCCGATGCGCAGGGCTTCGACGCGTGGCTTCAGGCGGGCCACCAGCTGATCGGCCAGTTCGTCACCGACCACTATGACTGTTATCGATGTCTGGCTCTGTCTTGGGAGATCAGGGAGGCGGAGCCAAAAAAACGCCGCCCAAGCGGGCGGCGTTGCAGGAAAGCAGCGCGTGGGGCTCTGATTCTCAGGCCTTGGCACTGGCCAGCTGTTCGAAGCGTTGCCGGTAGGCTTCCAGACCGGCGAAACTGGCGGGGGGGACCGGCTTGGTTTCGATCTGCACCGAGTCGCTCAGTTGGTTCAGCTGACAGCCGCGTAGGGCCGCCAGGGCCAGCAGGCCGGTGCCGAAGGCGGTGGCTTCCTTCAGGTTGGAGATGACCAGATTGACTGTGGGCATCAGAGCGCTGAGCACCGCCTGGTAGCCCTGGTTGTGTCGGAAACCGCCTTCGATGTAGATGGTCATGCCGGGTTCCGGCTCCAGGTTGCGCAGCATGGCCGCGGTTTGGACCGCCAGGGAGATGGACAGCAGGGCGTAGTCGCGCGCTGGGTTTTGCAGGCCCTTGGCGGGGGTGCCGTCCAGCAGGGCGCTGAGCTCGTAGACCTGATTGCCGTGCACCAGGCGCGAGCGTGAGCGTGGAAAAGGCCCGGTGCCGGGCATGGCGCCTGGTAGGATGAAGTCCTCGCCGGCTTCGATGATCGCTGCGGCAGCCTCGGCGTCGTAGTCGGGCAGTTGCCAATCGGGGTACTGGCGCTCGAACAGCTGGAGCCAGTTCAGACGCTCCTGGCCGCCCATTAGCAGGGCCGTTGCCACCGGATCGCCAAACACCGAGCAATTGTAGAACACGCCGATGTCCAACTGTTCGTCGCCCAGGTGGACGCGGTCGGTTGGTCGCATCAGCACGCACCAGGTGCCAGAGGAATTCAGGATGAAGCGGCCGTCCGCCAGCATCAGGTAGGGTACCAACGAGGCGTTGGAATCGTGCACGCCGGCAATCACCTGGCAGTCGCTCGGCAGGCTGGTGGCTTGGGCCACGACCTCGCTGACCGTGCCGATGACCTGGCCGGAGGGGACGAGATCTGGCAGTTTCTCGCGCAGCCGCAGCTCGTCGGCGATGCGGCTGTAGTTGTGCCGCTGATAGTCGTACAGGTAGCTGTGGCAGCCGATCATGGTCGGCTCGGCACTGACCACACCGGTCAGCAGGTGGGCGAAATACTGTGGATAGGGCAGGAAATGGTGGATTTGGGCCCACTGCTCCGGTCGCCGCTCCCGAATGTAGCTGGCGCCCAGGCCGAGATTCAGCAGGTAACCCAGGGCTGGCGTCGCCAGTTCCCGGTGCAGGCTGCGGGTATCGCCGCAACGGGCGTGGAAGGCGCGGTGAAAGTCTGCGCCAGGGTCGGTGGTGTAGGCGACCACCGGCTCCACCAGCTCGCCATTGGCGTCGATGCCAGCACCGCAGGCGCCGTGGGTGGTGATGCCGATGCTGCCGATGTCATAAACCTTGGCCAACTGGCCCAGGGTGGCCAAGAGCCATTCGGAGACCGCGCGGGTCTGCTCGGTATGCAGGACGTCCTGTTCGTGGGCCGGAAACTCGTGATATTCGGCCGCGACCTGTTGCATGTGTTGATCGAAAATAACGAGTTTCTTGTTGCTCTTACCAACATCGAAGACCGCAATGTGACGACTCATGACTGTGCTCCTGGTAGCATTCGGCAGGGCACCTCGCAAAGCTCAGATCGCGTCGTGCACGGCACCTTTGCGGTTCTGCCAAGGTGCTGGAGCCGAAAGCAGGACCGCGCTCTTTTGAGCATTCAGCACGGCCGACCGGCCCAGGAAAGCACCCTGCGGTCCGCCTTGGCCCGGTGTGGCGCCTGAGACTTGCGAGGTGGCTGGCAGTCTTTTGGCGGTGATCGGATCGCAAGCCGCAGTCGGCGGCTTCAATCAGAATTGATCGAGCCGCTCAGGCCGGCAGCTGTTGTCGGCGAGCGACCGGTACCCCGATGCACGGTGGTGTGGTCAGTCTGCCGTTGGCACACCATCGTGAACAGCGGTGAACTGGTTGGGTTCGAGGGCTGTCGACACTCGACAATGGTCTTGGGACAAATGTCCAAAAGCTCGGAATGCGGGCTTGGCAAGCGCCGAGTAGCGCGCATTCTCGGCTTCAGATCTCGAGCTGGTCAGTGAGTTAGTGGCTAGGATCCGGGAGTATGCGCTCAAGCGCGGGAGTGTTCGATGAATGACGATGATGGTCTCTATCTGGTGCATATCAGCATCCACGGTCTGATCCGTGGCGAGAACATCGAGCTGGGCCGTGACGCTGACACTGGCGGCCAGATCAAGTACGTGGTCGAGCTGGCCCGGGCCCTGGCCGGTCACGATCAGGTCAAGGAGGTGGAGCTGTTCACCCGCAAGGTCGAGGATCGGCGGGTCGATGCCATCTACAGCCAAGACACGGAAGACCTGTGCCCTGGTGCACGGGTCGTCCGCTTGCCTTGCGGCCCTCGTCGCTATCTGCGTAAAGAGCGGCTATGGCCGCATTTGCAGGCCTATGTGGATGCCTGCCTGCAATACTTCCGCCGTTGTGGCCGGGTGCCCGACCTGATTCACGGCCACTACGCCGATGCCGGTTGGGTGGCGGCGCAGCTGGGGCGTCTGTTGGAGGTGCCGGTGGTCTTTACCGGTCACAGTCTGGGCCGGGTGAAACTACAGCGCATGGTAGAGCAGGGGCAGAATCGCGACCGCATCTGGGAACGCTATCAGTTCGAACATCGCATCGACGGCGAAGAAAGTGCTCTGGAGACCGCCGATTTCGTTATTGCCAGCACCATGCAGGAAATTGAAGAACAGTATCAGATTTATGAGCAGTACGTGCCCGAGCGCATGGAGGTGATCCCGCCTGGGGTCGATCTCAGTCGCTTTTCCCCGCCACAGGCTGGCGATCCGCTGCCACCCATTGCTGCCAATGTCGATTGTTTCCTGTGCGATCCCGAAAAACCGATGATTCTGACCATCGCGCGGCCAGACGAACGCAAGAACCTGCCGGCCCTGGTGGATGCCTTTGGTCGCCATCCGCAGCTGCGCGAGCAGGCCAATCTGGTTTTGGTATTGGGCAATCGCGAAGATTTGCGCAAATTGCCGCGGGCCTCCCAGCGGGTACTGTACGAGGTGATGCTGCGCATCGACCAGTATGATCTGTACGGCTCGGTGGCCTATCCCAAGCGGCACGCGGCCAGCGATGTGCCGGATCTGTACCGTCTGGCGGCCCAGCGGAAGGGCGTATTCGTCAATCCGGCGCTTACGGAACCCTTCGGTCTGACCCTGATCGAAGCCGCCGCCAGCGGCCTACCCATGATTGCCACCCACGATGGCGGGCCGCGTGATATCCTGCGCAATTGCCAAAATGGTCTGCTGGTGGATCCCCTGGACACCGCGGCCATCGGTACCGTCTTGCATCAGGCGGTCAGCGATCCGCAGCAGTGGCAGACCTGGGCCGAACAGGGTTTGGCCGGGGTGCACCGCTGTTATTCCTGGGCCCCGCACGTTGAAGCCTATCTGGAGCGTTTCCATAAAACCATGCGTACCCATCCCGACGATTACACCGGCGTCGAATTGGTGTCCGAGCGCGTCAAGGGCCGCCTGGCCACCGCCGACCGTATGCTGATTTCCGACATCGACTACACGCTGACCGGCGACAACGACGCCCTGGCCAATCTGGCCGAGCGGATCCGGAGCCAGCGAAAGATGCTCTTCGGCGTGGCCACCGGCCGGCATTTTGTCAGCGCCATGGAAGCGATGGAGGAATATAAGCTGCCACAGCCGGATATTACGATTACGTCGGTTGGCACCGAGATCCGCTATGGACCGCAGTTGGCCATCGACCGCAGCTGGGAGCGGCACATTGGCTTCCAATGGCATCGCGCTCGGATCACCGATTGCATGGAGCTTTTTGCGCCACTGGGTTTGGAACTGCAGCCGGAGGAGAATCAGTTCCCACATAAAATCAGCTATGTGCTGCCAGATCCCCTCCCGCCGGAGTTGGACCCTCGTAAACTGCAGGCACATGTGCGCCGTTGTGGCCTGCGTGCCAAGCTGATCTTCTCGCACGACGCCTATCTGGACATCATTCCGATTCGCGCCAGCAAGGGTCTGGCGGTTCGTTGGCTGGCCTTCCGCTGGGGCCTGCCAGCGGATCGCATCCTGGTTGCTGGCGACTCCGGCAATGACGAAGAGATGCTCGCCGGCCACACCCTGGGTATCGTCGTTGGTAATTATTCGCCCGAGTTGGAAGGCCTGCGTGGCCGCGACCGCATCTATTTTGCCGAAGGTAACCATGCTGCCGGCATCAGCGAAGGCATCGATTATTACGATTTCTTCGGAGCTATCCGCCTGCCGCAGCCAGAGGAGGATGCGGAGGATGAGCGGGTGTAGGGTGTGGGCGGTCAGAGCCCGAGGGTTTCGCGCAGCATGTTGTGGAGCCTGATGCTGGCTTCGTCGAGAGTGCCAAGCGGACCTGCAGGCGATGCCTATCGATGATGCGCAGTTGCGATGCGATGCGATGCATTGGCGACCGGATTTCGTGGCCTGATGCTGGCTTTGCCGGTCTTGTAGCCATTGGCCGATGGAACACCGCCGGCCGCCCTGGCGGGTCCCCTTGCCCCCCAGGCCATGCCACCACACTGCACGCCGCGAAAATCGAGCTGAGACAAGGGGGGCGGCATGGCCGAGGCCTACGATCCACACGCCATCGAAACATCCTGGCAGGCGCGTTGGGAGCGCGAGCAGACCTATCGCACCCGCGACGACCTGCCGCGGGAGCAGTGCTACTACGTGCTGGAGATGTTCCCCTACCCCTCGGGCAAGCTGCACATGGGGCATGTGCGCAACTACTCCATCGGCGATGCCGTCGCCCGCTATCAGCGTATGCGTGGCTTCCACGTGCTGCACCCCATGGGCTGGGACTCCTTCGGTCTGCCGGCCGAGCAGGCGGCCATCGAGCGCGGTCTGCCACCGAAGAACTGGACCTACGACAACATTGACCACATGCGCGGCCAGCTGAAGCGCATGGGTTTCAGCTACGACTGGCAGCGGGAATTCGCCACCTCCGATGCGGAATACGCCAAGCGCGAGCAGGCGCTGTTCCTGGATTTGGTGGAAAAGGGCCTGGTCTATCGCAAGTCCAGTCTGGTGAACTGGTCCACGGGCCTGAACACCGTGTTGGCCAACGAGCAGGTGATCGACGGCACATGCTGGCGCACCGGCGAGCCGGTGATCCAAAAAGAGCTGCCGCAGTGGTTTGTCCGGACCACCGCCTATGCGCCCGAATTACTGGAAGACATCGAGCAACTGCAGGATTGGCCGGAAGCGGTCAAGATCATGCAGCGCAACTGGCTGGGCCGTTCCGAGGGCGCCGAGATCGACTTTCCGGTCCAAGGCCAGGACGACTGCCAGATCACCGTGTTCACCACCCGTCCTGACACCGTGTTCGGCGTCACCTTCATGAGCCTGGCACCGGAACACGAGCTGGTCGACCGTATCGTCACCGAGGCCCAGCGCCCGGCGATCGAGGCCTTTCGGGCCGAATTGGCCGGTCAGAG
Organism: uncultured candidatus Brocadiaceae bacterium; assembly: GCA_964405325.1. GTDB lineage: Bacteria > Planctomycetota > UBA11346 > UBA11346 > UBA11346 > CAYONM01. The sequence continues at coordinate 5,913 of CAYONM010000045.1, read as the reverse complement.
CGAGGAGGAGCGCTGCGGCGATCAGTCGCCCAAACGCGGCGTGTTTACTGGCGCGTATGCCATCAATCCGGCCAGCGGTGAAGCCGTGCCGGTGTATGCGGCCAATTTCGTACTGGCCGGCTACGGCACCGGTGCCGTGATGGCGGTGCCAGCGCACGACAGCCGTGATTTCGCCTTTGCCACAGCGCATCAGCTGCCGATCCGGAAAGTCATCCTGGAAGACGGCACCCAGCTTGGTGACGAACTGAGCGAAGCCTTCACCGAAGTGGGCACCATGGTTGCCAGCGCTGCCTTTGACGGCCAGCGCTCCGATGCCGCCAAGGCCGCCATCGTCAACTGGTTGGAGGCCGAGGGCAAAGGTCGCCGCCGGGTTACCTGGCGCTACCGCGACTGGGGCGTGAGCCGCCAGCGTTACTGGGGCAACCCCATTCCCTACGTGTTTTCCGAGACCATGGGCGCGGTGCCGCTGAACAAGCAGGATCTGCCGGTTGCCCTACCCGAGGACGTGGTCCTGGATGGCAGCGGTAATCCCCTGGAAAACCACGCCACGTGGAAAACCACCACCGCTGATGGCAGCCCCCTGACGGTGAAGACCACCAGCGGTCGCGAGCCGGCGACCCGCGAAACCGATACCATGGACACCTTTGTTGAAAGCTCCTGGTATTTCGCCCGCTACTGCTGTCATAACAACCAGGCTGCCGATCTTGGCTGCGAAGCGCCGCTGGACCAGACCCGTGTCGACCACTGGCTGCCGGTGGATTTGTACATCGGCGGCATCGAACATGCCTGTCTGCATCTGCTCTATGCCCGTTTCTGGCAGAAGGCCATGTGCGACTTGGGTTACAGCCAGGTGCGTGAGCCCTTCCGGCGCCTGCTGTGCCAGGGCATGGTGGTCAAGGAGACCTATTATCGCGAAGGCGAGGACGGCAAAAAGATCTGGATCAGCCCCGACGAGGTCGAGGTCGAAACCAACGCCAAGGGCAAGGTGATCGCCGCCACCCACACAAGCGATGGCAAACCGGTCTTAGTCGGCCGCGTCGAAAAAATGTCGAAGTCGAAAAACAACGGTGTCGATCCGCAGCAACTGGTCGATCAGTACGGCGCCGATGCTGCACGCCTGTTCGCCTTGTTCGCGGCGCCTCCGGACAAGGATCTCGATTGGGACGACGCTGGCCTGGCCGGTTGTTATCGCTTCCTGAAGCGGCTGTGGGTCCTGGTGATCGACAACCTGGATGCCATTCGTGACGTCCAGGTGCACAGCGGCGTGGTTGCCGATGCCCCGGCCGCGGATCAGCCGGTAGTGCGCAAGGTGCACGCCACCATCAAGCGTGCCACCGATGCCATGGAGCGCGATTTCGGCTTCAATGCCACCATCGCCGCTTGCATGGAATTGGCCAACGAACTGAAGATCGACAAGCTGACACCCGAGGTCTTCGTGCTCGGCCTGCACACGCTCCTGCGCTTGTTGGCGCCCATGAGCCCGCACCTCTGTCACGAATTATGGGCACGCCTGGGTCACCAGGAGACCGTCGATGAAGCCGGCTGGCCGGATTATGACGAGAGCCAGCTGGTCGAGGACGAGATCGAGTATCCGGTCCAGGTGAAAGGCAAACGGCGCTGCAAGATCCGTTTGCCGGCGGGTTTGGACAAGACGGCCCTGGAGGAGGCGGCCCTGGCGCATCCAGACGTCCAGGCGGTGATCGGTGCAGGCCAGGTCCGGAAATTGATCGCAGTACCGGGCAAGATCATCAATCTGGTGCTGTGACCTTTTTTGGAGAGCGGCCATGCGTGATCTCTTCCAACAGCAGGCCCGGGCGGACATCATCGCCCGCCTGGGCCGTCTGACCTCCGATGCCCAGCCGAAATGGGGCAGCCTGTCGGCCGGGAAGCTGCTGGCGCATTTCTGCGACAGCTTCGCCGTCACCTTCAACGAGAAAAAGGGCGAATTCAAACCGAGCTTCGTCAGCACTGCCTTGGGCCGTTGGCTGGTGATCTCGTCACCCTTCCCCTGGCCCAAGGGGGTGCAGGTGCCGCCGGTGATGTTCGAATCGGATCCCGGCGATTTCGAGGCCGACCGCCAACAGGTGGTGGCCTACGTCGAACGTTTCGCGGCTGGACCACAGCAGGACTGGGGCGTGTCGCCCGCTTTCGGACCCTTGAAGCCCACCGGCTGGGCCCGGCTGAACTGGCGGCACCTGGATCATCATCTTCGACAATTTGCTTGTTGATCAGCGGAACGGTTTCAGCCGTCTCCGGTGCGGATCACCGGCTGCAGGCAAGTGTCCTGTTCCGGTTTGGTCCAAGCCGCTGTCATTCGACCACTTCCATCGAATGGCACTTCGGAGAACGGGTAACGCGGCATCAAGACCTGAGAGAATTTGACCAATGGCAAAAACGTATGGTAGCATAACAACAGGTCCTGTCGCCACCGCTTGGACCGGAAAGAGGTAATCATGCACCTGCCCGTTGTTCGCGGTTATGCGCTTAGCGCGGAGCCGGCCTGTCTGGATACCTGTTGTTGGGATGTCCGCGATCGTTTCATGGCGGATCCGCAGCTGGAGAGCGTGCCGGTGTTGGCCGAGGACGGTGGCATCACCGCCATGCTGTACCGGCACGCCTACATCGACCTGATGTCGAGCCAGTTCGGGCATGCCCTGTTCCGGCAGCGACCGGTGTCGCGCCTGCAGAATCAACCGGTGTTCACCACCGACTTCCTGACCTGCCAGGCCGATGACACCGTGCCGGCGGTCGCCGGGTCCATGCAGCAGCATGCCGGTGATCGGGGGACGACCGCGGTGGTGGTGCTCGATGGCTCGAACTACCAGGGCATTCTCACTCACGGCGGGGTGCTGCGGGCCATGCTCGATCTGGCGCGCTCGCAGCAGGAGAGCGTACAGCTGCTGATGGACCACCTGCCCTTGGGCGTACTGTCGGTGGATGCGGCCCTGGTGGTAGACCCGGTCTACTCGGCGACCACCAGCCGCATGCTCGGTACCGATCGTATTCCCGGTCAGGAGCTGGATGCGCTGCTGCAGTTGGACGAGCGGCGGCAGGGACAGCTCCGGGATTTTCTGGACATGCTACGGACCGGGATGCTGGACCCGGTCGACCTCGAACCGCTGAACCCTTTGCTGGGCTTCGACTTCCAGCGCACCGTCGAACAGCGGTATCTGCGCATGCAGTTCTTCCAGATGGCCGGCAGCGAACAGGCCGGCGAGCGTGTGCTCGGCGTTCTGGAGGACATCACCGTGCAGCATGCCACCGAGCTGGAGCTGGCACGCAAACAGGAGGAGAATGCGCAGCTGCGCGCCATAGCCGAGGACCCCGATCTGTTCCGCGATTTCATCAGTGAGACACGCGCGATCCTGACCCGGGTCGGCCCGCTGATCGCTGAGTTGGCCGACTGCGACCAGGGCGAACGTCGCGAGCAGCTGATCCACGCCATCTTCCGCGGCGTGCACACCATCAAGGGCGGCTCGTCCTCGCTGAAGCTCGGTGAGGTCACGCAGATCGCCGGTGGCATGGAGGACGCTCTCTCGCCCCTGCGCGAGCACCCGGAGGATGCCGAGTTCGACGAACTCCTGCCGATGCTGCAGGATGGGTTGCAGCGACTGGCGCAAGCCCTGGACCGGGTCTGTGCCATTTCCCGCAAGCTGCTGGGCGACGAGGTCGAGGATCCCGACGATCCGCTGTTGCATATCCACCTGTTGGAAATCCATAAACTGATGGCTGAGGCCCAACGACTCTCGCAGCAGCTGAACGACGAGCGCTGCTGTCATTTTGTCGGCCGTCTGGCCGAGCTACGGCATATCCCGGCGCGCAAGGCCTTCGCCCGGGCGATCAAGCTGGTCCCTGGCGTTGCCGAGCGTCTGGGCAAGGAGGTCGATTTCCGGATGCTCGGCAGCGACGAGGGCGTTGACTGCCGCTACGCCCGGGAATTGACCGCAGCCCTGGTGCACCTGCTGCGCAACGCCATCGATCACGGCCTGGAGGATGCCGATCTGCGTCTGCAGCGCGGCAAATCGGCCACCGGCAGCCTGACCCTGTCGGTGTCCCAGATCGAAGACAAATTGCTGGTCCAGGTCCGCGACGACGGTGCCGGGCTCGACCTCGACCAGATCCGTGCCCGCGGCATCGAACTGGGCCTGCTCAATACCGAACGCGAGCTGAACCAGGATCAGGCCATGGAATTGTTGTTCGCCCCTGGTTTCACCACCGCCGGTCAGATCTCCGACATTTCCGGGCGCGGGGTCGGCCTTGATGCGGTCAAGGACGCGGTTGTTGATGGTTTGGGTGGCAAGATCGAAATCGACAGCCAGCCGGGCAAGGGCTGCTGTTTCCGATTGATCGTACCGCAGCAGCAGTTCACCGTGACGGTCGTATAGGAGCTCCGCATGAATCCCCCCGCAGACGGCATCGCCGTGGTACCGGTGACCAAAAAAACCTGGCGGCAATTGCAGAGCGTCCTGCAGAGCCTGCTCGATACCGGCCAACGCGGTTTCGTACTCGACTGCAGCGGGCTGAGCCGCATCGACAGTCAGGACCTGGGCGATATCGCCGGCTATCAGATCTGGCTGACGCGCCAGGGCGGCGCTCTGGCTCTGGCCAATCTCAGGTCGGAAGCGGTCGAGCTGTTCAAGATGGTGCACTTGGACAAGGTCTTCCGACTCGATCTGGACACCGCGGCTGCCCAGGATGCGGTGCGTGACCAGCTGGATTGATGGGTCGCGGAGTCCCTTTCCAGGCGTGATACAGAAAATGCCGTGTGCGGCAGGCGTGACTGGCCCCGCCGGAAGGCGTGATTGGCCTCCAGATAGCGTTTGATCAGGGTGACTTCGCTGCCACGGCTGGTGTCGTCGGCGATGATCCGGACCAGATAGTCGTAGTCGCCGCCGGATATGTGCGACAGTCTGGTAGCATAGCAGGTAGGCGTATTCTTCGACCGGTGGATGGTGGCAGGATTTGCGTCGGCTGTACCAGGCGTGGCGTAAGAAGACTGGCATCTATTGTTCCCCGCCGGCCAGTTGGCAAGCTGTTCGATGGGGAGAAGTGCCATGCACTGTTTACTACTGCTGTTGGTTCTCGGCCTGGTGCCCAATGCCCTGCTTGTGGCTGAGGAGAAACCATCGCCCGATGATCAGGCCAAGCAGATGGCCGGGTTTATCTGGGATAGCCGGAAAAAGCAGTGGTTGAGCCCATCGGAATACTATCCGACGCGTGGTTACGTGCAGTTTCAGGGCCGCTGGATGAGCAAGGTCGACCAGCGTCGCTTGGAACGGCGGCAGCAGCATCTGCGTGAGCTCAGCAAACAACGCAGCGATTGGGAGCAGGCCTGGGAACTGAAGACGCCGCATTTCGAGATCACCAGCAACTGCCCGGCGGTGGTGGTGAACGAGGTCGCCCTCGCCGCCGAGCAGTGCTACCGCAAATTGGCGGAGGTGTTTCGTCTGCGGCGTCTGCCGCGACGACTGCCTATCGAGGTGTTCGCGACACAGGAACAATTTGCCGCGCAAACCATGGCCAGCAGTATCGGTTTTGGAATCGGACCCGGCACCCTGGGGTATTTCTGGTCCCGCGGTGAGCAGTGCGGTATTCGGCTGTATTATCCCGGCAATATCGAGCGGATGTTGGGCACCTTGATGCACGAATGCACACATCTGATTTTTCATAATGCCGCCAATAGTCGACGTCTGCCGCAATGGTGCAATGAGGGTTTGGCTGTTCTGGTCGAGGAAGCCGAGCGCGGACCACGGGGTCTGGAAATCCAGGCCATCCCCTTTGGCCGCTTGTGGCATTTGCAGAAACAATTGGCGCAGGGGCCGATTGATCTGAACGACTTGGTGCAGATCAATAGCAGCAGCGGCTACCGGATCGAGCATTATCCGCAGGGCTGGGGCTTCACGTATTTTTTAT
>CAYONM010000044.1:0-20082 GCA_964405325.1 uncultured candidatus Brocadiaceae bacterium | reverse complement strand
GCGATCTGTAACGTTTATTTCTTTCCGCACCCTTACATCGAGGGGCAAGCCCCTCAGCTTCTAGACTCATGGTTCTTTCAGGTCGACTCGTTCGAACCGCCATGGATCCGCTCAAGATCGGTCTTTTGTGGAATCCTGCGGCAAGCGCATCCGAGGCCATGACTTGCCTGCATTCCTGACGAACGATAGTGCCAAAGCATGATCGTCAACAATATCGCTGCCGTTCGTGAGGAGGTCTCCGACCACTGTCGCCGATTGGGACGTGATCCATCCACGATCCATCTGATGGCAGTTACCAAAAATCAAGATCCAGGGGTCTTGCCGCCACTCGCCGAGGCCGGTTTACGGCTGTGCGGCGAGAATCGCGTTGAGCACCTGCAGCAGATGCGACAGGCGGCACCGTCGGAGCTGGTCTTCCATTTCATCGGTCGCATTCAGAGCAGACAGCTGAAGGACATCGTGCCTGCGGTCGATGCGATCCATAGCCTGTTTCAGGGCAATCATATCGACCGTGTTCAGCGCTTGTGCCAGCAGTTGGACCGGACCATGACGGTGTTCATCCAGGTCAACACCAGTGGTGAGCCACAGAAGGGGGGGCTGGTCCCAGAGGACTTGCCGGCCGTGCTTGAGCAGGTGCGCTCAAGCTCGCACCTGAAGTTGCTCGGATTGATGTGCATGGCACCCGATCTTAGCCGTCCTGGTATCTCCAATGATCAGGTCCAGGCCTGCTTCGGGGTGACTCGTGACCTCGCACAGCAGCATGGCCTGGATCGCTTATCGATGGGCATGTCCGGCGATTACCATCTGGCGCTGGCTGAAGGTGCAACCGATATCCGTATCGGTACTCGGCTGTTCCAATCATGAAACCGGGCATCCCCGACGAGCTCATCACGCGATTCGCTCGGCTTGGCGTGCGGCTCCGCTGCAATGCCAATCGTCGGACGGTGGTCAGCTTGCGTGAGCAGCGTCGAGGCCCACCGGTGCTCAGTGTGCATCATGCGCTCTTGCAGAAGACACACGTGCTGCCGGATTTATTGCGTTTCGCCCAAGAGGGGGGACATGGTGATTATCCGGCACTTCGTGAGGCGATGCTGCATCTGCCACGGGGACCCCGTGCTGGCCAGGCGGCCTTGGATCAGGATCTGATCCAACAACTTCCGGGTATTGGCGTGCATTTCGATTTCGAGGCTTGTTTTCGACAGATCCACGCGCAGTGGTTTGACCATCTGCCGCGGCCCTATTTTCGATGGGGCAAAAATCCCGGCAGTCGGCAGCTGCGACATCTTCGGTATGGCGCTTATCTACGACGACCACATGCCGCGGTTCGGCTTTCGCCACGATTGGATCAGCCCTGGGTTGCGCGAGTTTTTGTCGAGCATGTTCTGCATCACGAGTTCTGCCATCATGCGCAGGCCTGCGATCCACGTCCAAACGAAGCCCCTCATAGCGCGCGCTTCAGGGCCTGGGAGCAGCGGTATCCTTCATATGATGTTGCTATCTGCTGGGAGGCGCTCTACCTTCCACGGATGCTTGCTGTACCGAGTGGCCTTTAGATGGCCGCTGTCTGACCTCGCGATCGTGCGCCCCTGTCTGACGGATAAAAGCGCATAAAATGGGTTGCGAGCGGTCTATTTTGATAGGAGTATAAGTAAGATATCGCAAAGCTGTCTCTTTTCCGGCCCTGGATTCCCGCTTCCTATGACCTCGTCGCCCACCATGCTCGCGCTCAATTGTTTGTCGGCTGATCTGGCCAACAAGACGATTTGGCGTCGATTCACGGCCGATGGACGGTGGGTGTGCCCGTATTGTCTCAATCCCTACCGTTTGCGCAGCAATAAAGAGACGGAACTACGACGGGCGATCCAGCATCATGTGATGCACGATTGTTCGGCCTGCTTTCGGGGGCGTGGCACCCTGCATGATGCTGATATTTTGCGGCATCGAGCGGCGATCCTGGATATCGAACGGCTCATGAGCAATTGCTCTTCCTGGCGGGTCTTCGACAAGTCTGGCCGCTGGATGGACCCCTATCAGCTCAAACCAGTAGACGATGCCGTCAAGCAGGCCAAGGTCGACCATCTCTTACTCAGCTGCATAGCCAAGCACCTCGCCATGCATCCCGAGGAACACCATGGCGAATGGCATCCGGTGCAGTCGGTGCTGTGTGCGTGTACGACTGTCAATCGGGAGCTCGATCTTGCTGAGTCCATCAAGGCTATCGACCAGCATCCAGCGTGGCAGGTTTACAGTCGTGGCGGCGCATGGATGTGTCCGTATTGCCTGACTGGAGTGGAGCAGACCACCACGAGTGCTGCACGGGCCAAGCATCTGATTGGCTGTCCGGCATTTACTGAAGATCATCGCGCTATTCATGATCTCGGACAAATTCGCAAATCAGCACGCATGTGGGGGAGCAGTTGTCCGCCCACACCAGCAGCCATTCCCGTTGTCGGTCGGGATGGGAAGGAATTCGCGGATCTGACACCGTCAACCGCAACGGCGTGGGATCAGCCGCCCATTCCGAGTGATATGCTCTTGGCTACGCCGCCTCCGCCCGCTGGCAGTCAAATCAGTCGTGCGGAGGGGGGGCTTCCCGGTGTGCCCAGCAACATGCTGTTTGCAACTCCACCGCCCCCCAAGACCGAGGCGTCGATACCAGTGCTGAATGAAGACGACGATGATCAGAGAGCCGATCTCCTGACCGCCGATGATGAAAGCAGCGATCTTCTCCCAACGGCTGCGGCCGTGCAGCAGGAGAAAGCACTGGATGACGAGTGCGATGGCCTGCTCCCGAGCAACGCGGTTCCCTCCACCAGCTCCCACGAACCACAACCTTTCGCTGACTTGCCCGATGATCAGATCGCCCGGAATGTCCGGACTGTTAAAATCACGCGCTCTCGTTTTCAAGTGCATGAGGGCACCCGCTGTACTGGCCCGAGCTGTCAGATTGATGCCTACCGGGTCTTTGGGCGTCGACTGCTTGCTGACGAGGACAATCCCTGCGAATTCCAGCACCTTATCCAGTTGGAAAATAAGAAAATCGGCTTGGTGCTTGGCCGTGTGATTTCTGGTTGTAGCTCATTGGCTGCAATGGCACGTATGTCAGTCGATCTGTTTGCCGATCATTGCGAGAGTCCAGAAGAAATCCTGCATCAGGTGCATGGCGATCTGGTTGTTGAGATGAATGAAGTAGATGCCATCGCCATCTGCATTGCCGTGCTGGATCCCAAGGCTCATGAGCTCGCCTGGTGTCATGCCGGCTTGGGAAGTATCCTGATTCATCGTCGTGAGAAAAAACATTTCCGGCATTTGGAGTCGGCAGGGGAGCTGCTGCGAGCTGCTGCGCCGAGGGTTGGCGCCCGGACCTGCGCCCTCCATCCTGGCGACACCATCGTGATACCGGGCTGGGACATGCTTCACGGCAAACCCAAAACGGATGGTGTCGAACCCTTCGGCGCCAAGCGATTGGCAGCCTCCTTGAAGCGCAGCCGTGACCTTGAGCCTGAGCAGCGCGTCGAGGCCATTATCGCTTCGGCGCTACGCTATCAGGAAAGACGTTCGTTCAGCATGGACAGCAGCGTCTTCCTGATCTGTTCCGATTGATCGATCGGCCGCTCCCCAAGAAAGGGAAACGAGAGACAGCAAGGCAAGGCGGCCGACTGGAATCCAGTCGGCGCGGGTCGTGATTCCGCCGTTCGATCAATGGCTCGACGGCTTGCTAGGTCCTTTTTTTGGGAATCGGTGACGTGCCCCGGTTTTTGTCGAAGGCTGGCCGCGGTTTGGTTATGAATCTGGAACAGTTACCAAGGTAAGTCCGAAGCATTGGTCAGCATGGTCCTTACAGAAATACAAAAATTACATAAGATACATTATCGGACATTGACTCATTGATCACAAGGGGGCTCTTTTATCAGAGCTGCCACATTGCTTCTCCCCAAAACCGCTCACGCGTGGTATGCTTTGCAGATGGTCCGTCGGTAACGGACCCATCTTCCATGGAACGTCAAAAGCCAATAAAAATAAAGGACGTTTGCCATGCAATCCAATACGCCCTCAAGCATTCGCCGAACCACCGCAGTGATTCGGCAAATGGTCCAGACCGACCTCCAGAATGAAACTGGCTCCTCCGTGTCCCCGGCCCTGGAGCCAAACCATCATATGCAAAACCCCGAGCATCAGATGCTGGAGATACCGGCCGGTGAGGTGCTGGAAGTTCGCTGGGTGCTACGCGAGCTGATCCGGTATCTGAAAAGCCCCAATGATCAGCTGTTCGGACGGCGTCCGGTGAACATTCTGGATGACGCCCAGCTGAAACGCCTGGCTTGGGTCTATGAACGTCGGATCAAGCACTGGCTGGGCAATCACAACGAACTCGTCCTGCCGGACTAAGTTTTGGGCGTGCCGAGAACCCAAAGGTTCACTTCTGGGTCCAAGCCCAACTTGCTGTTGCCGTTTGGTTGAGAGCCGAGACGACAGATCAACTTTCGTCGTGTCACCGGACCAGGACCCGTCAGAATCGCCGGGTTGTGGAAAGAGGGGGGTCGGAGGGGGGCTTGAAAGTGCCCCCCTCCGACCCCCCTCTTGGTCATGATCGGTCAAATTGACGCAGTCCACGCAGATCGCTGCCGTTGAACAAGCGGATGTCGTCGATGCCATGGCGGATCATGGTCAGGCGTTCCAGCCCCAGCCCGAAAGCGAATCCAGTGTAGCGATCGGCATCGATGCCACCGACACGCAGCACATTCGGATGGATCATGCCGCAACCCAACAGCTCGACCCAGTTGGCGAAGTGGCCAGTGGCACTGGATGAACGAACGTCCACTTCAAAACCTGGTTCAACAAAGGGAAAGAAGCTGGGTCGCAAGCGGACTTCGACGTCGTCGCGATGCAATACGCCGCGGATCATGGTCTGGAGTGTGCCGATCAGATGGCCGACGGTGATGCCTTCGTCCACGATGAAGCCTTCCACCTGCGTGAAAGTGTTGTCATGGGTGGCGTCCACCTCTTCGTAGCGGAAGACCTTGCCAACCACGACCCGACGCAGCGGTAGCTCGGCGACAGGATAGGTTCGAGCCTGGACCGACGAGGTGTGCGTGCGGAGCAGTTTGCCGGTCGACAGCCAGAAGGTGTCCTGCGCATCACGAGCCGGGTGATCGGCGGGAATATTCAAGCGGCCAAAATTATACTCGTCTTCCTCGACGTGCGGGCCGTCGACAACATCGAATCCCATGGAGCTGAAAACCTGTTCCACCTCCCAAGCCACCCGACTGATGGGATGGATGCTACCGCAAACATGGCGCGGCCGTGGTTCGGAAATATCGATGGGATCGGCCTCGCCGGCAAAGGCGAGCTGCTGCTGTCGTTCCTCGAAGGTCTCGCGCAGAGTCTGGGTGACGGCGCTCAGCAGCTGACCGAGCTCGCGTTTCTGTTCCGGTGGTGCCTGCTTGAAAGCCTTGCTCAGTTCCTTCAGACGACCGTTGCGGCCAAGCAAATCGATGCGCACCTGTTCCAGCGCTTGGGTATCTTCAGCAGTGCTCAGCTGAGCCGTGCCATCACTCTGCAGGGTTTTGAGGTCATCGGCCAGGGGCATGGTGGTCCTTCCCATCGTCCAGGCGGCGGATGCTAGAACCCAGGTCTGACGGGTCCAGTCCCACGGTCGGCAATCGACGATGTCACCAATCCGACTAGCCTGCCAGACATGCAGATAGGAGCCTATGGTCTGACGCGTACCTTTGGTCGCACCGTCGTACTCGATGGTGTGGAGCTCAAGGTCGCCAGCGGTGAAACCTGCGCCATTACCGGTGCTTCTGGCGTCGGCAAAAGCACCCTGCTGCAGATCTTGGCTGGACTCGATCATCCGGATGCCGGTCAGGTGTGCTGGGATGGGTACCCCCTGCCGCGTTCGGCTGCTGGTCGGCGGCGTCGCTTCCGGCAAGCCATTGGCTGGCTGGGACAATCACCGCTGCTGGATGGCCAACGCAGCTGTCTGGACAACGTCCTGATGCCGGCGGCATTTCGTTCGCAGCCGCAAGCACATGCCCGTGCCGTGTCCTTGCTACAGCGGGTTGGGTTGGCGGCACAAAGCGATCTTCGCGCCAGTGCCTTATCGGGGGGGCAACAGGTGCGTTGCGCTTTGGTACGAGCCCTCTTGGTGCAGCCCCCCTGCCTGATCGCTGATGAACCCACCGGCACCCTTGACGATCCGACCGCTAATGCGGTGGCATCGGTGCTGTGCGAATTAGCCGAACAGGAAGGCTTCACCTTGGTACTCGCGACGCACGATCAGCAGCTGGCGAGCCGTTGCCATGCGCGTTACCACTTGGATGGAGGTCGATTGCATGCGTCTGCTGCTCCTGACCTGGCATGAACAGCTCCGTCGGCCCTTGGCCAGCCTCTTGCTTGCTGGCCTGTGCCTGATGGGTGGCCTGCTGAGCGCACTGACGTGGGACCTGGGTCGCTACGGCACGGAGTTGATGCGCCTGTTGTTGCTTGGACCTGGTGAGAGCCTGCAGGTGGATGTGTTTCCGCGTCCGGCGGTCAGCATCAAAGGCATCGGCTTGCATCGTCCCGTCCTCAGTGACGACGATGTCCAGTGGCTACGGCAGCTTCCCGGTCTTCGACACTGCCAGGTCATTCATGCAGTGCCGGTGCCAGCGACATTGCACGTCCAGGTTGCTGGGATCCTGGACAATAGCCAATTCCTCTCGCTCTACGGCATCGCCGCCGACGACATGCCCATCGAACTTCAAGAGCAATGGGCGCAAGCCAACCTGGATGAACCGATTCCATTTGTTTTCAATCCCCAAGTGATGCGCTACTACAATCTGGGCATGGCCGATCGGTACAGCCTGCCACGCCTGGAGGTATCGATTTTGCTGGATCGTGAATTTCGGATGGTGGTCGGGTCAGACCTGTTCCGCCGGCTGGATAACGCTTTCCAAGTGCCGGTTCGGGTTGCTGGTACCAATGCCGCAATCATACCCTGGGGAATAGCCCTGCCGAAACATCTGACCGATCATTTCCTGACGGAACTCTTCCCCAATGGCCCCCCTGCTACCGCTGCGCCGGTCCAGGCTCGCCTGCAAGCAGCCAGCGGTCAGGACCTGGCCAGCATCCAAGCGGCGATCAAGGCGCGCGGGCTCAGCCTGCAGGGCGAACAGCAGTTGGCCGACGTGGTGCGAAATCTGGAACGCCTGGTCCATCTGGCAGCAGGGGTGGTTGCCCTGATGCTGGGCTTGGTGATTGTCGTTGCCTGTCTCGCTCAGGCCAGCGCCTTGATGCAGGAACGCCGACGACAGATTGCCTGTTATCGCCTCTGTGGCGCGCATACCGGTCATCTGTTGGTGATTTTCGGGGGTGGCCTGGCCGGTATCTGTATGCTCGCCGCCATGCTCGGCGCCTGGCTGGGGGGCCCCCTGCTGGCCCCCCTGGTGACCCCCCTTGTCCAAGCTTTCGACGTGGCAGCGGTTGCCCCGCCAGTGGAAGCCAGTCAGCATCGTGTCTGGATCGCGGGTCTCGCTGGCTGGGCGTGCGCTGGTATTGCCATGCTGCCGGCGTTGAATGTGTTGCGCCGCGATCCCCTGCACTTGCAACGCGAGCAATAGAGAGGACCAAATATGAACCCAGATCAACGCAAGCACGCCTTGGCCGAACTTCCGGATTGGCAAGGCGACCAGCAGTCCATTCAACGTGATTACCGTTTTGCCGACTTCCGTCAGGCCATGGCCTGGCAGCAGGCCTGCGTCGATGGGATCGAACAACGACAACACCACCCGGAATGGCGGAATGTCTATAATCAGGTCAGCGTCACCTTGCGCACTCACGATGCGGGTGATGTGGTGACCGAAAAAGACCTCGATCTGGCCCGTTATCTGGACCAGATCGCGGCAGATATCGTTCGATAGAAATCTACGTCCAGCTTAGGGCCCGTCAAAAAATAAACATTACATTTCGCTTGATCTTTTGCCGCCCTTCTGCGTTGCTTATCGCTCACATATGCCCGATATGCTCACTCTTCGCGCCTTGAAGGATCGACACAATCTCTGCGCGATCTGTAACGTTTATTTCTTTCCGCACCCTTAGTTCAAGTTGATGCTGGGATGCTCCGGCAGCATCTGATCCAAAGCCTGCGTCATGACCTTGGCACCTTCGTGCGGCTCACCCATGCTGGTCAACTGCAGGCAGGACAGCACCAGGAAGCTCATGTGCAGATCCGGATGCGTTTCGGTGGTCTGCTGCGGCGCACGCCACATGGTTTGCAGATCCTCCGGGCTGAGCAGTAGGCCCTTGGCCGGCGGATGCGTCTGCTCTACCAGCAATACCGCCAGGACGCTGAGCTTATTGATGTCGGTATGGCCATCGATGTACCGGCTCATCTTGTTTCGAAGCTGCTGGATGCCGTCCATGATCTGCAGATGACCACGCGCCACCAGGATGCAGATCTGGACCAGCTCGGGGTCAGCGGAAGGCTTGGGAAGATCAGACATACGGCCCTCTTTGTCGTCTGGTTCATGATGCGTATTATGAAGCGCGAAATCGGGAGTTTTCTTGAACAAAGCCGATCCGCCTGCCCCCCCCGCGTTGGTGATAGTCCTGCAACATCTGATAGGTGAAGCCCCACAGGGGTGAGTCGAGGACCTGGATGAAGGGATACCGCCGATCGGGACATGCGGTGGCCAGAGCGGCCCGCTGGTGTTTGTGATGGTGATCGAAATGCCTTGCCGGCAGCCAATGATGCGCAGCAAGCTCGCGTTTGTCCAAGTGGATGCGAACCGGTCGGCGCGGCAACAGAAAGCAGTAGACGGCAACCAGCACAGGGGTGCCGACGGCGTTGCCTGCCCAGGTGTCAGCGAGTCGAAGCCGGCTTTCGCTGGGCAGCTCGATCCCCACCTCTTCGGTCACTTCGCGGCGGCATGCCTGCAGCGGAGATTCACCCGCCTGCAGTCGGCCACCTGGGAGCGCCCAGTGTCCCGACCAGGGATCACGAGCATCTGAGCGTCGCCGGACGATGAGCACCTGCTCCTCGGGATCAGTGATGATGGCCACCGCGGCTGTCGGCACTCCACTCATGCCCGACATTGTGGTGATCACTCGTATCTGCCAACCGTCTTGGCTTGCGGCATCCGACAGCCAGTTGATACAAAACCGCTGATCGTTCCTTCTTTGCGAGCTACGCGCCTGGTTCGAATCCGACCTCTGACGAAACCCCCATACAAAGCCAACATGCCACGGACCTTGCTGCTTCTGCTGATCCTCGTGCTGAGTGCTTGCGCTACCCGCATTGCCAGCGTGCACAACCTGTCGCGCATCGGCAATGCCTTTGTCGATGCCAGCAAGGAGGGCATCGCCGCTTCCCGCCTGAGCGGGCAAGTGGTCGATCGGCAGATTATGGATGCTCCGCATCGTGACCAGAAGGGTGACTGGGCGCATCAGGAATTCATCGTCAGGTATGCCGAGGGCTCGGAGTATCGACAAACCCAGATTCGCTTGGTGATCAAGCAACTGGAAGCCTGGGAAAAACAACTACGTATCGAAGCCCATAATACCCTACCCGATGGCAAAACTCTCCGCGACAAACGGGCACCTCTATAAACTCAGGTCGAGCCAGGCGCAGACGATTTTTGGTCCTGCCAAGGCGCTGGGGCCGAAGGAATAGCAGGGCTATTTCGAGGTTCCAGCAACGCAGGCAGGGCCGGAAAGCGCAAGTCTGGCGAAGTGCCTGAGTTTATAGAGGTGCCCAAACGCCTTGAAGAATTCATCGCGGTACAGATGCGCCGACGGCTTGGTCGGTGAAAACGATGGCATCTTGCTCAGCTGGGCGAACCCAGGTCCCACGATTTGCATGATACGGGTCTCCCCCATCGGGTTTTTCCGCAAAAGTGGTGCGTAGCGGATCCGTCGCGACGGAGGATCCAGGGGCCGGAGTGCGGCTGCGGCTGCGACGGACGGATGCCGCGAGGGTGCGCCCCCCCTCTGATCACGTATGATCGGATCCGACGAATACCTGCGCGAATAAGGCAAGCAGTGGCCGCCCGGCGTGTTAGGCTGTCTTCTTGCAGAATAAGGAGTGCAGGGATGACAGATCCTGTTCGTATTGGCATCATCGGCGTGGGCGGCATGGGTTCCAGTCATGCCCGTAATCTGATCGCCGGCAAGGTCACAGGCGCCAAACTGACCGCCATCAGCGATATCGAAGAATCCGCAATGAGCGGATACGACGATTCCATCGCCACCTTCACGCAACCGGGCCAGCTGATCGGCTCCGGTCTGGTAGACGCGGTGATCATCGCCACCCCCCACTATGATCACACCCCCCTCAGCGTTGCGGCGCTGGAAGCAGGCCTGCATGTACTGGTGGAAAAACCGCTCGGCGTGCATGTGGCTGACTGCAAGAAGACCATCGCAGCTTACGAGCAGCGCCCCAAGTCGGAGCAGGTGTTCTGTCTGATGTTCAACCAGCGCACCACACCGGTCTATCGACGGCTGCGTGAGTTGATCCAAGGTGGCGAGTTCGGCGCCCTGCAACGAGTGCAATGGACCATCACAGATTGGTTCCGTTCGCAGCGCTACTACGACTCCGGCGGCTGGCGCGCCACCTGGGCCGGCGAAGGCGGCGGTGTGCTGCTGAATCAATGCCCGCATCAGCTGGACCTGTGGTACTGGCTGTTCGGCATGCCCAGTCGCATTCGCGCCTTCTGCCACATCGGCAAGCACCACCACATCGAAGTGGAAGATGAAGTGACCGCCTACCTGGAATACGATCAGGGCTTCAGCGGTATCTTCATCGCCTCCACCTGCGAATCGCCTGGTACCAACCGCATGGAAATCGCCTGCGAGCGCGGCCGGATCATTGTCGAAGGTGGTCAGATCAGCTGGACTCGTACCGAACAGGAAGTCACCGCTTTCAGCCACAGCACCGATCAGCGTTTTGGCAAAGCACCGCACTGGAATGTCGAAGTGCCGGCTTCCGGCCAAGCAGAGCAGCATGTCGGCATCATGAATAATTTCGCCGCAGCCATTCGTGGCGAGGAAGAATTGCTGGCACGCGGTGAGCAGGGCATCCACTCCGTAGAACTGGCCAATGCCATGTTGTATTCGGGCTTCACCAAGCAGACGATCGAACTTCCGATCGATGCCAAGGCCTACGAGGCTCATTTGCAGCAGTTGATCGCCAATTCCACCTTCCAGAAAAATAACACCACGTCCGATACCTCCAAGGACTTGGCCGGCTCCTTCTGACCCTGCGAGAATATTCATGACCATTACCATCGACCAGATCGCCCTGACTTGCTTCACCATCCGGGACCATTGCAAAACCGAAGATGACTTCACCCGCTCCATCGATCGCCTGCGAGCCATCGGTTATCGCACCGTGCAGATCTCAGCTGTTCCGTTGGATCCGGCCATAACCCGTCGAATCTGCGATGCCGCCGACATGCGTATCTGCGCGACCCACGAGGGTGGCGCCGCTATTTGTGATGACACTCAGGCTGTCATCGACAAGTTGAAAGTGCTCGGATGCAACGCGACGGCTTACCCGTCACCGCATGTGTCCCTGGAAACCTATGATGACGTGGTCGCTTTGGCAGACAAACTTGATGCCGCAGGTGCCATGATGCAAGCCGCCGGCCAGGTGCTGACGTATCACAATCACCATGGCGAGTTTCGGCGCATCGACGGGAGGCCGATCCTGGCGTATCTTTACGACCTGACCAAGCCGCAGAATTTACAGGGCGAAATCGATACCTACTGGGTGCAACGTGGTGGTGGCGATCCGGTCGCGTGGTGCCAGCGCCTGCAGGGCCGTTTGCCCTTGCTGCACTTGAAGGATTTCGAAGTTCGTGATCCGAAGGCCGAACAGCACTTCGGCTCCATTGGTGACGGTAATCTGGACTGGCCACGGATTCTGCACGCTGCAGAGCAAGCCGGCTGTCAGTGGTATATTGTCGAGCAGGATCGCTTCTGGCGCGATGACGATCCGTTTATTGCTGCCGAACGTAGCTTCCAATACCTGGCCGAACTCATCACAACGCTTTGACAAGGAAGAGACCATGTATTTAACCGGATTCGCCGACGAAGCTGCTGACCGTTTGGCTGGTCAGATCGAAGCCACCAAACAGCTTGGTTGGCAGTGGATCGAGAGCCGCAAGATCGATGGTACCATGATTCACGATCTCGACGATGCGGCCTTCGATCAGGCCTGGCTCCAGCTGCAGGAAGCTGGGGTCGGCATCAACTGTTTCGGTTCCGGCATCGCCAATTGGGCCTGCAGCATCAACGATGATTACGACAAAACCATTGCCATCGTCGATCGCTGCATCCCACGGATGCAGCGACTCGGCACCAAGCTGATTCGGGTCATGAGTTACCGGGTCGAGCACGAGGCGCCGAGCTACAGCGATGCTGACCAGAACGCCAGCGAGCGCTTCCGTCGGGTTGCCGATTTCACCAAACGTTTTCTCGATGCGGGCATTCAACCGGTACATGAAAACTGTATGAACTACGGTGGCATGAGCCCACAGCACACGGTGCGCTTGTTGGAAAACGCGCCTGGCTTGAAACTCGTATTCGATACCGGCAATCCCGTGTTTACTCGGAATTACCTCATTGCGGACGACGGTCCACGGCAGTCTGCTTGGGATTTCTATCGGCAGGTCCGAGAGCATATTGCCTACATCCACATCAAGGACGGCATTTGGAATCCCGACGCCAAGAAATGCACCTTCACTCATGCCGGTGACGGCCAGGGTGAGGTGAAGCGTATCGTTGCCGACCTGCTGGCGAATGGCTATGACGGCGGCATCTCCATGGAGCCGCACCTACAAGTGGTCTTCCACGAAGAGGCCTCCGATGACGACAAGAGCGCCGCTCGGCTGGCAAGTTATGTCGAATACGGCCAGCGCTTTGAGGCCCTGTTGGATTCGGTCCGCACCACGGCGTAAGGGCCCGTCAATAAATAAAGGTAGCGTCTCACTTGATCTTTTGCCGCCCTTCTGCGTTGCTTATCGCTTACATATACTCGATATGCTCGCTCTTCGCGCCTTGAAGAATCGACAAAATCTCTGCGCGATCTGCTACCTTTATTTCTTTTCGCACCCTAAGGCGCGGAAGTAGAAGGAATGGCAGCGCCATCTTGAGGCTTTCGGAACGCCGCAGATGCCGTGCGAGATGCAGCTATACTGGACTTTATTGCGTAGACAGAGCACTAGAGATCGCACCCTCGAGACGAAGTCCCGAGGGTGCAACCAGTATCATGAAATCCTTGGGTTCTGTGCTCGCCCTGTTTAATCTGTTTTGACCTGCTTGCCCATGGCCTGCAATTTCTGCAGCATGTCAGATTTATCGATCGACTTGTCATAGGCTTCCTGTGGCTCCACCTTGTCCTCACGGACCAGATTTTCCAAGGCGTTGTTCAATAGTTGCATGCCAAAACGAGCGCCGGTCTGCATTGCCGATGGTAGCTGGAAGGTTTTGCCTTCGCGGACCAGTGCGGCAACGCCGGGGGTTACCACCAGGATTTCCTGGGCGGCGCAGCGGCCTCCGCCCTTTTTCTTCAGCAGGTTCTGCGCCACCACGCCGCGCATGCTGCCGGCCAGCATCAGGCGGATCTGCTCCTGCTCTTCGGCTGGAAACTGGTTGATGATGCGATCCACCGTACTGGCGGCGGTAGACGTGTGCAGGGTACCGAACACCAGATGGCCGGTCTCGGCGGTTTCGATCGCGATTCGGGTGGTCTCGAGGTCACGCATTTCACCCACCAAGACGATATCAGGGTCCTGGCGCAGGGCAGCGCGCAGGGCAGTCGCGAAACTGCGTGAGTGCTTGTGGATCTCGCGTTGGGTAAACAGGCTCTTTTTGGGTGGATGGACAAACTCCACCGGATCTTCGATGGTGAGTATATGCTCAGATCGGTTATCGTTGATATGATCGATCATCGCCGCCAGGGTCGTGGATTTGCCCGAGCCAGTAGGGCCGGTCACCAGCACGAGGCCCTTGCGATGTTCGGTCAGCTTGATGACGGCTTCCGGTAGCCCCAGCTGTTCTGCGGTGAGGATTTTTTCCGGGATTCGCCGAAAAACCGCCCCCGGGCCAAAGCGATCCATCATGAAATTGGCGCGAAAACGTCCCACCCCCTCCAGAGCATAGGCAAAGTCGGTGTCCCAGTTTTCCTCGAACTGGGTCCAATTGTCTGCTGGAGCGATTTCTTTCAGAATTTTACTGACTTGATCGGGCGAGAGCTCCGGAACCCCCTGCATGGGGACCAGGTCGCCAGCGTCGCGAATGCGCGGCACCTGGCTGCTACGGATATGGACGTCGGCAGCACCGACTTCGGCCATGCGTTTGAAGAGATTGTCGATCCAGGCCATGGGCTTTCTCCACTCGGCTTGCGCGGCTACGGCTTATGTTCTACCATACCATAGAAACGCACCCTGGCACGGAGCTATTCCATGGACGAGAGCAACAGCACCAGCGTCATCATCTATACCGCGCAGCATCGCCTGACCGGTCGCATCGCCCTGCTCCCGGGCTCGAGGCTTACCGACTACGTGCTGAATGCGGGGCCCTTCGTCGCCATCGTCGAGGTGGAAATCGCCACCTCAGATGGCACCCCCCTGTTTCAGGTAGACTTCCTCGACTTGGCGACCAACCGGATCGAGCTGATCATGCCTGCCGACCAGGTCACTCAGTCGACCTGACCAGCGTGCCCGAGCCGACGATGTTGTTCTCGGCTCGCCAATCTGGACGCCAAGCCCATTTCCGTACGCTGCCGTCGGCCCGGTCGAGGTCGTTGACCAGCAGGTTGATCCGAGCGCTGCGCCAGGACCGGCCGGCCCAGCGGTCGAGCAATGTGGCATCGATGCGTACCTCGCCCACATAGCCGCCATCCTGAAACACGCAGCGTGCGTCGACCCCGTTCGGCAGTGGTTGATTGCTGCCGTGCCGGTTGGCCAGACCATACACCAGCTCCGGACCTGGCGTTGGACTGAGCCCCAGCAAGAGGAAGTCGCGCCTTTCCTCACCGCCACGGCCAAGATCGCTTCGTGCCGCCAGCCGGCTGTCGACGCGAAGCTCCAGACCGTCCTGCTGCCAGGGATTGCGGCCCTTTTCCGAGAAGACATGGCCGGTGGTCTCGGCCAGGGGATTCCATTTCACCAAGGGCTGGTCATCCCGACCGGTGAAGGTGGGATCGATCTGGACCAGATCCAGCTGCTGACGGGTGGGGCTCTGATCTTTGCGCTGACCGGTGATCCAGGCCTGCAGCTCAGCCAGTTGTCGCCGAAGCGGTTCCACCTTGCGGATGCCACAGCACTCTTGATGGCCGTCCTGGTAGAAACTGAACAGGCCCTTCTTCCGGACCAGGTCCTGCACCGCTTCTGCCTGTGGGAAACAATACTCGATACGCAGTTGGTAGTGCTGTCCCACCACCTCGAAAAAACGATAGGTCTCCGGATGCAGGCGACCGGTATCCAACGCAAATACCCGGAAGGGGCGACCGCTCTGTTTGGCGTATTCGATCAGCAAGATATCTTCGGCACCAGAAAAGGCGATGGCGGTATCCTGGCCTAATATCTCCAGGGCCTTGGCTACGACCGACTGCGCGGAAGTACCATATAGTTCCGCGTTCTCAGGGCGTTGACATCGGACATATCTACTCCAGGTAGCTACGCAGCCGATTCAGTTCGATTTCGGCGGCATCGTGGTCATCGAGCGTATCGCGGACCACCCGAAGCAGATAGGTGCGAAACAGGCTGCGTGCCCGGTGCAGCCAATTGGTGATCGTACTCACCGGCACCTCAAAATGCTGCGCCAACACCTCGTAACTAGGGGGGTCCCCGTCCTCAGCGGTGTGTTCCAGGTAGAACGCAAACAGCAGCACCTGCTGCTCGCGGCTGGTGCCGCGTTGTTCAGACACTATCAAACGCAGTGCCTCGTCGAGACAACTCTGTGCCCAGGCACGGTTGAACAAATCGTCAGGATTCACCTGATCGTCTTCACGTTCGTAGGATCGGACGGCGTCGTCGGAGACCACGGTGAAGCGATCGGCACCGGTGATGGTGCGGCTACGGCTGACCCATCGACGTAATGCCGTCAACAGCCACCCACGGAACGAACCACGGTCCTGTTCCACCCGTGCCAGCCAGTTCTTGTCGAACATGCGGGCGAAGAATTCCTGCACGCAATCGGCCGCGTCGTGATGGTTCATGCCTCGTCGGCGGGCATAATAATACGCCGGCTTCCAATAAGTACGGCAGAGATTCTCCAGGCATCGGCGCCCTTCTTCTCCGCCCCCTTGGGCGCCGACGATCACGGACCATGCCGTGGTGCGCCAATTGGATGGGGCGCCAGTTTCCATCAACGTGCGGTCACCTCGATAACAATGCCATCGCCCGGTATGACCATATCACGGAAGGCGCAACGTTTGGCGCAACGGATCATGGGCAGGCCGGTTGGTGACGGTGCCACGGTCAATTCGCGTACATCCAGCACTTCGCTGCCGTCATCGCGGACGATGCGTCCGTCGACGGTGATGGCCTGGTCCATGCCCAAGCGCTCACGCAGCAGCCAGGCAGCATCGGCAACGGCCATCCATTGCGTCACGCCCATCATCACGGCGCCACCCGGAAAATGTCCTGGGACCAGGGGATGATTCTCTGGATAGATATAGGTCGCGGTCAGACGGCGTTCATCAGCATCGAACTGACGTACGCCCCTGATGAAATGCAGCGATGGATGCTTGAAGCCGGGCGCCGAGACCGTTTCGCCCACCGCCTGCTGCAGTGGTCTGGCGGGAATGCTGGCGACATCGTCCAGGCTTGCGGCACCGGAGAGCACCTCGGCATTCATAATGGTACGACCGTCATGCCGTACTTTGCAGGCGAACTGGGTGAAGTTGCCGCGACGGCGTTTGATCTGAGCGCTGGCTTCGATATCGGCGGCCATAGGCGCCAGATCGAGGAAATCCACCCGGCTGATCATGCTGAACACCGAAACCTTGCCGACGGCGGCAACCTCATCCATCAACAAGGGCACCCCGGTCAGGGCTACGGCCTCGCCAAGAAAGGGTTCCAACCAGAACGTGCCACGATCGCCATGATGAGCAGCAAACAGACAGCGACCATGGGGATCGTCGGATGGAACGGAGAAATGGCTGATGGCTAAGCCAGCATCCTGATCCAGCTGGAGTTCATCCAACAGGATGTTTAATCCGCGATGTGGCAAGTAGTCGTGGAGGGCGGTACGATCGAGAACCGTTGCTGTCATGAGCCGCATGCTGGCGCCCAACCAGCCGAGGCAAGGTCTTCACTGCTGCTGGAGCATTTCGGCCAAGACACGGGGATACAGGTCGCGCTCAGCTGCTTGCACTCGCGTCGCCAGGGTGGCCGGGGTGTCGTCGGCATGGACCGGTACTTCTTGCTGGGCGATGATGGGACCGCTGTCGTAGGCGCCATCGACCTGATGCACGGTACAGCCGGAGCGGGTCTCACCTGCTGCCAATACGGCGCGATGCACGTGTGCGCCATGCATGCCCTTGCCGCCGTAGGCCGGCAGCAGGGCCGGATGGATGTTGACGGTCTTACCCTGCCAGGGGGCTGGTGGGTCCCAGAAGCGCAACCAGCCACACATCACCACCCACTGCGCGCCATGGCTGCGTAAAGCCTCAGTGACCTGTTCGGGATCCTTGGCGATTACCAGTGGATGGCCGAAGCGCCGGGCTCGATCAACCCCGGCGACATCGATCCGCGAGCTGATCACCACCGCGATACGTGCTGGCAGCACGCCGGCTTCGATGTGTTGATGCAGGTTCTCATAGGTCGTCCCGGAACCCGAGAGCAGAATGCCGATGGTCTGATGCATGGCGGTCAAGACTGGTCGCCACCGCTACCTGCCAAGCAGCAGTTGCCATTGCGATCGGACGCAGGCTCGGCACCGTCCGCAAACGAACGGCAGGAGGACTTTCAATGGCGATTTGGAGCAAGGGCGACGATGCCACCAACGATCTGGTACACGCCTTTACCGTTGGAGATGATTACCTGTTTGATCGGCAACTCGCCCCCTACGACCTGCTCGGTTCCATCGCCCATGCCCACATGCTGGGCAGCACCGGCATCATCCCGGAAACGGATGCGCATCTGCTGATGCGGCATCTGCGTCGTCTGGCGCGGGAATTCGACGTCGGTGGCTGGACCGTGGAAGCTGAGGACGAGGACGTCCATTCCAAGGTGGAAGCCCTGCTGACCGCCCGCATGGGCGAGTCCGCTGGTCGTCTGCATACCGGACGCAGCCGTAATGACCAAGTCTTGACCGATGTCCGGCTCTGGACCAAGGATCACCTCGGTGGTCTGGCGCAAAGCGTCTTGGATCTGGCCGACGCGCTGCTGACCCAGGCCGGCCGCTTCGAATTCCATCCCCTGCCCGGCTACACCCACCTGCAACGCGGCATGCCCTCCTCCGTCGGGCTGTTCTTTGCCAGCCATGCCCACGTTCTGATCGAAGATCTGATCCTTTTGGATGCCGCCTATCGTCTGTCCGACAGCTGCCCCTTGGGGTCTGGAGCCAGTTACGGGGTCGGCCTGCCGCTGGACCGGGCCGGCACCGCTCAGCAGTTGGGCTTCGCCCGATGGGGCGCGCCGTGCATGGCCGACGCCAATAGTCGCGGCAAAGTGGAAAGCGCCGTGCTCGATTCCATCGGTGCAGTGCTGGGTGACCTGAGTCGCTTTGCTGCCGACCTGGTGTTTTTCACCACGGCCGAATGCGGTTTCTTCCAATTGGGCAAAGGTTTCACCACCGGCAGCAGCATCATGCCCCAGAAGCGCAACCCGGATCTGTTCGAGCTGCTACGCGGCCGTTGCGCCCGATTCCTGGGCCTGCGTACCGGTTTGGCTGCTTGCACCATCGGCCTGGCCTCCGGCTACAGTCGCGACCTGCAGGACACCAAAGCCTTGTTGTTGGATGGCGTGGAACTGGCCGAACAGGCCCTGGCGGTGTGCACCGAAGCCGTCCCCGGCCTGGAGCCGATTCGTAGCCGCATCGAGGCGGCCTTGACCAAGGACATTTACGCCACTGAAGAGGCGTATCGCTTGGTCCGGGACGAAGGTTTGGCTTTCCGCGATGCCTATCGCCACGTCGGTACGAGCCTGGACCAGGTGCCGATTCCGGACCACGAGCAGGTCTTGCGCGAGCGCACCCACCTGGGCAGCACCGGCAATCTGAACCTGCCCAGCCATCACCAGCGCCTGATTGCCGAACGCGAGCATTGGCGGCTGCGCCAGAGCGACCTGCACACCACCTGGGCGAACCTGCGCGGTGAGACGGCAATACATAGAAAATAACAGATCATCCCCCGTATTGACAGCCGGGCCGAGGTTCCAGAATCGCGCCCTCCCAATCGTTGTCCCAGCCCGGATGGCGGAATTGGCAGACGCGCAGCGTTGAGGTCGCTGTGGACATTATGTCCGTGGAGGTTCGAATCCTCTTCCGGGTACCAGATTCCCCTGCTGAGACGAGCAGGGGAATTTTTTATGCAGTTGTTTCGAGGTGCCATGGTCGGATCATCCCCCCATGCGGATCATCGTGCTGTTTCCGGGTTCTGACGACCGGCGGATCTTCAACACCCAGCGGGTCCGTATCGGGCGGGCGAGCGCCTGGACAGCTCCATCAATCACGACACGCAACGTTTCGGCGGTGTGTTGGCCACCTTCAAAGACGATTGGGTTGGTCGTTTGACCGATTTTGATGGTCGCTATCACGATACGCCGGATCAGAACCAGCTGATCCAGCACGGCGGATCGCTGTGCGGTGGTACCAGCGGCTCACCTATGTTTCGCGTTGATGGCAAGGTGGTTGCTGTTTCTTCCAGCACCCTGGGCGATGAGCCCACCGATGGCGGTCCCACCGCTGTGCCCAGTGCCTCGGAAATCGCCTTCGCCATCCGTATCGACGCGGTGCAGGAATTCATTTAGACGATCGGTTGGTGAACCAAGCAGGTCTACAAACCGGGCGCCGCCCGGAACCCACGGGTTCAATCGTATCGGTCGGCGCCCGGTTTTTGCTCTTAGGGTGCGGAAAGAAATAAAGGTAGCA
>CAYONM010000043.1:0-20438 GCA_964405325.1 uncultured candidatus Brocadiaceae bacterium | reverse complement strand
AGGACCAAAAATCGTCTGCGCCTGGCTCGACCTGAGTTTATAGTTTATAGAGGTGCCCTTAAAGTCATCAGCCCGGTCAGGGACCGGGCTGGATGGTGCTCGAGATTGGACTTGAACCAACGACCTGCTGTTTACGAATCCCGCCTGGTTGGAAGCCGCAGGGTATTGCAATGACAGGACTTGTGGCGTAAGACCAGAGAGGGATTGAGCTTGCTCAAATGGTCAGCAGTGGTCAGGAGCAGTCAGGGGTGATGCTATCTGCTGCAAGTGCTGCATGAAGTGCAAGGAGGGGATGCTGAGATGTGGTCATCCTCTTTACTCTATCGCGCTTGGGAAGGTGTCCACAAAACGGGGGGAAGTCCAGCTAAGGTGATACAACCGCGCGCATGAAAGCGACACAGATCGAACTGAGTTCACCGCGCCGCCTGGCCCACCTTCCCCTGATCATGGATTTCCTGCGCCTCAGTCGGGTGATTGAGATTATCGACGAGTCCTGCGGGATCCCTCGCCCCATAGCCGGCCCAGCCTAGCCCTGCTTGCCTTAGGGCCCTGACCTCTCTAGTCTTCTCATCCAGCCTCATTTGGCCTCATATTGATGCCCGGCGATGTGGAGGAGAGTGCCCATGTACGAACCCGAGGAGCGCTGGCGAACTACTGCTGAAGCCCTGGAATACCTAGCAATCAGTGATGCCACCCTGCAACGCTGGATCGTTGATCGCGGGATGCCGGTGCATCGGGTTGGGCGTACCCTGCGCTTCAAGTTCAGCGAACTGGATTCTTGGGTGAGAAATGGGGTGACGGCGGGCCACAAGAAGGGCAGCCATGAAGCAGCGGGCGGGGCGTGATGGTTAACGGTTGCCATGCCCCTAAACGAATCCTAGACTCTTTTCACCGACCCAAACATAAGTGGGCTGGGCCATTCTTTGACCATGTCAAGACTCCTTTCTGTTCCGACTTGGATGCAGACTGTGATATTGGCAATGAGCCACTGAATGAGCATTATAGCAGTTACTTTGAACGTGATTACCCTATCTTGATAGGGCTAATGTTGGGGGCTCAGTGCCCCTTTCGTGCGCAGGGCGGGTTGGCATTCCTCTGGAGTGCCAAAAAGAGGGACACGCAACTCCCCGCCCCTGCTTTGCTATCTCAGAGGGCCACCTGATGCCCTCATCCGCAATCGCCTATCAGCGCAAGAAACCCGGCGAGTGGTGGCGAACTCGTACCTATCGCCATTTCGACTGGCCTCTCCCTGAAAACAAGGCCAAGGCTCTCGCCCTCGATCCCGATAGGGTGAAGAAGCACGGTTTCCATCCGCTGCTCTCAATCATCGTCAACACACCGAGATATAAGTCAGATACACACGAGACCGAAGACAAGAAGCGGCCCATCCGGTACGCGAGTCATGCCGACTCTGTCATCTTTGCCTACTATGCGCACAGGCTGAGCGAAGCCTACGAGCACCACCTCAAGGCCACCTCACACGGCAACTGCGTGCTGGCCTACAGGTCCTTGGGCAAGTCCAACGTGGACTTTGCCTGCGAAGCCTTTGACAGGGTCAGGGCGATGGGCGACTGCGTAGCCCTCGCCATGGATGTCGAGAAGTTCTTTGACACCCTCGACCATAAGCTGCTCAAACGAGCCTGGGCAGATATGTTGCTCAAGGCCGACCCAGGAGGCAACCATCTGAGCGAGGATGAGTACGCCGTCTTCAAGCACATCACTCATTTCTCTTGGGTAGACCGCGATGACCTTAGCCAACATCTGACGATTGATTGGCGGCAGGCCGGTCGGCCACTCTGTACGCCTGTGGAGTTTCGGGCGAAGGTCAAAAATAACGGGCTGATCCGTAACAGCCGAGACTTTCTAGGTGAGGACGGCAAGCCCTTCTACTGGTCCAAGGACGGAAAGCGGCGCGTGGGCATCCCTCAGGGAACGCCCATATCAGCGGTGTTGGCGAACATCTACATGGATGGCTTTGACGCCAAGCTCCACGCCTTTGTCAGCAGTATCGGTGGTGCGTATTATCGCTATGCAGATGACATCCTTCTGATCATCCCGCTTGGCGATCCAATGATCCAGGAGCGTGCCATTACCACCGTCAGAGATGAGCTAAAGAACATCTACCTGTCCGTCCAGGAAACCAAGAGGGAGCGGGTGGAGTTTCACCGCGTTGACACAAAGGATGTCATCGCCAGCCCCAGGCCAGCCATGGTCAAGGGCGTGCAAGGCATCAAAGACCGCCGCGCCTTGCAATACCTCGGCCTTGAGTTCGACGGCAAGACCATCCGCCTGCGCAGCAAGTCCATCGCACGGTACTATCGCCGCATGAAGGCCAATGTCTTCATGGCCAAAGTAGCCATGCGGCGACACGGCAAGCCTGCCAATGCTTTCTATCGCCGCCGCCTCTATCGAACTTTTACCCACCTGGGCCACCGCAGTTTCTATGGCTATGCCAAGCGAGCCGCCCAGCGCAGTGGCAGCAATGCAATCAAACGGCAAATGAGACGACACTGGGACATCATGCAGCAGTCCATCAGCAAGCCGATGACACGAAAGAAGCGGAAAAACACATGAGCCTCGGCAACCTCGACCACCTGGAACACGATCTCTGGGCGGCGGCAGATAATCTCCGTGCCAACTCCAAGCTCACGGCTTCTGAGTACAGCATGCCGGTGCTGGGGCTGATCTTCCTGCGCCATGCCTCCACGCGCTTCGTCAACAAGGTGTATGACGGCTGCCGCAAAGACCTGCGCAGCGCCAAGCACTGGGATGGCCCCGCCATGAAGCGGCTGATCACCGACCTGGAGCAGGTCCGTGACGCCGTGGTCGACGCCTACCGCGCCGTGACCTACCCCCAACAACAGGCGCACTGGTTGCAGAGCCGTTTCCCTGATGGCGTAATCACCGCTGTGCCGGGGCTGTGCAAGGTGGTCAGCAGGGCAGAGATTACAGCAGCGGACGGCAGCTTCACGCCGGAGCGGTATGTGGGGGTCGGGGCGGTTGAGGGGGAGGACGAGGAAGCGTTTGAGGGACAAATCGCTACGCATTTCAGTGAGATCGAACGGCTGAACGAAGAGGCTATCGAACTATCTGATGAGATAAGAAAGCGAATGGCAGGTCTGCTCGCATGACCCATAACTCACGCTTGGGCGATTATATTTCCGTGAAGCACGGGTTTGCCTTCAAGGGCGAGTTCTTTGACGAACCTGGCGACCTGCTCGTGGTCACGCCAGGGAACTTTCACGAGGAAGGCGGATTCAAGCTCAGGCCCGGGAAAGACCGCTTCTATAAGGCCCCATTCCCGGAAGAGTTTCTTCTGTCTAAGGGTGACATAATCGTTGCAATGACCGAGCAGGCAGAGGGGTTATTGGGCAGCAGTGCCTTCATCCCTGCCGACAATGGATTTCTCCACAACCAGCGACTCGGCCTAGTCCAGTTCATCGGCGATAAGGTAGCTGACCCAGCATTCTTCTACTATCTTTTCAATAGTCCTGGAGTGAGAGCGCAGATCAGGGCCACCGCGACTGGTGCCAAGGTCAAGCACACAGCACCGAAGCGGATTGAGGCGGTTACGGCACGGATTCCTGATCTTATTGAGCAGCAAGAGATCGGCGGGTTGCTGCTTTCGCACGATAAGACGATAGAGAATAACACCCGCCGGATTGCCCTGTTGGAGGAGGCGGCGCGGCTGATCTTCAAGGAGTGGTTCGTCTACCTCCGCTTCCCCGACCACGAAAAGGTCAAGGTGGTGGATGGTGTGCCTGAAGGGTGGCAGCGCACTAAGATCGGGTTTTTGCTTAACCTCGCCTTATGGCAAAGCTCTCAAGGCTGACAACCGTATAGAAGGGGCAGTGCCCGTGTTTGGTTCAAGTGGTGTCGTTGGCTACCACAACAAAGCCCTGATCAAAGGCCCAGCAATCATCGTAGGGCGCAAGGGCAATGTCGGCAGCGTCTTTTGGTCGAACGAAGATTTCTACCCCATCGACACCACCTTCTATGTGGCCCCCGAACAGTCGGACATCTTCGTCTACCTCTTACTTCTGAACCAGAACTTCCTGTCCGGAGACGCTGCCGTTCCTGGGCTCAACAGGAACTATGCTCACTCCATTGAGGTCCTAGCGCCAGAGATCGGCCTACGACAGAAGTTCTTGGAAGTGGTCCGCCCCATGTTCGACCAAATCCACACCCTCACCCAACAAAACACCAAACTCGCGGAAGCCCGCGATCTCCTCCTCCCACGCCTCATGGACGGACGCATCATCCCATGATGGACGCCACCGCCGCTCGTCGTCAGTTGGACCAACTACTCACCCTGCCCGGCGAGCAGGAATGCGTGGAGTTCAAGGAGGCCAAGCGGGACTACGATTTCCGTAAGTTGGCCAAGTATGTGTCGGCCCTAGCCAACGAGGCGCGTCTGGCCTCGCTGCCCTGTGCCTGGCTGGTGTTCGGCGTGCGCAATGACCAGACGGTGGTGGGTAGCGGCTATCGCAGCGACCCGCAGCGCTTGCAGGCTCTCAAACACGAGTTGGCCAACCAACTGACCGGCGGCTTCAGCCTACAAGCGATCCATGAGGTGCCGCACGACCAGGGCCGGGTGCTGCTGTTCCAGATCCCCGCCGCACCCATGGGCCTGCCCATTGCCTATCAGGGACATTACTATGCCCGGCAGGGTGAGAGCATGGTGGCTTTGAGCCTGGAAAAACTCGAACGCCTGCGCGCCAACGGCCAGATCGACGACTGGAGTGCTAAGATGTTGCCGGGGGTCGGGCTGGATGCCCTTGATGAGACGGCCATCCAGGAGGCACGGCGGAGTTTCCAGGCCAAGCAGCATGATGCGCGCTTGGCACGGGATTGTGCCAACTGGGATCTGGCCACATTCTGTAATAAGGCTCGCCTGACCCGTGACGGCCAAGTTACCCGCACGGCCTTGCTCTTGGTCGGCAAGCCAGAGGCGGCGCATCACCTCAGCGGCGGCTTGGCGCAACTCACCTGGAAGTTGATGGGCGAGCAGCAGGCCTACGAGCACTTCGGTCCGCCTTTCCTGCTGCAGACGGGGGTGCTGTTCGCCCAGATCCGCAATCTGAAGCAGAAGATCATCCCGGCCAACCGCCTGCTGCCGGTGGAGGTCGATGCCTACGACCGCTGGGTGGTGCTGGAGGCCCTGCACAACTGCATCGCCCATCAGGACTACCGTCAGGGTCGTCGGGTGATCGTCACTGAGCATCCCGATCGTTTGGTACTGGAGAACGCCGGACCCTTCTTCGAGGGACAGGTGGAAGACTACACTGCCGGCGAACGCACTCCAAGCCGCTACCGCAATCCCTTCCTCGCCCAGGCGATGGTGAATCTCAACATGATCGACACCATGGGCTATGGCATCCACCGCATGTTCGACACTCAGCGCCAACGCTTTTTTCCGCTGCCGGATTACGACCTGTCCGAGCCCAGCACCGTACAGGTGACCATCCACGGTCGCACCCTGGACGAGAACTACACGCGGCTGCTGATGGAGGCGCGGGATCTGTCGCTCGCCGAGGTGATGGTGTTGGATCGGGTGCAGAAAGGGCAAGCGATCCCGGCTGAAGCGGTCCGCAGGCTTCGCCAGCGGGGGTTGATCGAGGGGCGCGCGCCACGCCTGCGGGTGGCCGCTCATATCGCCGACGCCACCGAAGACCGGGCCACCTACATGCGCCACCGGGCGCTGGATGACAGCCACTACGAGCAGCTGATCATCGAGTTCCTCCGCCAGTTCGGCCGGGCCACCCCGGCCGAGATCGACCGCTTACTGGAGGGGAAGCTCTCCGCTGCCCTGAGCCCAGAGCAACAGCAAAAGAAGGTGCGCAACCTCCTGCAGAAGCTTCGGAGGGATGGCACCATCACCAACGCCGGGAAGCGAGGCAAGGGGGCGCTATGGATGCTCGCTTAGCTTATCCAAGTGTATGGAGCCCTCCGTTTAGCTTATGCAGACCCCGCTACAGATTACTCAAGTGCTTCACTGGTAGTATCTTACATAAGCAAGACCTGCGCTGCGCGGTGCCGGCCCTAGCTTATTCTGTAGTCAATGAGAACGGTGGATGACTTGGAGGGGGCATCTGGCCCCTCCTTTTAGCTGCTGACGCCAAGCCTCCTGACCCCTCGAATCCGCCCTTTTGGGGTGCAAATTGGGGTGCAAACCCAAATCGCCAAAAACCAAGCCCTTGCAAGTGTCGTTCTTGCAAGGGCTTACATGGTGCTCGAGATTGGACTTGAACCAACGACCTGCTGTTTACGAAACAGCTGCTCTACCAGCTGAGCTACTCGAGCGAGTGCGTTTGCTTGAAGGCGCGGCAGGCTAGGCCATGGGTGAGTGAACGCAAGTTGAAGGGCGAGTGCTCTGTCAAAGCAACAAGGACTATTCCATCAGAGGAGGCTCACGCTTCATGCCCGGGCTCGCATCGCTCGATTTTCTCGCGCATTCCGCTCTGCCTCCTCCGAACCTCCCCGGCTTCGCGCCGCTGCGCGGCTTGAACGGACGCTGTGAGGGAAACGTCAACATAGACGACAAAGACGGGTACAGGCTTGTCTCGCACGGCGTCTGCTGCGTTGCGGAAACCTCGAAATGCTAGCGCTTCGATGCACTTTGGAGGGCTCCGCAACGCTCGCAAAGCGTGGACCAGGCCTTGTCTTCACCTGGGGCACGGTAGCTGGATTTTCCTGAGTTTTTTGCCGAAGTGCCCCAGCTGGAGACGAGGCAAGTGGTGCCGGAGCCCGGGCTTTGAAGCGCGCGGTTTAGCCTGCGGTGATGGGGATGCGACGGGCTTTGGCTGTCACCGGTTTCGGCAGTCGGATCTGCAGGAGACCGTGGCGGTGCTGGGCGTGGATGCCGGTGCTGTCCACCGGGCCGGGCAGCAGAATGCTGCTGCAGAAGGCCTCGCGGTGGTGGTCGCTCTGCTGCTGGCCACGTAGGGTCAGCTGGCGGCCGCTGACCGAGAGCTCCAGCTGCTTGGGGTCGACGCCCGGTAGTTCCACTTCCAGCTCGTAGCCGTCGGCGTCGCTGTGCAGGTGGTGATGCGGCCAGTTGTCGCCATACCAGCCGTCCAGATCACCCCAGCGGCGCCAGGGGCTCAGGTCGTGGAACAGGCGGTCGAAGAGCTCGTCGAAGGGGTCGTGATGACTCCGGCAACTGATGGGGGCGGCCGCGTTGAGATTGGCCGGGCGGTCGATCGCTTGGGTGGTTTCGGTTTTGCCCCAGTTCCAAGGCATCCAGCCGACAAGGGTCCGACCGGCTTCTCGCCCGGCCGTGTGCATCTGCTCGAGCCAGGTCATGATGGGTGTCCTCCTTTCATTTGGTGATGAATGATGCTTGATCTGCTGCGCAAGCTGCCCGCCTGCTTCGTCATTTTGCCTGAAAGCAGGCGGTACGCGCGGGATCTTATCCGGCCATAACCGGAATCTGTTTGACGTTGGGTTGCATTTTCGGGAGCTCGATGGTGACCACGCCGTTGGCGATCGAGGCTTTGATGTTGTCTCGGTCGATTTCCTCTGGGAGGCGGAAGCTCCGTTCGAAATCGCCGACGGCGTATTCGGTGTGCACGCGCTGTGCCTGTTCCGGATAATGCGTGGTCGGTTTACCACGGAGCGAGAGCACATTGCGCTCAACATCGACCTGCAGCTGGTCCTTGCTGACGCCTGGCAGATCGACCAAAACGCGATAGCTGTCGTTGGTCTCCATGATGTCCGCGGGCGGCTGGTAGACGCGGCGCTCGCGGCGCTGCTCCGGCTTGTTGGCTGGTGCGGTGTTCTGGGTTGTGCTGACTTCCTGGCTGCTCATGAGAGGATCCTTTCTTTTGTGAGATGGTGGTTTTCAGGCTACTTCGACCGCGATTTTCTTGGGGCGGTCTTCCTCGGGACGGGCGACGGCAATGGCCAGCACACCGTCCTTGGCCTTGGCTTGGACGCTGTCGGCGTCGATGGCGTAGGGTAACTGGATGGTGCGAGCGAAGCCGCCTTCGGCGCGCTCACGGCGATGCCAGGCCTGATTCTCGTTGGGCTTGGCGATGTGCCGCTCGCCCTTGATGGTCAGGGTGTCCTGATACGCCGAGATGCTGATGTCTTGGGGATCCACCCCTGGGATCTCGGCGGTCACCATGACGCCGGTCTCGGTGGTGAAGATGTTCACTGGCGGGAAGCCAGCAGCGGCATCGGGCAGCTCGCCGGTGTAGGCCCGATCGACCTGGCGACGCAGAGCGTCCATCTGCTGCAGCAGGTCGTGAAAGGTGGTGTACTGTCCAAGCATGATGAGCTCCTTTGTTGGTCTGGGCGCTTCCTCAGCGCGTTCACACGGGAACTCCATAACACTTGGCGTGCCAATCTCCCTGCAGGCGAAAACGGCCGTGATCCTGGTCATTCAGATCAGAATCACGCAAGAAAGGTATCAAAATGACATGATATGGGCCGTGATGTGGTCGCCTTGACCAAGCGGTTCTCAGCTGGGAAGAGAGCTGCCACCGCGGCATTGCTGCAGGTGGCGCAGGGCGGCGACCTGGCCGGTCAGTTCCAGATCGCCACGGTAGACCGGATTGCGCCAGCCTTCGATGTCGATGCTGCCGATGAAGTCATGCCGCCGCAGCAGGTCGATGACCCGGCGCCAGTCGGTGTCGCCGAAACCCGGATGCCGATGCCAGGCAAAGGGCTGACTGCCGTCTTCGTTGAAGTGGTTGATTATGAGCAGCAGGCTTTGGCATTGTACTTGGCGTGAGGTGAGCCATGTAGCGCTGGTGTCTGTGACAAAAATGTCCGTCGACTTTGGCGTGACCCGCCTTCCTGTGCATCCCCCGTCATATGCACAGGAAGGGCTGCCATGACACCTCTTGTTCTACTGGTCTCGATGTTGCTGCTGGGCGGTACGGTCGCGGCTCAGGAGATTCGGGTCGCCGTGGCGGCCAACTTCGCCGAAACGCTTCGCGATGTGGCAGGGCTGTATCAGCAGTCGCATCAACAGTCTGTCCGGGTCAGTGTCGGGTCCACCGGTTCATTGTTCAGTCAGATCGAGCATGGTGCTCCTTTTGATTTGTTCTTTGCCGCCGATAGCAGACGGCCAGCGCTGCTGGTGGAGCGTGGTCTGGCGGTAGCTGGTACTCGTCGGACCTATGCCATTGGGACGCTCGTGCTGTGGAGCCCAGATGTCTCGCTGATCAGCGACTGGTCGGTCTTGCGCAGCGATCGATTTACACATTTGGCGATCGCCAATCCCGCCACGGCGCCCTACGGCCAGGCTGCCCAGGAGGCTCTGCAGGCGATGGGGCTGTGGTCGCTGCTGCGTCCCCGCCTTGTAGAAGCGCAGTCCATTGGTCAGGCGCAGCAGTTCGTCAGTGCTGGCGCGGCGCAGTTGGGCTTGGTCGCCTGGTCGCAGGTGCACCGACCTGATGCTGACTCGCCGGGCTCTTGGTTGACCGTCGACGCCTCGTTGCATCAGGCCATCGAGCAACAGTTGGTGGTGCTGCAGGATCGGCCTGCCATCCGGGCTTTTGCCGACTGGATCTGTCGCGATCCTGCGGCCACCGCGCGGATCCAGGCCTACGGTTATCGCCTGGCGACGAAGCACTGACGATCGGAGAGGGCACCTATGCTGCCGGCAGAGGATTGGCAGGCCCTGTGGCTGACCATGCAATTGGCGGCGGTGACCACCCTGTTGTCGTGGCTTGCAGCAGGCGCAGGCCGGCCTCCGAGATGGTGGCCACATCACGTCCAGACCGGACGTAAGCCTCTTCCGCTGCCATCAGGCCGTGTGTGTGGGCCAGGACTTTCAGATGTACCATGTCGTTGGCATTCATGATGGGTCCCTCAAAGGTCGAATTCGGCACGAATCCGATAAGAGCCAGGCGAGCGCGTCCAAGCGCGAGGACCTGCGGTCCGCACCTCCGACCGAGGCCGTGGGGGTGTGCGACGGATGTCGCGAGGGGGCAACGCCCATAAGCGTTAACCTAACAGCTGCCCCCGCCTCGCCGGTGCGATACCCTGTGACGCAGGACAGACAACGATGAGCTGATTCTTTCCGCATGTAACGTAGACGAGTGGCCAGTCGTCAAACGATTCCTACCGGATGGCTGGCAGGCCCTGGCCAGAGAATCTGGTGCGATCCAACGGAGTATGCGCAGTTTGTCTGGACCGGAAAGCCTCCTGCGGCTTCTCTTGATCCACATAGCAGGCGGTTGCTCACTCAAAGAATCGGTCAAGCGCGCCTCGCTTGCAGGGATAGCCAACATCACCTTGGCCATCTCCCCAAAACCGGCCAGAGAACCGCTCAGGCATGGCTTCAAGGAAAGCTGTTCGTTGGGCTTCTTCTGGAGAGAAGCCTTACTGAAGCCCAATCTTTTTCCCCCTGGGGGTTCCCCTTGGGAGGAGCACCGCAGCATGTGGCGGGAGGTCGCGTTCCTGCATAAGGAACTGATAAGGGCTATCATGCCGCCCCTTGGCCTTGAGAGCGCGCTTCGTCACAGGAATGGACGGGTTTGGACGGCACGACCTTCTCGGATCGTTGCGACCCGGCGACACAGCGAGCAATTCCTCTCTGACGGAATTCTACTCCAAGCCCAGAAACGCCATCATCGCGGCATGGATCTGATGGTGGTCCAGAAGTGGCGTCTCCGGATACCACTCGCCTTCCCGCTGGCGTAATTCGTCGGTGCCGGCGCCCCAGGCGTAGACGGTGACCAGTTCGTTGGTGTGGCTGGCAAAGCGCTTGCCGTCGGGGTAATTGGGATAGGCAATATCGGTGTTGTCCGGCCACTGTGTGGTAGAGCCGTCGCCCAGGCGCACCTGGCGGGAGCGCGGCATGATGCCGGTGTCCAGGTTGTAATCCGGGCGAATGCGCATCAGGCCGTTGCCGTGATCCGCCGTTACAATCACCAGGGTGTTCCCGGGCGTCATGCCAGGATGACGGCCGGATTCGATGTCGGCGATGGTGCTGCGGACGGCGTCGTCCAGGTTTTTCCAGGCGCCGATCATCCAGGCGGTGTCGTCGCCGTGGTTGGCCCAGTCGATGTCACCGGCTTCCACCATCAGAAAGCTGCCGGCCGCTTTGGTGGTCAGGACTTGCAAGGCAGCAGCTGTGGCGGTGGCCAGATCGGGATTGCGGCGGTCCCAGCGGAAGCCGTTCGGTCCTGGCCGTGGGTGCGCCATGGCGCTGCCAGCCTTATTTGCCTTCTGATTGCTGCCAAACAGGCCGAAAAGTTTTTTATTCTGCTGCATGGCCTGTGCGGCACCGGCCATCAGGCGGGTGCTGGCGGTGGGCTGACCATCGGCTTCGACAAAAATATAGTCGGTGCTGCCGTCTTTCAGGGCCTGGTAATCGGCTTTCGGACAGAATGTCCAGTCCGCGTGGTCGTCGGCATCGGGATTGGGATGACCAGCGCCGATCACCACATCGGGCTGGACCTCGCGGATGATCTCGTGTGCGATCTCGCCATAATTGTTGCGTCTGACATTATGGCTGACAAATGCGGCTGGGGTGGCGTGTGAGAATTGCACCGTGCTGACCACGCCCATGCCCAGGCCGGCATCGCGGGCGTGTTCGGCAATGGTGGTGATGGCGCCGTCAGTGGGATCACCCGGCTGCCAGCTGATGTTGCCCTTGTCGGTTTTCACGCCGGTGGCCAGGCAGGTGGCGGACGAGGCGGAGTCGGTGGCGGCGAAGATGAAATAATGCTCGCGTGCCAGGCTGCTGGGTTCGCGGGGATAGGGAACGGCGCCAGCTTGGCTGACGGCGTAGCCGAAGGCAGGATCGAACTGCTCGGCCTGATACGCGGCGGCGTCAAAGAGTTTGGCGTGGGCATTATAGGTCGCGACGTCCCAGGTGGTGGCGAAGCTCTGATAGGGAAAGGCATGCGCGCGCAGCTGGTTGGGCTGCCCAGACGCATAATGGCTGGCTACGATCTCATGCGCCAGCTGGTTGCCGTCGGCGATGAACAGGATGACGTGTTTGGCTTCTTGCGCGGTGGTAAGGGTGCAGACGAACAGGGTCAGCAGGGTGAGTCGGATCGGCATGGGGATGCTCCTCGGAAGTCTGGCTTTCAGTTGAGGGAAGCGGCCCCAGGCAGCAAGCGAGCCTTTCCTGGGCTGGCTCTGCTGTACAAACAGCATCGCGACCAGGAGCAGTGCTATGATCCGACTCGGTGTGAATATCGACCATGTGGCGACGGTGCGGCAGGCCCGCCGGACCGTTGAGCCCGACCCGGTGCAGGCGGCGGTGCTGGCCGAGTTGGG
Source organism: uncultured candidatus Brocadiaceae bacterium (assembly GCA_964405325.1). Taxonomy (GTDB): domain Bacteria; phylum Planctomycetota; class UBA11346; order UBA11346; family UBA11346; genus CAYONM01. The sequence goes on along the minus strand of CAYONM010000043.1, from coordinate 8,195 downwards.
GGGTGCGCAGAGCATAACCGTGCATCTGCGCGAGGATCGGCGGCACATTCAGGATCGTGATGTGCGGTTGTTGCGGCAGACTCTGAAAGTCCCGTTGAATCTGGAGATGGGCTGTACCGAGGAGATGCTGGGCATCGCTTTGGCGCTGCGTCCGCAGCACGTTTGCCTGGTGCCTGAGAAGCGCGAAGAGCTGACCACCGAGGGTGGCCTGGCCTTGTCTGGCAACGACCTGTTGCCGCAGGCGGTGCAGCAGCTGCAGGCCAACGGGACCCAGGTCAGCCTGTTCATCGAGCCCGATCCGGAGACCATCTGCCTTGCCAGCGAGCTGGGGGCCCAGGCCATCGAGTTGCACACCGGCACCTGGGCGAATGCCTGGCTGGCGGCAGGTGAAGCCGGTGCGGCCGCCGATCACAGCGTACTGCACCGCCAGTTGGATCGCCTGGAAGCCGGTGCTGCCCTGGCTGCCGAGCGGCACCTGATCTGCAACGCGGGCCACGGAATTCTGTACCACAACGTGCGTGAGCTGCTGCATCTGCCGGGCCTACACGAGCTGAACATCGGCCACACCATTATCGCCAAGGCGCTGCTGGTGGGGATGGAGCGGGCGGTGCGCGAGATGCGGCAACTGCTGGAAGCTGCTCCGTCTAGCCCGCATCCCTCATGAGAAATCTGCTGAAAAGCCGTATCGCACTATTATTACAGCACTTCGCTCGGTCGGCGGATCCCTGTCCTGACAGCACGCTACGACTTTTCGCGACGATCCTCATGAGAGCTCCGGGTTAGAAGCTGAGGCTGCGAGAACTTCGTAAAGAAAAAGTTGTTTTTGCGGGTTCAGCTTCGGGGGTCCGAGGGGCTTGCCCCTCGATGTAAGAGTCAAAACCGGGCGCCGACCGATACGATTGAACCTCTGAGTTCCGGGCGGCGCCCGGTTTGTACGTTAGAATCGAACCCTTGGGTTTCGAGTGGCGTCCGGTTTGTTGTCTGGTTCAATCCGTGAAATCGCTACGAAGCAGGAGCGGTCTGCAGGGGGTGCAGCCGAAGCGCCGGAGAAATGCCCGCTTGCTGCCCCGGCCTGTTGGCGTGAACCCCTCGACTGAAAAAGAACGTCAAGCGCTTGCGGGGCCCATCCTGCCCTTCAGCATGCCCGCTCGAGGAGAATGCCATGCTCAGAGGAAGCATTGTCGCCCTGGTCACGCCCTGGACCGCCGATGGCAGCGCCATCGACAAAGCGGCTCTGAAAGGCCTGATCGACTGGCATATTGAGCAGGGCACGAAGGCAATTCTGCCCTGCGGTACCACTGGTGAGAGCCCCTCGTTCAGTCACGGCGAGCAGCATCAGATGATCGAGCTGACCGTGGAGTACGTGAACAAGCGCATCCCCGTGTTGGCCGGTGCCGGTTCCAACGCCACTGCCGAAGCCGTCAGTCTGGCGAAAAACGCCGAGCGACTGGGGGCTGATGCCATCCTGACCATTACCCCCTATTACAACAAACCACCCCAAGAGGGGTTGTTTCGGCACTTCAAGGCGGTGCGCGAAGCCTGCGATCTGCCGATGATGCTGTACAACGTGCCCGGTCGCACCGGTGTCAATCTGCTGCCCGAAACGGCGGCCCGCGTGGCGGAGCTGGGCAAGCTGGAGGGCGTCAAGGAGGCCAGTGGCAACCTGGACCAGATCCATCAGCTGATCCAGCTGGGCGTGAAGGTGGTCTCCGGTGACGATGGCCTGACCTGGCCGATCCTCGCCCTGGGGGGCCAAGGCGTCATTAGCGTGGTGGCCAACTTCGCGCCGCGGCTGATGGCCGACCTCTGCCAGGCCGCCGCCGCTGGCGACATGGCCCGGGCGCGCGAATTGCACGCCCAGGTGCACGAATTCGCCAAGTGGGCCTTCTGCGAAACCAACCCGATTCCGGCCAAGACCACGGTTGCGGCCATGGGCAAGTGTGCCGAAGCCTTCCGACTGCCGCTGGTCCCTCTGGGCCGTGCCAAGAAAGACGCCATGCTGCAGTTTTTTCGGAAGCAGGGGCTGCTCTGAGCCAGTTGCCGACCCGTCTCCGACGGGTCGGCTTGTGCGGAAACCGGGATCGATCTCATGACTCTTGCTGACCAGATCACCCTCGCTCGCCTGGGCCTCGCACCCGTAGCGGTGGCGGCATATCTCTGCCTGCCCATCGAATATAACCTGTGCTTCTGGGCCTGCGGTTTGCTCTGCGGTGCCGCCGAGCTGACGGATTATTTTGACGGCATGGTGGCACGGGCCCGGAAAGAGGTCTCGGATTTCGGCAAGCTGGCTGACCCTTTCTGCGATGTCCTCTATCGCATCAGTCTGTTTCTGGTCTTCCTGTTGCCGGCGGGTGGCGTCGGCATTGCGCCTTCGAGCGAGCCGGTTTGGCTGGACTTTCTCTGGCAGCCGGCCACCTATCAGATCGCCGGTGGCGGCTTGGGCCTGGGTTTGCTGCCCTGGTTGCCGGTTTGGCTGATGGTGATGCGGGAAATTGTCGCTGGTGCCCTGCGCGCCATGAGCGCCACCCGTGGTCTGGTGCTGGCGGCCCGTCGCAGCGGCAAATTCAAAGCCTGGCTGCAGGGCATCACCATCATCGTCGCCTGCGGCATGCCCGCCCTGCTGGGCGGGCCGAGTCTGAGCTGGCTGTTCGACACCGATCCGGGCCTGTACCTGCCGATCATCGGCTTGTTGACCTGGGTCTCTGCCCTGGTCTCGGTCGCGTCCATGACCGAATATATCTGGGTGAATCGCGCCATCCTCGGTCAGCTGATCGAGCGCCGGAAAATATAGGCCGCCAATGGCGGAATTGGCGTCCGGTTGGTTCCCTCATCTATGGGCCGGTCATTGGTCAGCAGTCAGTGCTGTGGACGGTCGGCTCTGCCAGATCACCGGATGGTATCGCTGTGTGCGGCGTCAGGATCAGCCGCTGGCCGGGCCGCATCGAGGCCGGTCGTCACAGCGCGGTACCAGTGACCAGCGTCGATTTCCTGCCGACCCTGCAGACCGTTGCCGGTGCACCGCTGCCGGAACCCTGCGATGGCGTGGATCTGCTGCCGGTGCTGACCGGGACTGGCCGCTTGCCGGAACGGGAGCTGTTCTGGCATGTGCCCGTGTATCTGCAGAATCCGGGTCGCCACGCCAGCGATGCCCGTGAGGGGGTCTGGCGGGTCAGTCCGGCCGGTGCGATCCGTTCTGGCCACTACAAGCTGATCGAGTGGTTCGACGACGGTGGTTTGGAGTTGTACGATCTGGAAGCCGATATCGGTGAGCGGCACAACCTGGCCGACGAGCAGCCGGACGTGGCGCATCGTTTGCAGCAGCGCCTGCAGGCCTGGCGCGCCGAAACCGGCGCCCCGGTTCCGGATCAGACGAATCCGGAATTAGATCCGGAGGCTTTCGCCGCCGCGGCGGCTCGGTGACCAATCGTTTCTCGCGAGGTGCCAGGTAAGAAGGCGGTTGCTGCCCGACCTCGGCGAGAGAATTCAAACAATGCGCCTACGGTTATTGCTGCGGTGGCTGCAGGAATTCTTCGTAGCGCAGGGGGATGGGGATGCTGCGCGGCGGGTGGACCTGATCGGGGTGTTCCACCAGATCCAGGACCAGATCCAGGGCCTGCTCGCCCACCTTCCAGTCGGGCACATGCAGGCTGGCGATGGGCAGGCCGGCGGAATCGGTGATGAAGCGGGTGTAGCTGACCAGGGTGCAGTCTTCGGGTACGCGCTTGCCGGCGCGTAGGGCAGCAACGGTGACCGCATCTGGGCTGTTGTTGCAGATCACCGCAGTTGGTGCCTCGGCCTGGGTGAACATCCGGCTGGCGGCGGCGATGCGTGGCGCCGGGCCTCGATTGGTGCCCATGTTGTCATAAAAGACCAGTGGTTTCAGGCTGTGTTTTTTCAGGCAGGCTTTATAGCCGGCCAGGCGATCGCCGCCGCTGTAATGCAGCTGCTGTTTGGTGCGTGGCAGGCCGAAATCCTGATGTGGATCAAAAAAGGCGATGCGGCGGTGGCCCAGTTCCACTAGGCGCTCGCAGACCGCGCGGGTGGCGCCGCGATCGTCTGGATGCACGCAGTTGTGCTCGCGTTTGCAGTTCAGCCAGACCACGGGCAGTCGCTGTTCGGCGAGCACCTCTTCCATGGCCTCGGGCACGGCGTGGGTGTAGTTGATCAGCAGGCCATCGGCGGCGATGCGACGGAGAATGATCGGCAATTTACTGTTGTCGGTGAAAGCTTCCTCGGGCAGGCGGGCTGAGGAGATCATCACCTCGTGCTTGGCGGCGCACACCGTGATGCCGGCGGACATGGCCGGCGACAGCATGCCGCTGCCGTGCCGGTCGCCGGAGAGCAGGCAAATGGTGTCGAAGCGGCCGGTGCTGATGGCCCGGGCGGCGGCGTTGGGCCGGTAGCTCAGTTCTGCTGCCACCGCACGGATGCGATCGGCCCGCTCGCGGTAGAAGCGACGGTTGTAGTTGACGTCACCATTGAGAATCCGTGCGACCGTCGCCTGGGAAACACCGACCCGGTCCGCGATCTGCTTTAACACCGATGCCATTTTCACTCCTCGAAACGACCATGCTGGCGGAATCGATGGCACTTGCAAATGCCATGCTCGGCCTGATTCGACCGGGAAGGTCCACGTCTGGTGAAGCAAAACCGCCGTTTGCCGGTGGCTCTAGGGGAGGCAACCCGCGGCAAGACGGGGCTCGACCAGCAAGTGCGACCTTTCATCATGCCACGCCTTCCCGGTGATGCGGTCTGACGAGGTCGTCTTCGCAGGAGCGTCGGGGTCATCGGTTCTGCTCTACCGCAAGGAGGTAGAGCCGCTGTCGTAGGAAACACACACTCGGTGATGAACGCTTCCGATGCGCCGTCTTGGCGCCCCGTATCTGCCTGCACCAGTCATCCCGAGCCAAGCGTAGGATTTGGGCAGCAACGTTTGTTCCATGCCAGTGACTATCCAGCCGCGGTCTGGCCGCCCTTGTTTCTCCCGGCTGAAACCGGTCCATCCAGCTTGCGCCCGAACCCAGCCCAAGCCGCGGTCATCGCTCAGCATCGTGGACATGTGTTGATCACGGCGGGTCCTGGTACCGGCAAGACCGACACCCTGCTGCGTTTCCTGTTACGGCAATTACCGCGCCTGCAGGGGAAACAGCGCGCCCTGGTCATCACCTTCACCCAGCAGGCGGCCGAGGAATGGCACGCGCGTCTGCAGCAAGCCAATCAGGCCGACGCGGAGCGGGCTGAGGTCGGCACCTGCCAGGCCTTCTGCGCCCGTTTCCTGCGTGAAGCCGGCAGCGATCGGCAATTGCTGGATCCGGCCGGGGTCCGGCGTGCCGCGCAGCGGGTCTGGCCGCAGATCAGCGCCAGTCAGCAACGCGAGCGCTTGGCCCGCTTGCGTCTGCTCAAAAACCGGGCGGATTGGAGCTTTCAGATCGATGCCGAACTCTGCGGCCTGCCCACCGCCCTGGCCGAGGCCGGGCAGCGGGATGTTGACGATCTGCTGTTGCACGCGGTGGAACTGCTGCGAGCCGATCCGGTGCTGGCTAGGCGCATGCGTCGCCGGTATCGCTTGATCTGCGTCGACGAATATCAGGACATCAATCCCATCCAGCATGCCTTGCTGCGGGAACTGGTTGGCGACGGCAATCGATTGATCGCTGTCGGCGATCCGGATCAGAGCATTGCTGGCTTTGGTGGTAGCGAGGTTGGCTTGTTCCATGCCTTTGCTGACGATTTCGCCGATGCCACATGTCTACGCCTGGTGGATAACTATCGCAACGCCGCGCCCATTCTGCAGGCGGCGCAGGCGGTGGTGAGACAGCCGGAAGTCCTGGTGCCGCATGTGTCTGGCGCCGCGCCGATCGAAGTCCTGGAATGCAGCGACGCTGATGGCGAGGCGCGCCAGATCGCCAACCAGATTGCCGTTTTGCTGAATGGGGCCGATCTGACCCAAGTGGACGGTCGGGTTTCGGCGCGGCCCTACGGTTTGGACGACATCGCGGTGCTGGCGCGTACCAACGAACAGCTGCGACGAATCGAGCGCCATCTGCAGCAGGCGAATATCCCGGTCAGTAATCAGCTGGATCTCGGCTTGGCCGAGCATCCCCTGGCGCAGGCCTTGCTGGCGATGCTGCGTTTGGCTGAGGGCCGGCGGGTGCCAGTCTGGGATTTGCTGCAGCAATTGGGTTGTGATGAATCGGAAGCCAGCGCCGTGGTGGTAGACGAGCAAAGCGAAGCCACAGCAGAAGCATGGGCTGCATGGTGCGTGGATGAGCGTTTGAGCGAACGTAGCCGTCAGATCATCGCCAGTGCCCAGGACGTTTTACCGGCCATCGCCAAAGCCAGTGCCAGCAGGCGCCTACGCAAGGCCGGTGAATTATTCGCTGCGCAGCCGCTATTGGCACCGCGCCTGCAGCAGGGTGTGGGAGCCGAGGTCTGGCATCTACTGCAACGCCAGCTGCAGGTGGCGCGCAGCACCGACGAACTGGCCTGCAACCTGGCGGTGTTACAAGCCAAGGACCATCCCTTGGGTCGGGCCGAGCGGGTGCACCTACTGACCTTGCACGCGGCCAAGGGGCTGGAATTCCCCGTGGTGATCATAGCCGGTTTGGATGACGGCCTGCTGCCCTATCGCCGGGGTGATGACCCGGTGGACCACGACGAGGAGCGTCGACTGTTCTATGTCGGCCTGACCCGCGCCAAACAACGCTGTCTGCTGACCCGCGCCGATGACCGGCAGCGCGACGGTTGCGGCGAGGATGGTCGGGTGTCGCCTTTTCTTTCGGATATCCCCGCGGAAGTCCTGCGCTGGCGTGACTGCCGTCGAGAACCGGAACCGGTTGGGGTGCAGTTGACCTGGTTTTGACGGTTCATCACGGCTCGTCCGTCTGAGCGCCAGGCAGGATGCTGACCGCTGTGCCGGTGCCATTGCCGGTTGGAGGCGGTCCTGCATCCGTTGGAATTGAGTGATGATCGGTGGCGGCGGCGGACAATCCCATTGCTGCATCCGATCCGGTTCGCCTTTCTGGCGAAGTGCCTGCGTTTTTAGAGGTGCCCTATACATCAAAAAGTATCCTTATCCCATTATCGACCAATAGAAGCAGAGAGGGATCAATGGTCCCAATGCGCTCTTCAAGTCGGACCCTTCTAATTGAGACAATCTGGGATACGATAACGACAGAATCTTTGGGAAGACCAGCTTCCTTCTTCTTGAGCAAGACGTTGCCGGGAGCCTTGCCAAGTTTGAGATTGGTGCTTAGTGGTGCCACCATAACGGAGGGTATTGCGCTTAGATTGAAACTGTCTGCCTGCACAATGAGAGCAGGTCTACGATAACCGGGTTCAGATTCACCGGAGAATCCAAAATCAACCCAGTAGAGTTCGCCCTTCTCGATCACCATTCTTCCTTGGGTAGGTCCACGAGCGCAGCGTCTTGGACAACGTCGTCAAAGCCTTCGGTCTGTTCATAAACGGAGTTGAGCAATTCGGTTACATTGGCTCGGCGCTTGGACATGTACGCCTTGATGGCGGTCACGTAGAATTCGGAGCGACTTATCCCCTGCTTCTTGGCGAGGTAGTCTGCGCTCTTGAACACATCATCTGGTATGGAAATGGCTGTCTTCATAGTTTCAAGTATAACCAGTTATACCGCGGAGTCAATGCGGTGCGGAAGGCCGCCCAACGTCAAAGATCGCCGTGGTACGGACCCGTGCCCGGTGGTGTGGGGGCCGGGAGCTCATTACTCCCGGCTACCCGAATTTGGGCACCACGTCTACGGGATAATTGATATTGAGAAGCCATCCTATCCTTTCGAGCCAACCGTTTGCAAACCAGTGGACAGTAGCCCTCTGCCAGTGAGATCATCACAGTACTTTTGGACCCCAATCACTTTGGCATCGTCTGACTTCGGATCTGCTACGGCACCCATGCGAACCACATTATCACCAATAATGACTGAGCCTGGTTGCACCAGTTGCATAGACAAATCAAGATAAGCTGGATTGGATGGTTTGTCAGCATCAATGAAGACAAGATCAAAGGGCTCTTGCCCCTCATTGATCATCTTGGCCAAGGCCACCTTGGCGTCATCGTGTATGAGGTTAATCCTGTCTTCCAGACCAGATGCAATGAAGGGCACCTCTATAAATTCAGGCACTTCGCCAGACTTGCGCTTTCCGGCCCTGCCTGCGTTGCTGGAA
>CAYONM010000042.1:0-20490 GCA_964405325.1 uncultured candidatus Brocadiaceae bacterium | reverse complement strand
TGACCGGGGTGGATCCCTGCCAGCACGGCATTGTTGGCAACGGCTGGCATTACCGCGACTTGAATGAAGTCTGGCTGTGGCGTCAAAGCCAGGCCCTGATGCAAGCACCACACATCTGGCACGACCAGCCCTGGCGTGTGCTCAAACATTTCTGGTGGTTCGCCATGAACACCGGCACCGCCGCCACCGTCACCCCCCGCCCCGTCTACCATCAGGACGGCCGTAAAAGTCCCGACGGCTACGCCTGGCCACCAGAACTCAAAGATACACTGGTGCAGCGACACGGTGACTTCCCGCTATTCCACTTTTGGGGCTCAGCCACCAGCATTGCCTCCAGCCGTTGGATCGCCGAAAGCTTCACCACTGCCATTGACCAGATCCACCCCCACCTGGCCCTCTGCTACCTACCACACCTGGATTACGATCTGCAACGCTACGGCCCCACCGGCAAGCATCTGGCCGGCAATCTACGTGAGGTCGACAACTGCGTTGGCACGATCCTCGATCACGCCAATGCCAATCAGGCACGCGTCATCGTAGTCAGCGAATACGGCATTAGCGCCGTTCATCAGACCTGTGCAATCAATCGCTTCCTGCGCGAGCGTGGTTTCCTTTCCGTGATCCGCAATGCCACGGGCGAATTGATCGACTTCGGTTTTTCACGCGCCTTTGCCGTGGTCGATCACCAGATCGCGCATATTACTGTCCCAGATCCAACAGATATTCCGGTGGTTCATCAAGCGCTGACCGACCTGCCCGGCATCGGGCAACTGTACACAGGCAGCGAACGCGCGAAGATCGGCCTGGAGCATCCGCGCAGCGGCGAGATCATCGCCCTGGCAGAAGCCGGCGCTTGGTTCTGCCATGATGGTGGCTGGAAGAAGCCGCCAAACCCGACTTCGCCAATTGCGTCGAAATCCATAAAAAACTCGGCTATGATCCCCGCGAATTGTTCTTCGACCAACACGGCGGCAAGCGCCGTGCCGCGCTCGCCCTGCTTCGAAAAAAATCGGCTTCCGTTATGTGATGAACGCCATCAGCAGTGACCCCGGTCTGATTGGCGGCAGCCACGGTCTGCCGGCCAGCGAGCCAGAACACGGCGCCATCCTGATCAGCGACAAAGCCGACGACATCGCCGGCTAGGACTGGCATCAACGAGACATTGCAGGATTGATCGGACGGATCCGGGACTGATTCGTCCCAATCAACGCATCAACCGCCAAGCTATAAATTCGGCCCATGGCGTGGTGTCCAGATCACAGGCAGCATAGCACCTCCTGGCCTGCTCCAGATCGCTGCGGGCATCGGCCGCCATGGCCTGCAGCAGCGTCAATGGAATCGGATAACTGGGCCGTAAGGTTTCCACCGCCTCCAGATCGGACGCGCTGACCGTGTCGCCAGCAACAAGCGCTTCGATCAAACGGCGCCAGCCGGGCACATGATAGTGAGAATACCGTGCATCGATGGCCTGGAAATAATCCCGAGCATCGTCCGGACGTTGCAAGGCAAGCAATACGGCCAAGGGGAAAACCAGTTCCTCGCGAAGCAATTGCTGTCCCAAGGCAGCCCACCGGGACAGCTCCAGAATCCGCTCGATTTCCGACGTATCGCCGACGGTGACCGCCCGCATCAGTCGGGCGGAAATCTCACGCCGATACTCGCTATGGCTCAAGGCTCTGGTCTGGATGACGACACGCTCACGTCCAGATACGATGCGTTGCAATTCCCTTTCGATCAGATGAAAATCACTCGGAACGACCGGAAGCTGCCATTGCTGACTGGCCTGCTGCCGCTCGGCAGGATGCGACACGGACACAGCCGCTTGATTATGCAGGTGCGGGGCTTGCAGGCGGTCGAGTTGACCAGCCTGCTGAAACACACCAGCCATCAGGCCCGGATGCAAGTTCGCTAGCTCCTGTCTGATGAGATCATGCGCCAACATATCCACCAGGTCCGCGGTATTCTTGCGAAGTCGTTGCGGCAGGCGAAACCAATCCCAATCGCTGATGTCAAAATCCCAGCGTCGCAACCACTTGCGCCAGCGCTCAGCGTATGCATGCACAGCCGCAGGAAACGTCCTGACATCACGGACATCCAGGTCCTGTCGATACTGATGATCCAGAATGATATCGAGGACACGCAACAAGACTTGTCGATCCACTTTCGCTGATTTTTCGATTCGTTCGAGCAGTTCCTCTGCCCGACGATAAGCCTGTTGTCGGAGACGAAAGTCGGCCATGGCCAAATGGGCACGGCCGGGATCATCACTCGACTGGACCAGAGTTTGCAAAGCACGTTCCAATTGCGACTGTCGTCCAAGTGCCTGCAGACAGCGGATACGAGCCCAGCGCACTCGCGGTATATCAGGACATTCGGCCAGCAGATCCAAGGCGCTGGCGTGATAGCCCCGAGCCTCCAACAGATCGGCGACCTGCTGACGCTCCAGGACCTGGGGCAATTGCAGGCGTTCGATACGCAGATCGTCTATGGTCAATTCATTACGGCTGCATTCCAGACCAAAGGCATCGATGTGGTCGGGGGCATAACCACTGGGGCGTGGGTACGACAAGACCGGGCGCGAATCGATCACCAGTTCGATGGCATCGATGCGGCAGGTCAGCTGCAGATGATATGACGTCCCGACGGTGATCGCCTGCGGCAATCGGGCCACCGCCAAGGTGGTCTGCTCTGGTGGTCCGGACAACAGCACCAAGTCGTCCTGGCCGTAGCCGCCGATATGCACGGTGTAGAGTTGGTCACGACGACGACCAAGATAAGCATTGAGGTTATAGGTCGTGCGAAGCGGCGTCACCACCCAGCTGATGCGGACATCCGTCGCGGAAAAACCAGAACGAGTCAAGTTGACACAGCCCAGCCACGGCGTTGGCGTCGACACCTGCAGTCCCCCTGCGTCAACCCGCCAACAGGGATGAACCAACGGCAGCGCCTCGGCCATCTCCTGCCGCCACATTGGCAATGCCCAGCCCTGCCAATGCTCGGCCTGCAACGGTTGATCGAATGTTTCCCATACGACCGTTTGCCAGTCTCGTTTCCTTTCCTGCTGATAACGAAACAAAAAGCCTGCCAGCAGCAAGCTCGCAACCAGCGCCGTGATGACCGCCGCGGTGCCGAACGGTCGCCGACGTATCAACAACCAGACGATCAACCAGAAGGGGTCCGGGCGTACGCTTGGCGCCTCTCCCGCTAGGCATCGCCGACAGTCAGCAGCAAAGGCTTCAATTGAATCGTAACGAGCTTCTGGCATGACAGCCATGGCCTTGACGATCACAGCGGCAGAGGAACGGATCCGCCGACTGCGAGGCCAACGCCAATCGGTCGGAAGGCGATCGGGCCGATAGCCACTGAGCAGATGCAACAAGGTTGCGCCCAGCGCATGCACATCAGCGCGGACATCGCAGGCCGCACCCCGTTCCTGTTCAGATGGCATATAGCCGGGCGTGCCTTCGCGCGGTCGTGCTCCAGACTCGCACGCGGCATTCCAGTCGATCAGGGCACAATCGCCATGTTCGCCAATCAGGATATTCGCCGGTTTCACATCCAAGTGCACGATGCCACGTGCATGCGCTGCTGCGAGCGAGTCTGCAATGGTCGCGACCAGCTGCAGGGATTCCGTCACCGACCAGGTCCGCTCACGCAGCACATGCTCCAGGCTTCGACCAGGTACATAACGCTGCAGGGTCCAGCGGATACCATCCTGTACGCCACTGTCATAGATGGGAGGGATATGGGCATGCTCATAACGCACCGGTGCAACCAAGGCGTCGTCGGTCTCCGCCAGCTTGGCGACCAGATCCCGTTGCAATTCGTCATCGCGAATCAAGAAGACTTGAGTCACGTGACCACGATACAATTCCCGAATAACAGAAAAACGCGGTGGCAGTCGGCCCTGGTTCAACAATACCGCCACTGCCGCTGTTTCCAGCCTCGGAGCGCTATCAGCACCGGGGAAAACCGTCTTTGCCGTCGGATTGTCAGACATGGTGTACGATTCGCAGACAGGCACAGGAAAACGATGCATCATCGCCCATCAACCCAATTTTGCTGCAATTCGGTGTCATTGCGAGTCTAGACCAGGGGCACGCTGCCATGATCGCGGAACTCCTGCGGACTGACGTCATACAGACTCCGAAAGGCTCTGGCCAAGGCGCTTTGATGGGTATAGCCGAGCCGTTCAGCAATGGCCTGCACCGACAGTCGGCTCCCTTTCAGCAGTCGGGCCGCTTGCCCCAATCGGAGACGTTTATGATATTGCCCAGGACTCACTCCCATGCTGTCAGTGAAAATGCGACAGAAATATTCTGGAGAGACATGGAGCTGTTCGGCAACAGCAGCACCGTCGTAGCCGGTTTCGCACATGCCTTGCAGCATCCGACAGGCCTGTCGGACCAGACGCGGCTCCGAGCCGGCGCTACCGGCGGCGTACTGCAGCAGACCAGCCAAGGTTCCGCTGACCAGAACCGACGTGTCAACCGCTGACAAACGCAGGTCGGTATCACCGGCCAAGCGCCCGAATCCCAATAATTTGCTGGTGACGCCACTGTTGACCGGCAAGGCAAATGGTACCGGAAACAATGCGGACAATTCCTCAGCCAAGGCATCGACACCACTGAAACCGAACAGCATGAAACGAGCATCGCCCGTACTACGCAAGCAGGGCATGCTGCTGCCAGCGATCAACAGCGCCTGATCGACTGCCAAGGACTGTTCGCCCATGCTGCTGAGCAGGCGGCCACTTCCGTGCAAGCATTGCAGCAACAGCCAACGCGACTCCGTATCTGCCATCGCAGCAGGCTCACCGGTAAAGACCTGTAGAAAGCAAGCTTTCGGCAGATGCTGCAGGCGGGCCGGGATGGCGAAGCGGAGACGGAAATCAGTTGCCATGACCAAAGCAGTATGCCGCAGAAGACAATGATCCACAACTAGTCAAAAACAGTTTGTCTGAGGACAAGATTGGTCAAACGGAGCGCAAATCCGGTTTGTCCAGTTCAAGAACGGCCGCTTGGCACCGCCCGAACGGACCGGCTAGGATGACCGCCCTCACATCATCTCAAACAGGAGTTCCATCATGTTCCGTCCGTCCCTGATCATCGCGCTGCTCTCCTGCGGCACTGCTTTGTCTGCTGCCAATGTGGTGGTCGACAGTTCCTTTGACTCTGCCTGGGTGGATGATGCCAGCCTGACCCCCAGCGATGCTGGCAGCGGCTGGCAAGCCAGAGCTGGCAAGCGTTGGGCACTAGACGTCGGCGGTTACGCCAGTGTCGTCAACGGCAGTGGTCCCGAGTGCATGGGCCAGGTCATCAGCACCACCGCAACCGGCGAACACCATCTGAGCTTTCGGATCAACAATCCCGATCACGTTGCGGTCTATGTCGAGGTGTTTCAGGTCGACAGCAGCATTGATTTCACGTCCAACTGCTTTCTCGGTTACGGCCACCCCAACCACAAACTGCAAGATCCCATCAGCAAAGACGAAGTTGGTGCTCAGGTGGCGGAGTACGCCTATCCAATCGAGGGTCCGTTTCCGACCACCGACGCAAATGGCTGGGCGGATATCGACCTAGCGACCACCATCAGTTTGAGCGGTACTGATATGCTGGTGGTCATGCTAACCTTGCCGGAAGGCTATAGCGATACCCCTTCCCAGCTGTTGATTGATGATGTCATGATCGAATCCGCCGGCCTCGGCGATATCGCCCTGACGGCCCAGGCCGTCAGCCACGAAGAGGTCCAACTGAATTGGACTGCCCCTACCGGCTTCAGTGGTGAATACGAACTGATCCGATCCACTGACGACCAGATCGCCGAAGGCGGCACTCTGGACGCCAACGACGCCATCATCTACAGCGGACCGAACACCAGCTATAACGACAACGATGCCGGCAACGGCTTGTCGCCGAGCACCACCTATTTCTACCGGGTGAATGCAATCGAATAAGCAGCCTATAAATAAATACATTCAGGGGTATATCCGTGACCAAAACCATCTGGCTCGTGACCGGCTTGTTCTGTGCCACAACCGTCAGTCTTGCCGCCACCGATTACCGTCTCGCGCACTTCGGCAATAGTCTGATGGGCAATATCAGGCTGGATGCCCTGGCCGATCTGGCCACTGAGCGCGGACATAGCCTGAACCATCGCTCCACTGGCTTTGCAGGCGCCCAGATCAAAGGCGTCTGGCAAGATCGCCAGCCTCAAGTCCAAGACATCCTCAATGATGGCAACTGGGATGCCATCGGTCTACAGCCATTTTTACAACCGATGGACTCGGATCTGCTCTATGCTGGAAAATTCATCGACGCAGCCGCCAGCGCCAGCCCCGATCGCCAGGTCTGGATCTACGCCCAGTTCACCAACGACTTTGGTATCGATTACCAGGACTTGTACTGGCAAGATGTCAGTGGCTATATTGCAGGCGAAAAGGGCGACTGGACCAGTCCGATGCGGACCGCCATGTTCTACGAGGAGCTGACCACACGTCTGCGACTCCAACATCTGGACGTGACCATCAACATGGTGCCCGCCGGACACACCTTCGCGTTGTTTGATCTGAAAGTGAAGGCTGGTCAGGTGCCTGGGGTGGATGACCTCTTTCAGCTCTGGGCCGATGGCACCCATGTCAACAATTTCGGCAGTTATCTGGTCGGCTGTACCTACTATGCCTGTCTTTTCAGCGAAAATCCGGAAGGCCTGCCTGTCGGCGATTATCAGGGCTCAGCTGACGACAGCACCACCTGGGTGATCACCCCCGAACAAGCAGCCATTGCCCAGGAGACGGCCTGGGAAGTAGCGGCGACACATCCGCTGTCCGGCATAGGCCCTGGTCCAAGCGATCATCTGGAAATCGTCACTCCGGAAATCCCTATCGTCATTGCCGACGATACGGTCAACCGTCGTCTACAAGCGGCATTCGGCCAGGCACCCTATATCTGGTCCATCTCTGGCGGCAACGTGCCCAGTGGCCTGAGCTTGGATCCGGCCGGACTGCTGACCGGCACCACCAGCATGCTTGGCGATCATGCGGTCACCATCCGTGTCATCGATGACCACGGCACCACCGACGATCGCGACTACACCATCACCGTAGTCGACGATCTGACGCCGACCCTGCATACTGCCGCCGACCTCGGATCCTTCGCCCGTGGCGAATCAATTCGACTCCAGCTGGACGCCAGCGGCGGCAACCCACCACTCACCTTCAAGCTGCTGAATATCGCCAGTAAAAAAGAGCGTCAGCACAACGGCATCCGTGTCCTGGGCGATGGCACGGTGGTCGGTTCACCGGGAACCATGGGCACCACGACATTGGAAGTGGAGCTGCGCGATGGCGATCAGTCCGATCCTGAAATCATCCGCCGTGATTTCACCCTGACCGTCGGCGATCCGGCACCAGGCGTGCACCTGGCTCGGACCGTTCCGCGCAGTCTCATTCCAGATCTGCCGGACAAGGAGCCGACCATCCGACTGCCGTGGCAGCGCTTCCATGAACCGGTCACTACGACGCTGGAAGGTGATACTAGCGACGATCAGGTGGCCTTCGATCTGGTCTGGAATGGCTCGAATATCGTCGCCTGGATCCGGGTCATGGACGATACCATCGTCACCGATAGCGAGGATCCCACCCAGGACGACTGCGTCGAAGTCTATTTCGATGTCTGGAATGACCGTGAAGTGGAATATAACGACGATGATCGACGGTTCATCATTACCGCCGACAACCGGGTCAGCGGCATCCTTGGCAAATTTGGTCGTCAAGTTGCTGAGCAGATCCCCGGTGGTTATGTGGTCTGGGCAGAAATCCGTTCTTCCAATTTCATCCGCAGCTTTGCTGAAGACGTGGTGATCGGATTCGATGTGATCGTCAACGACGATGACGATGGTGGCGACCGTGACAGCCGGGTCGTCTGGCGTGGCGACGAACGTAATGCCTACGATCCCAGCCACTTCGGCACTGTGATCCTGGACAGTTTGAAAGGTGGTTTCCTGCCCAGCTGTGACGACGATACTTTCGGCATCCCGGCAGCAACAGCAAGCACGCTGGACCCCCTGGCCAATGATCGCGGTGTCATGCTTTCGCTGGCCGATGTCAGCGCTGCCGCCAACGGCAGCGCCAGCATCATCGACGGTAAACTCGTCTATGAAGGCGATACTGGATTTGCCGGAACCGAAACGCTCAGCTATCAAGTGGCCGATCGGTTCGGTGCCACAGAAACCGGCCGCATCGACATCATGGTTGGCGGTTCCTGGCGGAGTTCCCTGTTGACCGACCGCTTCGGCTATGACCTCCGTCGTTGGCGCGAATATGACCACGACGGGAATCGTCCCGGCGATGAGGCACTGTTTTGGCAGGTGGATCCATACGACCAACAGCTTGATGTGGCCCTGCTCAACCAGCTGACCGCCCTGGTCGCCGAAGAGGCAGCCGACTGGACGGATTATCGCGTCACCGGGCGTGTCCGCAGCAACGATGATTCCGGGGCCTGGGGTGTCTTCCTGCATTTCCAGGACAAGGATCATTATCTGCTGATCAATTGCAATCTTGGCGGCAGCTGCCAAATATACCAAGCCGATGGGATCGATGAGGACTGGCGCTGGAGCGAACCGGATGCGGTCCTGCTGGACGAATCGACGGCAATCGCCGTTCAGGTGGATACCTGGTACGATTTTGAAGCCCGGATCGAACACGGAGAGCTCAGCTTCCAATTGGATGATGGCGGTGGACCGGTCCTGGTCTTCGATCGGATTCCAGTGACGCTGCCTGACAGTGGTGCGCCAGGCCTGCTGAGCAGCAGACTCGGCGAAGCGCATTTCGACGATGTCGTCGTTGAACAGCTGCCCCTGCTGGATCTGTATCTGCAGGCACAGGCCAACAGCCACGAACAGATCAGTCTGACCTGGCAGGACACCATCGGTGAAACCGGTTATCGTCTGACCCGAAGTGAAAATTCCATATTTGGTGACAACGACGATGTCATCATCGATCTGCCAGCCGATACCAGCAGTTATCGTGACGAGGGCTTGTCTCCAAATCAGCAGTACCACTACCGACTGGAAATGACCTTCGATCCATAAGCTGACAAGCCGGGAGGCACCCGGCTTGTCAGCCGACAAGCCATGTGGGATCAACACGCTCCAAGGGAGGAGACCAGATGCGATATCGCATTGTCCTTTCAAGAAGGAACCCAGTTATCTTGCCGATGAGGACGACACCGCTTGGTATGCCACCATACATGCCTGGCACATGCTTGGGAAACTGCAGGCGATTGAGGCGATACCAGCTTTGATCGAACAGATCATTATTTGTGAACGCGAGGATATTGATTGGTACATTGAGGCACTGCTCAAAACGTTCGCCGACATCGGGCCGGCTGCCGTCCCCCAGCTGGAAGCGGCTTTTTCTCGTCCCGAAGCGGAATGGGCATGGCCGGCTCTGAGCATCTGCATGACGAATATTGCCCAGAAACACCTAGACAGCCGCGATGAGGTAATCGCGATTATTTGCGGCAAACTGCAACTTCAAAGCGACCTGTACGATCTCAATGCCTCTCTTATATGTGATTTAATAAAGCTCAAAGCAGTCGAGGCCATCGACGAGATTCGCGCGGCATACGCCGCAAACGTGGTTAATGATGCTTTCTGCGGTGATCTCGAAAGCGTCGAAGTCGATTTAGGTGGGAAATGCCCTGGCCCTGCTGTTGGCCTGTCGCCATCCGGTGCGCATGGCGCTTGGCTATGGTGCCCCGCGCATTGGCGATGCTGCCGCCATCCGTCCCCTGCAACAGCTCCCCTGCTGGCACATCCAACACGGCTGCGACCTGGCTGGACACCTCCCGCCAGCGGAACTCGGCTGGTGCCATCCCGGCCGCCTCCTGTTTCTGGACCCCGAACGACCAGCGCAGTACGACCCCCCCTGCCTGGACCCTACGCCGTTGCCAACTCTTGCGCACGTGGCGCTACGGTCTTCGCCTGCCCTGGACCCGTTCCAATCAGGTACTGCCCCCCCCACTTGCCGACCACAGTATTCTCGCCTACAGCACTGCCCTGACCCGCTGTGCAGGAATGACTATCGACTGAGCAAAACGCTCAGGCTGCGCGTTGGCTGCCATGGGCTGGCAGTCCATATAAACCATTCAGACGAGCAGACTTGCCGCTGTGGTGGCATTACCAGTACGGCCTTCTTGGGCTTGTATCCTGGATGCCCGAGCAGGTACCGCCCCCCCCCTTCTGTGGTCAGCACGCTGATGGTTTTTGCTGCGTCTGCTGGCGAGCAGCACGCTCCGGGAGTATACTCTTTAACCCTGGCTGCTTTGGGATACAGAGCAGCCAGGACAGAACCTTTTTCATAACCAGAGAGACCTTCTCTGGATGTTACAAGCAGGAAAACACATGCACGTCTTGCTCTTCGATCCGGTACCCATTTCCCAGCGCATGCTCAGCAAGGTGCTCAAAGAAACCTGCTCGCTGACCGTGGTCGGCACCATTGGCGAGGCCAACATCAACATTTCACGCACCAACTTCGACGCCTTGTTGATCTCTGCAGAGGATACGGTGGAGGAGGCCCTGATCTACTCGCATCTCCTGCGGCAGAGCCCGAGTCCCATGATGCAGCGACCGATCGTGTTGATCACCAGTCGATACAGCGAAGATCTGGCCTTCCAGGCTTGGCGCAACGGCATAACCATGACCGTGGCAAAGCCGCTCAGGGTACCGGAATTCACTGATCTCCTGCAGACGCAGGTAGAACAACATTGCCCCGTGCCAATAGAGCGCAGCCAATGCATTGTGCAGCTGATCTCGTGGCGTAAGGGCGGCCTGCATTATCTCTACGCCCCTGATCTCAATCGGCTGGTGAGCGCCGCCAGTCCCGAGCAGGCACAAGCACGCATGAACGAGCTGTTTGAACAATTTCATTTTGTCTTCCAGGACAGCCGCTTTGGCGAAGCGCGGGTCCGCGTCGATCAACAAAAAATAGACCTCGACAGTTGGAAGCCGTCCGACCACGCAGACTCTGATTAAACGCCAACGGTGATGTTATCGTAGCTACTGGTATTTTGCGCCTTGCAGAGACGGCCAAGTCTGCTCCTACTTCATCCCATGCGAATGCGATCACCATCCCATCCTACCGCATGGTACCCACTGCGCTTGCAGCCAGCCACCTTTCTGCGCCGCTACAAGCGCTTCCTGGCTGATGTCCGTCTGGACAATGACCAGGAATTAACCGTGCACTGCCCCAATCCCGGCAGTATGCGCAGCCTACTCACCACCGAGATGCCGTGCTGGCTACGCGATGACAGCAACCCCAAACGCAAACTCAGTCACACCTTGGTGATACTGGCCACCCCCGATGGCGGCCTGGCGGTGGTGGATACCCATCTGCCCAATCGTCTCGTCGCCCACGCCATTACCGAGAACGCCATCTCCGAACTCACCGGCTATGCCACCTGCCGCCCTGAACAACGCTATGGCCAGGAGAGCAGTCGCATCGATCTGCTGCTCGAAGATCCCCACCGGCCCCCCTGTTATGTCGAGATCAAAAACGTGACCCTTCTGCCAGAAACCGGACCGCCGGGACGCGCCACCTTTCCCGATGCCGTCAGCAGCCGCGGTGCTCGGCATCTGCGTGAACTGGCACACATGGCCGGGCAAGGCTGCCGTGCTGTACAGTTCTACCTGCTCAATCGCACGGACTGCGACAGTTGTGGTATCGCCGCGGATATCGATCCCGGATATGCCACGGCTCTGCAGAAAGCCATGACTGCCGGCGTCGAGGTACTGGCCTATCGCAGCCACGTCACGCCCGATGGAGTCGCTCTGGGCGAACGGGTGACCTTTGACCCGTCGTGACACCCTTGGTTCGTCGTGGATAGAAGCCGAGGCTGCGAGAACAACTTTTTCTTTACGAAGATCTCGCAGCCTCAGCTTCTACCGAGCAGCGGCAACGATGGACGCCCCGACAGCCACAGGAAGACGCCAGCGCTACCCAGACCGTCAGGGCACCAGAACAGCCAGCTGCCCAAATGGGGAAACGTCCCTGGTGGCTGTTCTGGAAGCTCTGGTAACTCAACGTCAGGTATTCTCTGCTGCGGACGCTGTTGCCACCGCCCTGCTGATGCCGGCGGCCTATAACCAATCGTCCCAGGGTGGCAAGCAATCCCAGCTTTGGCATCCATTCAGCCAGGCGCACTGCATAGGAAACCAACAGGCTGGGCCACTGGGTGTCGAATCGATTCACAGTAGCAGACGGCACACCGTCGCTGGCTTGTCTCTGCTTGGCGCGATGCATGCTATGGTCATCGCATGCCTGCACACCGATTCGCTTTCAACGTCCGCTACGACATCGACTACCGTACCACCGAAAACGCATTCGCGCCTGGCAATGACAGCCTCCTTCAGGCTATGGGACCGAGTGACGATGGTCGCGTCCTGGTCTATCTGGACGCCGGCCTGGTGCAGGCCGACCCCACTTTGCCGCAGCGCATCAACAGCTGGTTTGCCCACTTGGAGCAAGGCCCTCAACTAGCGGCCCTGCCGGAGGTGGTGCCCGGCGGCGAGGTCATCAAGCAGGATCTGGGCATACTCGACCGGGTCGCTGGCCAAGTAGCCGACCAGCATATCGACCGGCATAGTTGGATCTTCATCGCCGGTGGTGGCGCGGTGCTGGATGCAATTGGCTGCGCTGCCAGTCTGATCCACCGCGGCATTCGACAGATTCGCCTCCCTAGCACCACGCTGGCCCAGGCGGACGCCGGTCTGGGCGTAAAAAACGGCCTGAACCATCTGGACCAGAAGAATTTTCTCGGCACCTTCACCCCCCCCTGGGCAATCATCAACGATCGACGGTTTCTTCGGCTACAAGACGATCGCAGCTGGCGTGCCGGCATCGCCGAGGCCTTCAAGGTGGCTCTGATCAAGGATGCGAAATTTCTCGCCTGGCTGATTGAACGCGCGCCACGCCTGGGCGAACGCTGCCAACAGAGTCTAAACAAGGTCGTGGACCGCTGTGCCTACCTGCACCTGCAACATATCATCACGGCCGGCGATCCCTTTGAACACGGCAGCTCCCGACCGCTGGATTTTGGTCATTGGTCGGCACATCGCCTGGAAGTGCTCAGCCGCCACGAATTGAGCCATGGCGAAGCCGTGGCCATCGGCATTGCGGCCGACGCATTGTATGCGGGTGCCCAGGACTGGCTGTCAACCTCATTGATAGATCTCTATCTGGACGCTTTACAACAGATTGGCTTTCGTCTCTGGCATCCTGCCTTGGATCTGCGCGAAGCCGATGGTACGCGCTGCCTGTATCGAGGCCTTGATCAATTCCGCGAACACCTGGGTGGACAGCTGACCCTGTGCATGCCCGATGGTGCCGGCAAACGCCAGGACATCAGCACCATCGATCGTCCTGTCTTCGAGCAGGGCCTGGTCCGTTTACGACAGCTCGCGCATCGCTCGAATCATTCCGCAAAGTCGTAACCTATTCCGACTGGTTACTCCGATCGCATTTAGCGGACAGCACTTTCTGGAAATTCCATGTGCTCGATATAGGCCTCTTCAAAATCCGCCGTGCCGGACAAATCGATGGTCGTCGCGGAACGGGCCAGCTGTTCCACCCGCTTCCGGCACTCACTCTGCAAGGCAATGATCCGAGCCCCTGCCAGGCTGGCGTTGCCGACGACCTCGATACGCTCGTTCGCAACTCCAGCCGGCAGCAAACCGATGCGACGAGAGGCATCGATGTCCAGATGAAAACCAAAACCACCAGCAACGATGACACGCTGCAATTGCGCCACCGCGATATTTTGCCTAGCAAGAATTACCTCGATTCCGGCGGCAATCGCCGCTTTGGCCAATTGCAATTGCCGAATATCGCGCTGCCGCAAGACCACACCAGGAGCCAATGCCACCGCCTCGTCGCGCACGGCTTGCCGCAATACCTCCGGACAGCCCTCTGGCCACTCATCCTCATCCAGAATCAAACCGGTCTCATCGCACAGGCCAAATTCCAGGCACAAGGCCATGGCGGCGATCAAGCCGGTACCGCACAACCCACGCGCCGGGGCACCGGCAATGGTGTCCACCACCAAACGGCCATCGCGCAGCTGAATATCGGTGATCGCGCCGTACTCAGCGCGCATACCGCAAGATATTCCAGCGCCTTCAAAGGCTGGACCGGCGGCGGTTGCAGTGGCGAATATCCCGGTTTCACGCAGTAGGGCGATTTCGCCATTGGTACCCAAATCCACCAACAGGGTCGGCCCGGTTTCCTGATCGGCTTGCCAAGCCAGCAGGCCGCTGGCGATATCGCCACCAACATAGCCGGAAAGCACCGGCATCACATACACTTCCGGTAGCGGCAGGGCAAATCCGTACCCAATGCCATCACCGCATATCGCCTCGCGGCAGGTCGGTTCGAACGGCAACACTGCCAAGCGGCTCACGTCCCATTTCAGCAGTAGATGCTGCATGGCGGTATTTCCGGCAATGACCAAACGACCGATGCGCTCATGACTGATGCCGACTTCATCGCAGCACTCCAGCAGCAAACGCTCGATGCATCCGATGATCAATCGCTGCAGGTCAGCCGCCTGACCAGTATCGCTCATGGCAGCTTGCAGCCGTGCAATGACATCGCCACCGTAACGGGTCTGGGGATTGCCGCCGCTGGCGCGGGCCAGGCACTGGCCCGTGCGACTCTCTATCAGGACGCAAACCACCGTGGTGGTGCCCAGGTCGCAGGCGGCGACCAGATCAGGGGCATCGGCATCACCAAGCACTGGCCCCCAAGCATCCAGAAAACTGCTGACCACTTCCTGGCTGAGACTCTCGTCGGGGATCCGGACGCGAACCTCGCCAGCAGGCGAACAGGTGCAGGCCAGACGCCATCCCGATCCCAATTCCTCTGCCGAGAGATGTCGGTGATCGGATGCGCTGGGCCTGACTGCCGCATGATCGTCGATCTGAACACGACATTTTCCGCACGTACCGTTGCCGGCACACGGCGCATCCACCGCGTGCCCCTGCCGCACCAAGGCTCGCCAGAGGGTCTCGTCTTGAGCAACGCTGATGGCAATGTATTGATCGGTCATCGGTGGGCTCCCTTGCGCTGGCGATACCGAAGCACGCGGGCATCGCCGGACAGTTCTGCCGTTTGCCCCGGCCCGCACACCAGGAAGCGATCCTCGTCCCAGACACCCGCCATCAGATCGCGCAGCAGGGCCGGATCACTGGGAATGCTTTCATACCGCCAGCCCAAATGGCTGGCGCAATCCTTGGTATACTGACACCCCTGACCACACGCATCCACGCCGAAATCGACCCAGGCGGCACGATCGTATTTGGTGAGCCAGCTCTGCTCTTGTTCCATCAAGAACTCGATATCGTCCTCGTCGTATCCAGCGGCTTCATAATGCTGCCGATAAAACGCAATACGATCGGGGCCGGGTTGGGTGCCAGTGGCGTTCCAACCAGACGAATACCAATAGGTGCCAGGTTCCTTGTCGATTTCCTCAGCATACCGTTCTTTAGAACCCAACAGCAGGGTGATGCAATCGTGTGCCCGTGGCCACACCAATTTGGCGCGCCGAGCGTGCAACCCCTCGGTGCCGCGGCTGCACAAGCCGTACACCAGGACAATGGCATCTGGCTCCCAGACCAATTCGACGGCGTCGATAGCAGCCTGCAATTCCGTACGCAACCGGTCCGGCTCGTTGTGCAGGCCTTGAGCCAGCTCACAGACACGCACGACATCCGGACATTGGTCACGCAGCCATTCGATTTCATCGTGCAGAACCGCACAGGCGATGACGACGATCGATCTGCTCATTCCATCTCCGGGTCAGTGATGACACCTCATCAGCGGTCGAATTCGAACCAAACACGCGGCTGCCCAGGCACGAGGACTGCGGCTCGCCTCTCCGACCGGGGCCCGACGTCGCGACAGGGCAAAGCTTTCTCTGATGGAAGCGTCAGTGATGACGTACAACCCAGCAGTCAACGACAACACGGATTCCATCATTCAGGAATCCGCGTTGTCGATCGATACCAGCCTCAGGCAGCAACCAGGGTGCGGGCCAACGCCACGGCACTGGCGGCATCGGAACTGTAGCCGTTGGCACCAATCTCATCGGAGTAATCCTGAGTCACCGGGGCACCACCAATCATGGTCTTGGCACGCAGGCCAGCGGACTGCAGTGCGGTAACCGCTTCCTGCATGGCCGGCATGGTGGTGGTAAGCAGGGCGCTCATGCAGACGATGTCGGCATCGTGCTCTTTGGCGGCTTCGACGAATTTTTCGGCAGGGACGTCGGTACCCAGGTCGATCACCTCGAAATTCGCGCCCTTGAGCATCATCGCCACCAGGTTCTTGCCAATATCATGCAGATCACCCTTCACGGTACCAATGACCACCCGGTATTCTGGCTTGATCCCGGCTTCCAACAGCTTGGGTTCAAGAATTTCCATCGCCGTCTTCATGGCGCGGGCCGCAATGAGAACCTCGGGCACGAATATTTCATTTGTTTTGAAGCGGCGACCAACGTCGTCCATGCCAAGGATCAGGGCGCCAAGCACATCACCGGGACCAGCCCCTTCCTGCAAGGCCTGTTCGGTCAGGGCTTTGGCATCCTTGCGCTTACCGCGCTTGATGCTGGTGGTCAGGTCTTCGAGGATGCTCATACCATCTCCTGGAACCGGGGACGCGTGAGACGACCCCTTGTTAGCATATTGGTGAACCAGCATGCTAACAGCGCAAAAACGTCTGTCTTGCACTTCGGGCACCTTTCTTAGGACTTTTGTGCGATGGTCACTCCCAGCGCGTGAACGGCAACATCCTCAGCTGTCGCGGCTATGCTCGCGGCGATAGGCAGCTGGCGTCAGACCGGTATGTTTGCGGAAAACACGGGTAAAATAGCTCTGGTCGCTGAAGCCGGTGGCCAGGGCGATATCCAGCAGGCCCTGGTTACTATTGGCCAACAATTCGATGGCACGGTTGATCCGTAGCTGGGTCAGCTGCGCCGTGAAACTGAGGCCGGTCTTCTCCTTCAGTACTCGCGTAAAATGCGCTGAAGACCAATCCACCGCGTAGGCGATATCGCCTCGCTTGAGATCCTGATCCAGACGCTCGCTCATCAGGGTCAGGGCCCGTTGCAATTTCTGCAGGCTGCTGTCACCACTACCGCGACCGACAGAATTCATGATGCGCTCCAGCATATCCACCAACCAAGCGCTCAGCCGTTCTTCGTCGTCGATGCCACCCAACTCGGTCAAATCGGCATAACGGGTACCCATCAATTGGCGTGGATCCCCGCCGGCCAAAACCGCCGAACGACACATGCTGACCACCAGCTCCAGCATCAGGCTCTTGATCACCTCCAATTGCTCACCGGCATAACCGTACAGCAGCATCAGCAGGCGATTGAGGATGGCCACAGCTTCGGTACGACGCCCCTGCCGAATGGCGGTCATCAGGCCCGGCTCCTCCCGCAGATAGCTTTCCAGTACATCGCCGGCATAGCGCGCTTTTACCTCGTGGATCGCCTCGGCGCGGCGCTGTTCGCGACGATGTTGCTGACGCAATTCCCGCAAAAGCGCGGCATTGGTCACGTTTTCACCCTCGGCCAATTCACGCCATTCGATACCGGCTCGCTGCAGATCGATGAGAATGTCGCCATCGTCGGTCAAAACCTGCTCGCTGAGCACCGCGGCAACCAGTCCACCCACCACCTGAGCATTGACCATCAATGGTACCGCCCACAGCAACAGCTGGTCATCATACTCGCGGAAAGACGGATCCCCCCAGCGCATGCCTTCGGCAAGGGCCGTAGCCCGGGCCCGGTTCAAACCGGTCATACCGGTGATGCCGGTCCCAGCCTGAAACACCATGCGCCCATCCGGACGGCAGGCCCAGCATTCCACCGGATAGCGCTGCCGGTACACCGTACTGATTCGCCGGAAGGCGTTGTCGCTGATACCGATCCACGGGGGGTGCATGCGGCAGATTGCGCGCCAGTGCCCCTGAGCGCAAGCCTGGGCGCACCGGCGTTTCAGGTACATCCTCGTCGAGTCGATCAACGACGCCCCCGGCACGCTGCTACCATGGCAGCATGAACCATGAACCGGATTTCAATCAGATCGAGCGGGTGCTGCGTGGGCAGAAACCAGAACGGCCAACCCTATTCGAATTCTTCCACAATGACCGCCTCTACCAGCGCTGGACCGGCCGGCCCAAACCCGGCGACCGGGTTGCAGACCAGCTCTGGCGGGCCGAAGCCTTCCGCCTGGCCGGCTACGATTACTGCACCCTCGCCAGCTGGCTGGTCGGCTGGGGGTTTGATGGCGGCAAGCGTGACGAGGCGGCGTCCGTCAGTCTGAACCATGGTGGCGTGATCACCGACGAAGCCAGTCTCGATGAATTTGCCTGGCCCGATCCAAGCACCGTCGACCTGTCCTTTCTCGATGCCGCCAGCGCGTTGTTGCCACAGGATATGAAATTCATCAGCATGGGTCCTGGCGGCGTGCAAGAAAACGTCATCTCGCTTGTCGGTTTTGAGGAACTCTGCTTCGCCTTGGCTGATGACGAGGAATGGGTCAAGCAGGTCTTCACCGAGGTCGGCAGCCGCATGCTGGGTTTTTACAACCAGATGGTGGACCATCCCGGTATCGGCGCAGTGATCGTCAACGACGACTGGGGTTTTAGCCAGGGACCGATGCTGGGAGTCGATAATTTGCGGCAGTACGTCTTCCCCTGGCATCGGGTCATCGTCGAACGCATCCACCGTGCTGGAAAACCGGCAATCCTGCACAGCTGCGGCAATTTCCAACAGGTGATCGACGACGTCATCGACGACCTAGGCTACGACGCTCGACACAGCTACGAAGACAACATCATTCCCGTCGAGGCGGCCTACGACCAATGGGGTGACCGCATCGCCATCCTGGGTGGCATCGATGTGGATTTCGTTTGCCGCAGTACACCCGCAGAGATCACTGCCCGTAGCATTGCCATGCTGGAACGCAGCACCGGGCACGGTGGTTATGCCCTGGGCACTGGCAACAGCGTGCCGGATTACGTCCCAGACGAGCATTTCGAGGCCATTCTTACTGCCCGGGAGCACGTCCATGCCGGATCTTGAGAGCCCTCTGACCGTCAGCAGCGAGCTGATCGCGCAATACCGGACCAACGGCTGCGTGCCTGTGGCCGGCGCCCAGGATCCGACTATCGTCGCTGAACATAAAGCAATGATCGATCAAGCGGTGGCCGCACGTCACGCCAATCAGCCAACGGTGCGCATGGCCAAGCGCAGTATACAAACCGGGCGCCGCCGGGAACCCACGGGTTCAATCGTATCGGTCGGGGCCCCCTGCGGCTTGCCTCCCACCGACTGCCACAAGGATACAGCGTCGGCAAGGGGACTGCATGACCGACTACGAGGCTCTGAATCAACGGTTCGCGATCGACGAACGCGCCCTTCTCGTTCCTGGCCCGGGTGACCGCCCGGTGCTCAGCATCCAGGGCGAGCACAGCAAAGCGTGCATCAGCCTCCATGGCGCCCATGTGATTGATTTCAGCCCCCGGAATGGGCATCCGGTGCTCTGGCTCAGTCGCCAGGCCGAATTCACCCCTGGCAAGGCGATCCGCGGCGGCATTCCCCTCTGTTGGCCCTGGTTCGGCCCGCAACCCGCCGACGCCACCAAGCCCGCGCACGGCTTCGCCCGCAACCGCAACTGGCAGCTGGAGCACAGCACAGAACTGGATGACGGCGTGATCGAATGCCGCTTCACCCTGGCAGCCGACCACGAGACCACCACCCTGTGGCCGCATTCCTTCGAACTGCGTTACACCATCCGTGTCGGCCAATACCTCGACTGCGAACTACACATGATCAACCACGCCGACACCGCCGTTAGCTGCACCGGCGCCTTGCACACCTACCTGGCCGTCAGCGACGCCGAAGACATCCGCATCCGCGGCTTGGACAAACGCCCATACATCGACCAGGTCGACGGCGGCCGCAAAAAACAGCAGGGCCCACTTGTCATCGACGGTGAAGTGGACCGCATCTACCACGACACCGACGATATTGTCTACCTGGACGATCCTGGCTGGTCGCGCACCCTGGTGGTAGCCAAAAGTGGCAGCCGCTCTACCGTGATCTGGAATCCATGGATCGACAAGGCCGCTCGCCTGAGCGATTTTTCCGACGACGAGTATCATGGCATGTGCTGCCTCGAGGCCGCCAACGCCGGACCGGACGTCGTCAATTTAGAGCCAGGCATGGAGCACAAACTCCGCTGCCTCATTGGCACGGAACCCTTTGGATTTACCATCGACGATTTGCGGTAGACCGACAACCAGGGCCGACCGCAAATTGGCAGCGGGTCCCGGTTGCTGTCTCTCGGTCTTTTATTTCATGCGTCCCAGCACGAGAATATCCGGAATGTGGCCGCGTCGGCCGAGGCCGACCGCGTTATCGT
>CAYONM010000041.1:0-20577 GCA_964405325.1 uncultured candidatus Brocadiaceae bacterium | reverse complement strand
GGTCGGGGCGCGGCCGCTGAAGCGGGACGGCACCCAGAGCATTTTGCGGAAGTTCCTGGGGGCCGGGTCGATCTCCAGGACGTAGAAGCCGAAATCGTAGTAGTAATAGCTGCCGCCGACGCGGACGTAGAAAATGCAGACAGCATGGTCTTCCGAAGCAATGGCAGCGCCATTTCGAGGGTTCTGCAACCAAGCAGAAGCAGTGCGGGACAAGCCATGCCCATCTTTGTTGCTTTGACAGAGCACGTGCATCCGTGCATCAGCGATGGCGCCAGGCACTGCTGCGACAACCGCTGTCGCGACGATGCCGACGGGTCTCCGAAGCGCTCCCAGACAGATGCCGATCGCTGCCACGGGAACGTCGATGACGATTCGTGCAGGCCGGTGCCGCTACCGCTGCCTCGCTGACGGCCGGAATGGCCGTGCTTTGCGGTCTTTGCTGCAGGATGTGATGAGGGGTCCGGGCTAGTCCTCGACCCGGCCCAACTTGAAGGCGATATGCCGTCGGAAATCTGGCACTGGCAAGCGTAATTCACCGCCGGGGTGCTGCCACTGCTGCTGAGAGACGCAGCGCCCCTCGTCGGCATCCCACCACTCCAAGGCCATCTGGCCCGGTTTGGCACTACCGGAGATCAAGACGCTCAGGCCTCGATGGGTCCGCAAGCTGGAGCCGCCATTTTTCCCCCACGCACGATCCAGCAGATAGCCCAGAATACGCCCGGGCCTGGCCCAGGCACGGTTCCAGACGCTCTGAGCGTTACCATGCAATTGCAAGGGGACCGAACGCGCGCGCTCATGCCGGAAATCTTCACCATCCAAGAACCGAGTGATAGCCGGATAAGCGTCGTAGTGATCATGCTGGTCGACCCACTCCGCCCACCAGAGCATGGGCGCGGTGGCGTGGCCGGAAACCAAGGCCACCCAAGGCGCCAGCCGCAGCTCCGCCAGCAGCTGCGGCTCGGGGCCAGCGGAAGAGTTACCACCATACTCGGTCACGACAACAGGCTTACCATATCTGGACAGGCCACGACTACGACTGTGCAGACTGGCTGCCAGCAGTTCGGTCAAACCATCACCATGACGGCCACCACCGTGGTAGGCATCGATCGCCAGATAGTCCAGCTCTGGCAACTCGGCGATCGACCGATCGACGTAGGTATAATCCGTCGACCAGTGGGTGCCGATGGGGTGATGATAGGGATCCTCGCGACGCCAGGCGGCGGCGGCTTGTTGATGCCAGTCCAGCAGCGTCTGATTGCGACGACCGTTGTGTCGGGTCGGCCAGCCGGCGTCGGTCAGGTCTATCTCGGTCAGCAATTTCCACATCGCCACCGCCGGATGATCGCTGTAGCGGGCCAGGAGATACCGCCGTAGGCGCGCCTGTGCCGCCAGGGCCTGCGGCTCGTGCCACCACTCCACGGGATTGTCCAATGGGCCGCCATGGCGCTGGGAATAGGGATTGTGCTCCCATTCGGCATCGGTGCGGGTGCTCAACTGTCCATGATTGTTGAGCACCAGGATCAAGCGGATGCCATGCTGCCAGGCGGCGTCCAGCACCGCATCCAGCTGCGCGGCGCGGGTTTCGTTATAGCGTTCGAGCCCAAAAAAACCGGTGTAATCAGGCCGGGATTCCAAGCCCAGATTCCAGGCCGACAACCAGACTTCGGCCAGGCCGATGCCGGCCCGCTGGGCTCTGGCAAAATAGGCCGCATAGCTCAGGCTGCCGCGCTGCGGCGTGGCTGAGACGTCGAAATGGTTGCGACAACGACGGTCAGTGATGGCGTGCAGGTTGATCGTCTGCGGCCACCACAGGGTCTGGTCATCATCCAGACTGAAGAAACGTGGATCGCGTTCACTGCGCTGTACATAGATATCCTGGGCCAACCCGGTCACCGTCAGACTGGGCAGCTCGAGACGTTCCTCACCCAGTTGCAGCTGCAGCTGCCACGTGCCAGGCTGAGCAGGCCGAAAGCGTACCGCCATGCCACCGGGCCCCGCCACACGACCAAGCTGTTCGTCACCACGGTCGTGCAGGCTGATCGCCGGGAGATAAAAAGCCGGGATGACCATCGTGCTGTCGTGCGGTCCGGAAAGCAATAAACGGACATCATCGATGGTAAAGGGATTGGCGGGCATCGGGTTGAACCGGAATTCCAGTTGCCACCGTTCACCACATTCCACCTGCCAACTGCCACCGTTGAGGTCGAGGACCTGGCGCTGTCTGTCAGCGACCACTGCTTTGCGCCGCAAATCGATGTTATGTATCTGAACCTGCAAGTCGACCGCCTGCCCAGTCCAGAAAAACAAGCCAAATCGATCACAACGCTGGCGCTGGTGCCGACTCCAGGCCGGATATCCCGTGGGGCTGACCAGTGTCGCATCCGCACCGATTGGCAGGCGCAGACGATGCCAGCCCGGCGTCAGGGTTTCTGGCTGCAGGCTCTGGAACCAACGACCGCTGTCATCCTGGACAAAGACGCCGATACCCAGATCTGCTGGAGCATCAGCCGGTACGCCGATGGTAACCGACACCTGCACCGCGTCGGCCGGCAAGGCTTGGTCGATCGGCACGGTGGTATTCAAAGGGCCGTTTACGCTCACCTGCAGCGCCCAGAGCGGCAGGCAGACAAAGAGCAGCCAACAGCTTCGCATAACGATGATAGACGACCAGGTGACCATCAGGACTGGCCGTACGGCTATTCGCCCCGCCATTCGACACCGATGTAGAACATGGCTTCCATCTTGTCATCGGCGCGCGCATCCTGGTCCTGCCCTTTCAACCAGTAATGCAATTCGACGCCGGCCATCAGCCAGCTGGTGCGCAAGGGCAACGGTAGGACGGTTTCGGCGCCCACTTCCAGGGTGGTCAGGCCGTTGATGTCGGGATTGCCTTGCAAATAGCGGTGATACCGCCGATCACCGATATGCAGGTACTGCCAGGTCAGCAGATCCAGCGGCGCACGCTGGTAGATCTGTCGCGACCCCAGCACGCCACCAGTGCCGTGATCGCTATTGAGATCACTCTCCACCGAAGCGCCGAATTCCAGCCCCTCGTAAGGGCTGAGATACCACAACTCCAGTCCCAACCAGTAGGGCTCGTCGTAGTTGTCCTGTTCGGGGCGACCATCGATCTGGAAATAGGGCAAGATCTGAACGTAATCCGATTCTTCGTACAGATAGTCGACACGCCCGCGCAATTCCACCACATCCAGGGGCTCGAAATTGCCCGCCGTGTTGGTATCCAGCGCCAGCACGGTATTCAGATGGCCGCCAAAATTGTAAGTCCGTCCGGTCAGCTCGACGCTGGTGGCGAGGTCGTCATGCCGTGGCGCACCGCGATCGACGTACTGGCTCAACAGCAGCACTCGCGCGGAAAAATCCTCTGGACCCAATTGCAAACGGGACTCCAAGGCAGCCAGCGACGTTCCACTGGCCAACATGATCGCGATCAGCAGATCACTCGACTTCATGGATTCTCCTCCTTGGCACTGCGCGCGAGCAGGTCGTGAATCGCGGTTTTCACGCGCTTACCATGCCACACTACGTCCGCCACCGCCGAGGCGATGGGCAATTCGCAATCGTGTTTCCGCCCCAGAGCCACCGCGGCGCGACAGGTATTGGCCCCCTCGGCAACCATGTTGCTGCCCGCCAGATACTCGCTTGCCATCTGGCCGCGACCGATGGCCAATCCCAGGGCTCGATTGCGGCCATGTTGACTGTAACAGGTGGTCAGCAGGTCACCGATGCCGGCCAAGCCGGCGAAGGTGGCATCATCCGCGCCCATGGCTCGGCCCAGACGCCGCAATTCTGCCAGACCACGGGTGATCAAGGTCGCTTTGGCATTGTCGCCGATACCAAGCCCATCGCAGATACCAGCGGCGATGGCAATGACGTTCTTCAGCGCTCCACCCAACTCCACCCCGAGCAGATCGTTTGAGGAATACACCCGGATGCCGGCGTGGTGCAGCAGATCCTGGAGCCTGGCGGTGGTGCCCTGATCGCTGCCAGCAGCAACCAAGCCGGTGGGCTGGCCCTGCAGCACTTCTTCGGCGTGACTGGGGCCAAATAAGGCCGCAAAACGATGCCGGTCACCCAATTCCTGGCACAAAACCGCTGTTGGCGTTAGCAGGGTGTCGTGTTCCAGACCTTTGCTGAGGCTGACCACCGTGGCCTTGGCCTGGAGATGCGGTTGCAAGGCAGCCGCCATGGCACGGCTGTAGGCAGTCGGTACTGCCCACAATAGCAAGTCGGCTGTCGCCAGGTCGCTGGCATCGGCCGTACAACGCAGTGCTACTGGCAGACTGACGGCACCCAACTGCGGATGCACATCGCCAGCAGCCAGACTGGCCATCTTGCCGGGGTCGCGACCGAACAGCAGCACCTCCTGCCGGCGCGCCACCAGCATGGCGGCGACCGTTCCCCAGGATCCACTGCCAATCACCGCGACCGTCATGGCTTCAACCCTGCGGTTCGTCGGGATCGTCGATCGGCACTTCAGGACTGTGATCGGGATCGGGATCGGTGGCGCGGGCCTGCCGAATCAGATCTTCCATGTGCTGCCGCTTCACTTCCTGCTCGTCATAGGCGAAACGCAGCTGTGGCAGGTAGCGCATTTTCAGCACCTTGGCGTAGCGCCCCTGCACAAAGCCGCGCAACTTATGCAGACATTGCGCGGTCAGCCGTTTCTGCACATCAGTGCCCAGTACAGTGTAGAAAGCAGTGACCACCTGCTGTTCATCGTTGTACTCGCAGCGGGTAACGGTGACGAAACCCAAACGCGGATCGCGCACTTCCTGATTCAAGCAGGTGGCGATCTCGCGTTTGAGGAGACTCTCGATCTTGGCTTTGCGATTGGGATTCATAGCGCTCGATTGGGAAAGGAATCCCGTGCCTGGACCGACCAGACACGGGATTATATTGGGACGCCAGCACGCCGAACGACTTACAGGGAACGCGCCACCGACTGCTTGGTGTAGAATTCGAATTCGTCACCCACCACGATGTCACGCCAACGATCCACGGTGAGACCGCATTCGTAGCCATCGCGAACCTCACGGACATCCTCATGGAAGCGCCGCAGGGTGTTGACCTTGCCATCGTGGATAATGACACCGTCGCGGGTGATACGCATGCCGCAACCGCGCTGCACGTTGCCATCGGTGATATACAAACCGGCAATAGTGCCGAACTTCGAACTCTGGAACACCGCACGCACCTCGGCGTGACCAATGACCACCTGCACGGTTTCCGGGTCCAGCATGCCGGACAGAGCCCCCTTCAGGTTGTCGAGCAGCTCGTAGATAACGGTGTACGACTTGATGTCGATACCCTTCTCATCGGCCGCCTGCCGCGCCTTGGAATCGGCGATGACATGGAAGCCAATGATGATCGCATTGGACGCCTCGGCCAAGGTGACATCGCCAGTGGTCACACAGCCCACACCGGAGTGGATTACGTTGGCGCGTACTTCTTCGTTGCCGAGTTCGCCAATGGTCTTGCGCAGCACTTCCAGGCTGCCTGAGGTATCGGCCTTCACGATCAGACGTAGATCCTTGACCTTTTGCGCAGCGATGTCGTCGAAGATGGAGTCCAGGGTGGTGGTCTTGGACTTGGCCCGCAACTCACGCTCACGCATCTTGGTTTGCCGCTGCTCGGCGGCCTCGCCAGCCACCTTCAGGTCCTTGAGTACATGGAACTTGTCGCCGGCACGAGGCAGCTCGGACAGGCCGATGATCTCGACCGCGGTGGACGGACCAGCAACGGCGACGACCTCACCCTTCCAGTTGCGCATGTTGCGGACACGCCCGTAGCCGGGACCAGCCAGCACAATGTCGCCCGCGGCCAGACTGCCGCGCAGCACCAAGAGCGTAGAGGTGGTGCCCTGGCCCTCGGACATATTGGCTTCCAGGACAATGCCCGAGGCCTCACAGAAGTGGTTGGCCTGCAGTTCCAGGACCTCGGTCTCCAGGGTGACGCGCTCCAGCAGCTCTTCCAGACCTTCGCCCGTAATGGCGCTGGTGCGGACCACACCGATCTCACCACCCCAAGCCTCGGTCAGAACGTCGCGCTCGGACAATTCGCGCAGCACCCGGTCGGGATCAGCGCCGTCCTTGTCGATCTTGTTGACCGCGATGATAAACGGCACCTCGGCTGCACGGACGTGATTGATGGCTTCGATGGTCTGGGGCATCACGCCGTCGTCGGCGGCGACCACCACAACCGCAATGTCGGTAGCCTGAGCGCCACGAGCGCGCATTTCGGTGAAGGCTTCGTGACCCGGGGTATCGATGAAGGTCACTTCCATGCCGTCATCGGTAGTCACGGTATAAGCACCGATGTGCTGGGTAATGCCACCAGCCTCACCAGTTGTCACCTCGGTATGCCGGATCGCATCCAATAACGAGGTCTTGCCGTGGTCGACATGACCAAGGATGGTGACAATTGGCGGCCGTGGGGCCAGGTCGTCGAGGGTATCCTCGGTCTGGTGCAGACCTTCGATCTCCTCCTCGACGTCAGTGGCTTCCTTGAAGGTGACGGTCTTTTTAAATTCTGCCGCCATCAACTCGATCTGGTCCCGATCCATGGCCGAGTTGACGTTGGCCACGACGCCAGCCATGAACAGCTTGGCGATCACCACATTGGCCTTGATGCCCGAAGCTTCAGAGAACTCGCGCAAGGTACAGGGTATGGTGACGGAGAACTCGGTGATGCCGGAGAGATCTTCCTCCTCGGTGCTCATCACTCGGCGATGTCGGCGAGTGATGCCCTTCTCCTGGGCCTCCTTGGCATCGAACTTCTCGTAGCGACCAGTCTTGCCACGACCACGACCACGACCCGGACCACCAGGGCCACCAGGGCCACCAGGGCCACCAGGGCCACCAGGGCCACCAGGGCCAAAACCAGGGCCCGACCGCTGCCGACCGGGGCCGCCACGGCTGCCGGGACCACCAGGGCCACCAGGACCAGGAGGACCGCCAGTCTTGCTGCGATCGATGGTGCGGAAACCACGCTTGCGGCCTGCTTGCTTGGCCTGCTTGACGCGGTTGGCCATCGCCAGATTGCGACGGACGTTGTCTTGAATCAATTTCCGTCGTTCGTCATCGGACAGCACCTGATCAGGCGCACTGCCCTTTTTGGACACTTCCGCCGACGGCAGACTCTTGATGTCTTTATCCTTGGTGCGGTGGTCGC
The DNA here is from genome assembly GCA_964405325.1 of uncultured candidatus Brocadiaceae bacterium. Lineage (GTDB taxonomy): Bacteria > Planctomycetota > UBA11346 > UBA11346 > UBA11346 > CAYONM01. The sequence continues at coordinate 13,386 of CAYONM010000041.1, read as the reverse complement.
TCCTCTCGGCGGTCACTTTGGCCAGATTGGCCAGTTTGCTGCCCAGGCCCTTGACCCGCTTGGCAGCTTCATCCGCCTTGGCAGCAGCGTTCGCCGCGGCACGAGCCTCAGTCTTGGCAGTGCGCTCGGCTGAAGAAGTCGGATCAACCGGCTCGGCTCGGCTCTTGGCGACCTTTCCAGGGGTTGGCCGCTCACCACGGCCCTCCACCAGATCAGCCTCGTCGGCACCATCCAGCCCTTCCTCTGCTTCGTATTCGGCTGTCTCGACCAGCTTCGCTGTCTCGACCGGTTTCGCTTCCGCAACCGGCTGCGACTCGGTAGCTGGTTCTGGTTCGGTGGCAGCAGCCGCTGGAACGGACTCGGACTCGAACTCGGCTTCATCAATGGACGCTGCTTCGACCGGCAGGGGCTCGGTGGCGATGGCCACCTCCGCGACCTCGACCGGCTCGTCTTCTCCACCGTGTTCGCGCCGACGTGCTTCCTGTTCGCGCAGGGCAGCCAGCTCAGCATTGATGCGAGCGGCTTCTTCTTCCCGACGACGCAGGTTCTCTTCCGCACGACGCTGTTCTTCCTGCCGCATCTCCTCCAGCAGGCGCTCGCGCTCTTCGGCTTCCATTTCCTCGTCGCGCTTGCGGCGCTCGTGTTCTTCTTCGAGCTGCCGGCGCTTCTCTTCCTGCTCGCGCAGGGCCTCTTCGTGCTTGAGGCGATCGGCTTCCTGCTGGCGCTCCAGCTCTTCACGCTTGACGCGCTCTTCTTCTGCCGCCTTCTTCTTACGCGTCTGGGCCGCTTTTTTGGCGGCCAACGAGCGCTGATGCCGCTGCACGAATTTGGCGGCAATGATCGGCTTGAACTCTTCACCGTTGACGGTTTCCAAGCCGTCACAGGCCAGTATGCGCTGGACCTGGTCGTCCTTCAGATCTGTCCCCATGCCCTTCGGCAAACCGATGGAAAGATCTTCCTCGACGACTTCACGGAGGAGTTCCGGTTCGAGGTTGTATTCGTCTGCGAGCTCTTGGAGCTTCATATGGTACATCGTCCCGATGGCGGGTCAGAGGGTGGAACCGAAGCAGTCTCATGGTACTGCGTCGGGCTCGCTGGAAGATGCGGAGCTGCTGGGTTCGGCTCCCTCGGCAGTGGATTCGTCGGCCTCGTCAACGACTTCCTCGTCAACGGCCTCCTCGTCCTCTTGCTCCGCGGTCACACGAATAGCGATGAATTCATCACGTTGTTTTTCTTGTTCTTCATCAAGCAGGTCATTGGCCTTGGCAATCAAGGCGATGACCTGCTCCTCGGTCATGTGCAGGTCATCGATGGCACCCAGCATGCTTTCCACGGTCTGGGCGGCCAGGATGGCCAGGCAATCGAGATGGTTGTCCAGCAAGACCTCGCGGGTGAAGTCTTCCAGGGCATCGGTCTCGATCAGCTTCTGCAGCTCTTGGTAGCCGGTTATCCGGCGTTCCTGGGTTTGTTCCTCGCTCATCACGTCGATGCGGTAGCGGGTCAGACGAGCCGACAGGCGGACGTTCTGGCCGCCCTTGCCAATAGCCAAAGGCAGCTGGTCCTGCGTCACGACCACCCGCGCGCGATCGCGGAAGATGTCGTAGGAACAGCGCAGGATCTGCGCCGGCTTGAGGCTGTTGATGATGAACTGCGCTTCGTCTTCGGCCCAAGGAATGATGTCGATCTTCTCACCACCCAGCTCATCGGATATCTTGCTGATGCGGCTACCGCGCATGCCGACGCAGCTACCAACCGGATCGATACGATGATCGTTGGCGGCAACCGCAATCTTGGTCCGGCGACCGGGCTCGCGAACGATGCCTTTGATCTCGATCAGGCCGTCGGCGATCTCGGGCACTTCGGATACGAACAATTCGCGCACGAAATCGACATGGGTCCGGGTCAACACCACACGCACCCGCTGGCCGGACTTACCGACCTTCAGCAGATAGGCGCGGACCGTGGCGCCAGGGCGATAGATCTCACCCGGAATCTGTTCATCGCGCGGCAGGATAGCTTCAGCACGACCGATTTGGACGATGACGGTATTGCGCTCCTTGCGCAGGATGGTGCCGGACACGATCTGGCCGACCCGACCGATGAACTCGTCGTACAGCACATCGCGTTCGTCCTCACGCAGTCGTTGGATGATCACCTGTTTGGCGACATTGGCGACAATGCGACCCAGCCGCTCCATTTCGACCGGCTGATTATCCTCATAAGCCCGGATCTCGCCGGTTTTGCGATCGATGGTCAGGGTAAAATCACCTAGAGCATTGAAACGCTTACGTGCTGCCTGAATCAGGGCCTGCTCGATATCGTCAATGATCTGGGCTTTGCTGAGCCCGCGATCACGGCTGATGTTGTCCACCAACCGCAAGAATTCCTTGCTATCCATCCACCAACCTTGCTTGCCACGCCATACGATGGTCCCCAGCCCGGGCAGGCTGGGGAAGGGGAGCAGATGGTAGTCCACTGTTGGAACAGTCAACCACCGACGCAAAAGGGGTCTGGCCGCCACTTTTTCTTGACTTATTCGGCAGTCGGACGGCAAAGAAATCGGAACTGCAATCAGGCACCAGCACCAACACACGCCATGGCCACGCGCGATAAGCAGTGCGTTTACACGCGCAGACCGCCGTCCACCGGCAGCACGCAATCGGTCAGGTATTCATTGGCGATGGCGTAGCGGATCGCCTGCAGGATATGGTCAGTCTCACCCAAACGTCGCAGCGGCACCTGCTGCCGCCACTGATCCAGCTGATGTTCGTCCAAAGCAGCGCGGGTGCTGGGGGTATCCATGAAGCCAGGCTCGATACAGACGCTGCGAATACCCAACGGTGCCAGCTCCTTGGCCCACACCGACAACAGAGCACGCAGTCCCGCTTTGGCCGCGGCATAGGCGCTCTGCCCGGCATTGCCCCGCGCCGCCACCGAGCCCATACCGATCAGCACCCCGGCACTGCGATCGTGTACCATCCACTTGGCCACCGCGCGCCCCACCAGGAAGCCCGCGGTCAGATGGCCATGCATCACCGTATGCCAATCGCGCAGCGGATGCACCGGATCCTGCCGGTCCAAGGGTGTCACCAAGGGCCGCGACAGAATGGGGCCGCTGGCCAGAACCAACACACCCAAGCGCCCGCATTGAGCGCGCGCCTCGGCCACTGCATGCTCGACCTGATGCTCATCACCGCAGTCACATGGCAGGATATGACAATCCGGCAGACGTTCCTTCAGCGCCCCCAGACGCTGCTGATCCTGATCCATGACCGCGACCCGAGCCCCCTCACGCATCAAGGCCTCGCAGATCGCGCTCCCGATCACGCCGGCCCCACCGGTCACCACTGCTCCCACGCCGTGTAGCTGCATCATCGCACTCCGTTACATTCCAGGACCAAGCGGATCGAGGCCAGGTCCCGCATTTCTGCTATTTCGTCCCCTGAGAGCCGGATTGGCCAACGCTCTTCAATGGCCGCGATCAACTGCATGTGTGAGAGCGAGTTCCATCCCGGCGTCTGTCCGATGGCACTATCCTCCTGCAACAGACCCACATCAATTCGCAAAACCTGCGCCATCAATTTCTGAACCGCATCCTGACTCATAACATCACATCCTGCTCTGGGAAGAATCCAGAAAGCAAGTTCTGGACGGCATTTGAGCATACCCCAAAGACAAGGGAAATGCCAAAGGGGATTTCAGTAACCGATCGCGACAGGAGTCCGACCAGCTACTTTCTCTCTCCTCAGGGCATTGGAACATCCGATGCAACCAGGCTCTTCACGCAGAGACCGATGTGGAAGGAACGGACAGTCATGTTGCAGATCGCATCAGCCCCCCTGCCGTCTGATCTGGATCGGGCGGCACGAGGGCAGGGCAATCGACTGCTGATCCTCGGCCTGGGCGATGGTTCGGTGCTGGAGCAGATCCGCGCGCACCTCCTGCTCCGCACCAAACCGGCCATTCTGCTGCTGCTGGCCAACGAACCAGAACCATCGAATACCGAGGGGATCGAGGTGGCACGCTGTCGCGATGCTGCCGAAGTGCTACTGTTCGTGCAAAGTCGCTGGGGCCGAGCTAAATGCATACCGGCGGTGGCCGGATTGAGCATCATCGCTAGCCACCCCCTGTCCCACCCGTCAGCCCAGGCGCTACGACAACAGGTCAGCATTCAGCTGATCGATCGTCCGGCGGCTTGCGGCAACGATATCCATGATGGACTCGACGGCATCCGTCATGCAAGCGCCAATGCCAGTCATCTGCTGGCAGCACCAGACCTGAGCGACCTGCGAGCGCAGCTGGGCGGCACCCCGGCCATCAGCATCGCCGCCGGACCCAGTCTGGTCCAGCACCTGGAGACCTTGCGAACCCTGCAGGATCGCTGTCTGCTGGTCGCCTGTGACGCAGTGTATCCGGGCCTGATCGAAGCCGGCATCACACCGCATCTGGTCACTCCGCTCGAGCGCGACCAGGGTCCGGTGCACTTGCTGAGCGAGCGTGTTTCGAACAGCAGCACCTGGTTCGCCGGGTTGCCGGTGATCGAACCGGAAGCCGTCGCCGCCTTCGGCGATCGCCAGCTGCTGGTACCCGGTTCCGATACCTTGTATGATTGGTATTGCCCCGGTGTGGAACAGCTATTCACCGGCTCGTCCACCGGCGTGCTCAGCATGACCGTCTGCATGCTCGCCTGCAGCGGGCCCATCTATCTGGTGGGCCACGATCTGGCCTTGGCGGCGGACCGTACCCACTGGACTGGCGCCGAACACAGTAGCCGTTGCATGTTGGCAGCGCGGTCCGGGCGTGCCACCACCGACCTCACCGACGGCAATGCCGAACGCCTGGTACCAGGCAATGCCGGTGGCCTGGTGCCGAGCCTCGTCTGGTGGGATCGCTTCCGGCAGGAAATCGGCGGCATGGCCACCTGGCTGCAAGCGCAACACGGGCGTTTTGTCTATAACGTCAATATGGTGACCCGTACCGGCGCGCATATCGATGGCTGCCAGGCGGCTCGGTTACCGCGCGCGCAGGCCCTGCCCAAACTCACGGATTTCAACCGTCTGCCACGACACCCGGAACGCCTGCGCACCTGGCAGCACGGCCTGCAACAGCTGCCGGCAGAATGGACCCAGTTGGCAGTCATCCTGGAACAAGGCTTGGCCGCCTGCGATCAGGCCCTGATCGCAGGACCAGAAGCGTGGTTGGCGCTCGATCCCCTGGCCGCCATTGCCCCGACACGACTACCGCCAGCACATGCCAAGCTGATCAGCTATCTCTTACGTTCAGCCCTGCTGGGTGGCGCCATCGAGCAACACGCCTGCCATCGCTACCGGCATCCGCAACAGGCGGCCCTGCAACGTCTGCTGTTGGGCCGACGGCTGCTCGACCAACTGCGGGACGTACATCGACACCTACAACCCGAGATCCAGGAGCTGCTGCATGTCGGCCAGTGTTGAAGCCATGATCGGACAGGTGAAACAGCAGATCCTGCACCACTGTTCACCGATGGACGAACCCCTGAATGCTTGTCACTGGCTGCTGACCACCAGTTTTGCGCGTCGATATGCCTTTTGTGAGTTGTCGGACCACCAGCTGCAGGCACTCAGCGGCCCGGAACTGCTCTCCCTGATCAGCTATCTGCAGGGCCCCTGCCTACTGCCTGTGGTCCGTCAGGCCTGGCGACAGTGCCTGATCGAAAACGATGCCACAGGCCTGGACATCCTGCGACCGCTGCCCGGTCTGACGGATTGCTGGCAGTGGCTGCAGGACACGAACCAACTCGACGAACAGGCCGCCACCCACTACCTGTCCACCTGTGAAGACCAGCTGCAACGTCTACTGTTGTGCCGGCGGTTTCCGCATCTGACCCAGCTCGGCTGGCTGGCCGACAGCGACCTGCCAGCGGAACCTGCAGACCAGGCACTGCTCCCACTTCTGGCACCACAACCGGCCTGTCAGCTGGAATTGGTGCAGTTGCTGGCTGCGCGTCCCGACCTGCTCTGTAGCCATGATCCGCAAGCCTGCTTCGAGCTGCTGATCCACCATGCGCAACAGGATCCGGCCAGCCTCCTACAGCCCTTGGCCTTTGCCTGGGACGATCGTACCCACCTGTGCTTGGCCAGCTGGTACGTGCAGCATGGCGATGCGCATCAAGTCCGTGTTCATTTGGACGCCATCCAGGACGCCGCCGGCCTGCAACCTGATCTGGACCTGGTGCTGGCTATCCACGCCCTGGAATCCGGCGATGCGGCCACAGCCGTGGCACACTGGGAGGTGCTGCCAGCGGGCCCACAGCACCGATATCTCCTGGCCCGATTGGCACGGGCCGGCATGGACACGGACCCCAATGTGCTGGCGGAGACCGCGCGGGCCTGCACAGCAGTCGAGGACGAAACCTTCTTCCTGCTGATCCAAGTATTGCTGAGCAAACGCGCGCTACTGCCAGCCCGTGCGGTGGCACAGGAGGTGGGCGAACGTTTCCAGCAGAGCGAAGCGGTGCAGCGCCTGTTGCAGGTCTTACTGAAATGAGCATCAGCGCGGTCGTGTGCACCTGGAATGCCGCCGCCAGCATCGACGCCTGTCTGCGCAGCCTGCGGCCGCAGGTGGATGAACTGATCGTGGTCGATGCCGATTCCACTGACGGCACGCGCACCATCGTCAAACGCTTTGCCGATCACCTGTTTACCGATCCCCGGCAGGGGCTGGCCATGGCGCGCAATATCGGCATCAGCCAGGCAAGCGGCGAGGAACTGCTGAACGCCGGCGCTGACAACGTCTTTCCACCCGGCAGCGTGCGGCAGTTGGTGACCGCACGCCATGCGTCCGGCTGGAGCGGCGTGGGTGCCTGCACCGTTCCCCTGGAACGCGGACGATTGGCGCGCCATTGCCGCTGGTGGTGGCAGGCGCGCTTCTTTCCCGGCGAGCGCCCGGTCATCGGCACGCCCAACCTGTTCAGCCGGCAGCTGCTGCAGCAACACCCCTACGACCCCGCCGCCGGGCACGCCGATGACACCGAGATCTGCGAGCGGCTGGCCAGCCAGGGGCATCGCTTCGGCATCAGCACAGTCCAGGTGTACGAATGCGGCATGGCCTCGCCGACGGCGGTACGCGAACGTTGCCGCCGCTACGGTGCCTCTGACGCGCACTACTGGCGGCGTCACATCCAGAGCTGGGGTTTTCGCAGGCGTGTGCGCTCTCTGCTGCATCCCTGGCGGGCCCAGCTGGGTGACGTCTGGCCGCGACTCGACCTGGATCAGCGCTGCGACGCGCTTCCCTTTCTGCTCTGGATCACCTGGCTGCGCTATCGTGGCTGGTGGCGATGTCGCGGAGATCACGGATGACCGGCCACTGCTTCGGCACCATGCACGTGCCACATTTCGCCCATATAGTCAACCATGCTGTCGGTTGTTTCGAGGCAACGCGTCATGCCATTGATGTGCTGCCACCAGCGCAACGGGAATGGGACAAGGCCACGATCTTGGCCCAGGATCCAGGCTACCGACGCTTTTTGGCGCTGGCCTGCAACCAAACGGAAACCACCGTCGAACAGGTCTTGCAGGCGGCCGTCAGCGATACACGTTTCCGTCGCGCCATGCAGTCGGGGCTCGATGAATTGGCCAGCATGGACGACGCCGGCGACCTGCGCTTCCATTCCCTGAGCCCTTACGTCCTGGTGCGACTGTTACATCCCGAGCTGGTCATCGAAACCGGCGTCGCCAGCGGCAAGTCCAGCGCCCTGATCCTGTTGGCCCTGGCCCACAATAAAAACGGTCGTCTGGTCTCCATCGATCTGCCCAAACAACCCGGTGCGCTGCTCGCCGATGGCGCCCGTACCCACACCGGCGGTCGCCCGGTCGGCTGGCTGGTACCGGCGCATCTGCGACAGCGCTGGGACCTGCGACTGGGTGACGCTCGCGAGCTGCTACCCCAGGCCCTGCGGCAAGGAACCCCGGACCTGTTCCTGCATGACAGCCTGCATACCGAGACGCATGTCACCTTCGAGCTGGATCAGGTCCTGGCCACCTCCTGCCCGGTGCTGGGGGTGGACGACATCGATACCGGCGCCGGCCTGGCTCTGGAAGCAGCCCTCCAGCGGCACGGCGGCAGCGCCCAAGCCTACCGCGAATGGGCGGTCTGGCGACGATGAGACCCCATCACGCCTTCGGCTTCGTGTTGTAATTGAAGAAATCCCGCGTGTCGTGCCACTCGTGGTTCTGTTGCTGCAACATGGTGCGAGCGTTGTCGAATTGCTCTCGGACGGCTGGCAACCATGTCTCCAATTGACGACAACGCTTGGATTCCAGCAAGTGCCGTGCGCTGGCGAAACACCAGAATTCGGCGTATTGCAACACCTCACGCCAGACCAGGCTCAAATAGAAATGTGCGATACGTTCCTGGTGACGTCTTGCTGCCTTAGCACCCAGATAGCGCTCCAGTACCGCCATGACGTTCAACGCCACCTGCAGATCCAGATCCAGGTGATGCGTGGCGCTGGTGCCGGTGGTGCCCTGATTATAAAAAGCGAGCACTTCCGGCACGAACAGGGTCTTGTGGCCGGCCAAGGGCAGACGCAGCATCCACTCCCAATCCCAACCGCCTTCATTGTGCACCAGGCCGCTGCTGAGCCAGTCGGTCGCAAAACCCCAATTTCCGACCTGTTCGTAGACACGACGGCGGGTAACCACCCCGGTGTGCCAGATCAGACTGAATTCACTGATGCGCTCGAACCAATCATCGAACACCACCGGCGCATCGGCGGTGATACGCATGGTCAATGCGGGATTGCGGACATCGGTGCCGCTGGCCACCTGGGTCACAATCTGATCCACATCCGGATGCTCGTTGATCAGCTGTCGTACGCGCTGATAGAACTGCCCGGTCACGGCATCATCGTCATGCAAAACATGCACCCATTCACCGCGGCTCAAATCGACACAACGCTGAATATTGCCGACAGCGTGCAAGTTGTGCTCGTTGCAGACATAGCGTAGCGCCCGGTCGCCGACCACCTGTCGGATGAAGTCCTCCACCCCGGCATGCGGCGAGGCGTCGTCCACCACCAGGATCTCCACATCAGGATGCTGATCGGCATACACCAGAACCCCGCGCAGGGCCCGTTCCAAGAGCGGCAGATCCCGAGGATCACTGACGTAGACTGGTAACGCCACGGTCAACCATGGTCTATCGCCGTCAGCGTCGGCCACTGGTGCGACCGCCGGCAACGCAAAACGTTCCTGGAAGCGACCACTGTCCACATCCACGGCAACTGCTGCATCGTCTGGCATCATCCCTGACTCCTTGCTGGTTCGGAGGGCAGTCGACGCGAGGAATGTGCCAGGGAGTCCATGACGGATTCGCTCGTGGCAACGCCACACCCGATGCTGTTGCTATACGAACCCCGTCAGCCGCAAAAACTGCTCGGTCTGCAAACGGTGCGGTTCGGTATCGGGAACGGCGAGCACGGTACGAGCCGATACATCGTGGGTGGTCAAGGAACCAGCGCCAAGCAGACAGTCATCACCGATGGTGACAGCGTGGCCAACGGTCGCACCCAGGCCGAGAAAGCAGCGCTCGCCGATGTCGGCTTGTCCGCCAATGTGACAACCACCGGTCAGCCAACTGCCGGCGCGAACCAGACTGTGGTGACCAACCAGCGCTCCGTGCCAAACGAACACACCACTTTCCAATCGCGCATGCGGTTGGATCTGAGCACCGTCGGCCAGAAAAACATTGGCCGCGATGGCGACTTCGGGCGTGCACATGGCCCACGGTGAACGGTAACTGGCCAATTGATAACCACGGCCGTACAGGTCCTGCATGCGGTCGAAACGGATGCGATTGCACTGGTGGTAGCCGATGGCGACAAAAGCGAAATGCTGCGTCGGCGGAAAAAAGGTTTCCAACTCGTCCAAGGCGCAGACCGGCCGACCATGCCACACCGCTTCGTGCATGTGCGCACGATCGGTGGCAAAGCCGACCACGTCCCAGGCATTGTCGCGTTCCACCATGGCCAAGACCGCCTCGGCCGTAACTCCACAACCAATGATCACGACACCCATCAGCGTTGCTCCTCGGACTCGTCACCCAATTCACACCGGAGGCGATCCACCAAGGCACGAAAGCTCGATCCCTGCGGCCCTTCCTGTTCGGCCAGCTTCAGATGGCACTGCAAGACGTGCCGACCGAGGCGGGCATTGTCATACATCTCCAACGGCACCGGCACCCACGCACCGCTGACTGCCGGTAGGGTATCCTCGGCCTTGATCAGGGAGCCGAGTCGCATGGTGTCGATGGTCTTGGCAATGGCCTCGCTTGGCCGACCGATCCCGAAGCGCTGATTTCCGTGCCGTTGTCGCAGCAGGATGAGACCACCGATAAAAGTGGAATCGATGCCCTTGGCCTGACTCAGATCCAGGCCGATCCACGAGGTGCCAACGGCCAGACTCTGCTTGATGAAGGCATGCGCAGTCACACTGACCGCACCAGTGGCATAGCCATCTATACGCAAAATGGCGCCAGATCGACTCGGTCCCACCCACAATTGATCGCTCATGATGCCATCCTCCTGCATTCAGTCATCCGAGCCCGCACGGGTAAAGACTCCCTCATCACATCGATCAGCGCAAGCCCGACGATCCACTTTGCCATTGCGGTTGCGTGGCAATTGCGGCCAGACATACCATTCACTGGGAACGGCATAGGCCGGTAATCGCTCGCGACAGGCGAGCCGCAGTTCCGCTTCGTCGATCTCCCCCTGGACACAGGCGATCAGGCGACCGGGACCGTCCGCCGCTGGCAGATAGACCGCACAGGCCTGTTGGACACCGGGAACATCTTGCAGGGCGATATCGATTTCGGTCAGCTCGAGACGATGACCCATGTGTTTGATCTGATGATCCCGGCGTCCGAGAAAATGCAGTTCACCGCTGTTTGGATCACGTCGGACGAGATCGCCGGTCCGGTACATGCGCTCGCGATAATGTGGATTGCAGGGATTCTCCACCAGGGCGGTGGCAGTGCGCTCCGGATCGTTCCAATAGCCCAAGGTCAACTGCTCACCCAACAGACACAACTCGCCGGCTTCGCCCTCAGCTACCGGAAGCAGGCGTTCATCGACAATCAGTCCCTGGAACAAGGGGGCCAGACGGCCCAAGGGCAGCAGACCATCTTGCTGCAGGTCTGCCGCCTCGGTCCATCGCGCCGAACACATGCAGGTCGCTTCGGTCGGCCCGTACACGTTCAGGAAGCGCAACCGTGGTGCATACAGCTGCCACAACTGCCGAAGGGCGGATTTGGGCAACGCCTCGCCACCGAAAATCATGGTCCGCAAATCCGGCAGATCCTCTGCCTGGAAGGCACGCAGCCGCAGCGCATAGACCAGCAGCGACGGCACCGAAAACCAGATGCTGCACCCCGCTTCGGTCACCCGACGGACCACCTTTCGCGGCTGCATCAACAGCGCATCAGGAATCGGCACCAGGCTGGCACCGTGCAACAGACTGACCCAGGTATCGGAAATCGCATTGTCAAAATGCAACGGATTCACGCCAGTAAAACGATCGTGCCGGGTCACCCGGAGCTCGTCGCCGATCCAATCGACAAAACGCAACAAGGCCTGACCAGCGATGGCCGCACCCTTGGGAAAACCAGTCGAGCCAGAGGTGAACATGATGTAAGCAGGATCACAGCCGTGGATCTCGTCGATCGCCGGTACCTGCGGCGCATCAACCTCGAAACTAGGATAATGCCCAGCCCGCACCACCACCCTGGGACGACATTGATCCAGGATGCGTTCCCGACGTACCAGCGGATTGGCCGGATCGAGACAGACCACTGGTGCTCCTAGACGCAGGCAGGCCAACTGGCACGCATAAGCGGCCGGTGTTTTATCGTGCTCCATCGCCACCGGATCGCGCCGTCCAACCCCAGCCGCAGACAGACCACCAGCGATGCGCTCGGCCCGATGCAGCAATTCAGCGTAGCTGACGACCGGTCCATCCAACGGACGTAATGCCGCCTGCTCCGGTTGCTGCGTGGCAATGTCCCTGAAGCGAGCAAAAACAGTCACGCTTGCTCCTTCCGCTCTGACAGCTCTGCTGTCAATTCGTTCAAGATCACACCTGGCTGCAATACCGACAACCAGGGCTCCACTTCCCGAAACAGGACCAAACGATCACCACGACGCAACAGCAACCGGCCCTCCAGGGCACAGACCAATTCGGTATCCTGAAAATCGTCGATCCGCTTGAGCAGATAGGCATTGTCGCTGATCGTCGCGGCATGGATATGCAGTTCCGTTTCACGTAACAACAGGCGAGCTCCCTGGGATCGATTGGCAAAAGCCCGAACACGCCGCACCAAAACCTCCGCCGACAGGCTCAGATCCACGATCCGATCGGCCTGATCCACGCGATAACAGACCACCTCCCGTCGCGGCTCCTGCGCCGCCACAGGCTGGAAGTCACGAGCCAGGGCCTCGACCAAGACCCGCACTTCGGCCTGGAAGCAGAGCTGATACAGCAGTGGCGCATCCAATTCCGGCGTCGTCGGAATGATCTCCTGGCTGATGATCGGCCCGGTGTCCATACCGGCATCGATCAGGTGGCAGGTGGCCCCGGCCGGGCGACCGTACAGCAAGGCGCCAGGCACCGGATCGCAGCCACGCAGGTCCGGCAGTGCACTGGGATGCAGATTGACAAAACGTTTGCCGGGCATGGCCAACACCGCTGGCGGCAACAGCACCGGACAGCCACATGACACCAACACGTCAAAGGTCGCGGTGGTCAGCTCCGTCAAAAATCCCTGCCGTCGCAATTCCCGATACGGCACTCCCTGCTGCTCACACCAGCGCGCCAGCCACGATCCCGGCACCGCCCAGATCGGATTCACCATCTGCCCCTGCTGCAGCAGCAAGGCCAAACAGGCCCAACGATTTCCGGCATAGGCGAAACGCGTCATGCCGATTCCTCCCCGATCGTCCTGGCTGGCGATCGATAGGCCGGAAACCAATCGCTCGTCGCCGAAACCAAGCGCCGATAGACGGCTGGTTGACCGATCCGACCCGCCAGATGCGCGATGCGCTGACTGTTGGCCCAACCGCGCTTGAACCGGGCCAGGCCAACGGCGTCCTGGTTATCGGGCACGCCCCCCAGATCGATGATCCGATAGCCGGAGGCACGGAAATCCTCGATCGCTTGGGCAAAGCAGGCATAGGCCGTACCTTGCTCATAGCCACGTTGATCGTAAGCGGCGAGGTGATAATAGACCCGGTCATTGCAGGTCAGCCACAGCACCATGCCGGAAAAATCCGTAACAGTATACGCGATGCACCACGCCTGTTGCAACAGAATCCGGAAGGATTCCCGATTCAGGCGAGCAGCAGCCGTCAAG
>CAYONM010000040.1:5341-20773 GCA_964405325.1 uncultured candidatus Brocadiaceae bacterium | reverse complement strand
CAGCGCTGCTTGGACCCGTGTGGCCCTTCGTAGTGCTGATGATCGTTCTGATGATGCGGTTCGATCCATGAACACATGGCCAGGAAGGGGCGTTGCGCATCGCGACCGGCAGAGAGCCATTCCAGCAGCCAGTCGGTTTGCGCATCGGCACGGTAACGCCCGTCGGGGAAATGCCGCTTGCGACCGGCGGCATCGAACATGTGGCCATCGTAGCCGTGCGAGGTGAACTCGAGGATGTCCGAGGCCAGCCAGTGGTCGCGCCAGCCGCCGCGCAGATCCGGTGGCACCGGGCTGCGGCTGCAGTCGATTTTCTCTGAGCCAGCTGGTGCCGGATTTTTGCCGTAATGGTAATGTGACGCCAGATGCCATTTGCCGATATAGGCGGTCTGATAGCCGCAGTCACCCAGGTGATGCGCGATGGTTTTGGCGTCACGCGGCAGCATGCGATCGTTGACCACGCAGCCGGTCTCGGTGGGCCATAACCCGGTCTGCAGGCAGCTGCGGGCTGGACCGCAGACCGGTTGGCAGGTGTACGCATGCTCGAACAGGACGCCGTCGGCGGCCAGACGGTCCAGCTCCGGTGTGACCGGCAGCGTTTGCCCATAGCAGCCGCAGGTATCGGCGCGCTGTTGGTCAGAAAACAGGATCAGGATGTTGGGGCGTGGCATGTCGTTTCCTTTGCAGGCAGATCGGATATAGAGATATAGATGATTTGGACAAGGTTAGCATGGCTTGCCCTGAGGTATATGGACGATGTCATGTTGGACAGGGACTGGATGACAAGCGGTCGCAATGCCCAGAGCGAAGCCTGGTTCTGGTGGGACGAGGCCGATGCCGGTCTGGGATCACTTCGGGTGGACGGCGTCGGCCAGAAGCGTCTGTCGGCCGGTTTTGCTCCCGGCGATCATCTGGTCTTGCTGCCAGGGCAGTGGCATCGGTATTATTCCACTGATGCGGTCGGCTGGCATGCGATCTGGTATTTCATCAGTGCGCCGCCGAGCGGCCGATGACAGCCTGCTTGCCATTATCGATGATCGGGCGCTCGATCAGGATCGGATGTTGATGCAGGACCTGCAACCAGGCTTCGTCGTCCAGTTCCTGACCGGCAAACTGTTCTTTGAAGAGTTTTTTCGCCGCGGCGGATCAGTTCGGCTGGTTTGTTGGTCAGGCGCTGGCAGAGCTGGCGCAATTCCGCGACGTTGGGGATTTGGTCCAGGTATGTCACCAGGGCTGGTTCGACACCTTGCTCCTGCAAAACGGCCAAGGCACCGCGGCTTTTGGAACAACGGGGATTGTGATAGATGGTGATGCTCATGCGCCAAAAAAGAGACCCGGCCTGCCTGGCCGGGTCTCAATTTCGAGTATGGCTGCTATGCCCGAGCCGGGCTAGCCGCGCCACTCGGTCTGATCGACGGTGGTTTTGAAGTCGGCTTCGGCCAGTTCTGGTGCGTCCACGCCCTCCAGTTCGGCCAGTTCCGCTACCGTCGGTTGCCGGCCGGCATAGGCGAAGCGTTCCATGGGGCATTTCTCGTTCAGTTGCTGCAGTTCCTCGTGTTTGAATTGGCTGGGGTCGAAGACGTCGTAGTCCACCACGGCCCGGTTGCCTTCCATCTTCATGTAGTCTGGAGCGATCTTGGTGCAGGCCTTGCAGCCGATACAGCCGATGGCGCAGACGGCAGAGACGTCTTTGCCGCGATCCTTGTTGGCACAGGTCAGCACCAGCATGCGGTCGGCCTTGAAGGGAATCATGCTGATGATGTTGCGGGGGCAGGCGGAAACGCAGGCCTTGCAGCCGATGCATTTTTCCTGGTCGACCACGGCAACGCCGTCCACCACGTCGATGGCGTCATAGTCGCAGCTGCGCTCGCAGTCGCCAAAGCCCAGGCAGCCGTAAGTGCAGCCCTGCACGCCGGCGACCAGATTGGCGGCGGCGCAGGTCGGCTCGCCGTGGTAATCGCCACGCAGCAGCCGTTGCTGCTTGGTGGCGGCGCAGTGCACCACCGCCCGATACGGCGCGGCTTCACTGACGCTGACGCCCATGATCTCGGCCAGATCTTGGGCGCAGCTGCTGCCGCCGGGGGCGCACAGGGTGACATCGGCCTTGCCATCAGCGACGGCTTCGGCGTATTCGCTACAGCCCACATAGC
The DNA here is from genome assembly GCA_964405325.1 of uncultured candidatus Brocadiaceae bacterium. Taxonomy (GTDB): domain Bacteria; phylum Planctomycetota; class UBA11346; order UBA11346; family UBA11346; genus CAYONM01. Next base: position 18,626 of record CAYONM010000040.1, on the reverse strand, counting down.
CGCAACCACCGCAGTTGGCGCCGGGCAGGGCGGCGTCGATCTTGGCGACCCGTGGGTCGACCTCCACGTGGAAGGCGCGATTGGCCCAGCCCAGAACGAAGCTCATGCCGATGGCCAGGACCAGCAGCACGGCACCGGCGAGAATGACAGTGAGGATGACAGTCATGGTGCGCTCCTAGGGTTAAGGCAGCTCTGATTTCAGATCGGTTTGCTGCGATGCGGTGTCCACGTCGATGCTCGGTACCGGCCGAATGGCCTCTTCCAAGCCCTTGTCGACACCAGTGAAACCCATGAAGGCCATGGCCAGGATGCCGGCAACAATCAGGGCTATACCCGGGCCCTTTAGCGGTTTTGGTACATCGGCCAGGTCCAATTCCTCGCGGATGCCGGCCATGATCACGATGGCGATGGTGAAGCCGGCGCCACCGCCAATGGCCAGGGCCAGGCCCTGGTGCAGGCCCCAGAGCTGTTCCGGGTCCTGCAGATGCTTCATGATTTCCAAACAGGCGAACAGGATCGCGCAATTGGTGGTGATCAGTGGCAGAAACACGCCGAAACTCTTGTAGAGATCCGGGAAGAATTTCCGCACGTACATTTCCACGAACTGCACCGACGAGGCGATCACAAAAATATAGGCGATGTAGCTGAGCACCGACAGGTCGATATCCGGATGCAGCAGGGCCGGCAGCGGTGCGCCGGGGCGCAGGATGAAGTAGGTCAGGGTCCACGACAGCAGCGCGGCGATGGTGATCACGAAGGTGACGGCACAGCCCATGCCGAAGGCCATGTCCACCCGTCGACTGACACCCAGAAAGGGACAGATGCCGACGAAATAGCTGAGCACAAAATTATGGATCAGCGCCGCGCCGGTGAAGATCAGGAAAAGGTTGATGAGGATGTCCATGGTGGGGTGCTCGATCGATCAGAGGAAAAAATCAGGTGGCCTTTTTGCGGTTGGCGATCCACTCGGCCATGCCCAGCAGCACGCCCAGGGTCAAAAACGCGCCGGGAGCCAAGACCATGATGCCCCAGCCGTCCCAGTTGGCGGTGAAGCCAGGAATCTCCCAACCGAAAAATGTGCCCAAGCCCAGCACTTCGCGCACGGCGGCAATGGAGAACAGTGCCAGGGTGAAGCCGAGGCCAACGCCCATGGCATCGGCAATGGCGGTGGGCAGGCTCTGTTTGGAGGCGCAGATCTCGCAGCGGCTGATGATGATGCAGTTGACGATGATCAGGGGTACGTACGGACCGAGCGCTTTGCTCATGTCGTACAGGAAGGCGCCCAGAAAGCGGTCGGCGATGGTGACGAAGGTGGCGATGGTCAGGGTGAAAACCAGGATGCGCAGATGTGGTTTAAGCAGGCCGCGCAGGAGGCAGACCATGATGTTGGCGCACAGCAGCACAAAGGTGGTGGCGCCGGCCATGGTCATGGCTGGGGCCAGGGCGCCGGTGACCGCCAGCACCGGGCACATGCCCAGCAATTGACGATAGACCGGGTTTTCCGGAATGATGCCGGCGATAAAACGTTCGGCGGCGGTGGGTTGATCGGCCATCAGGGCATCTCCTCAGCCGCTTGCTCGGGCAGGGCGCGGATGGTATCAGCGAAGCGCCGTACCGTATCGTTGACGATCTTGGCCACCGAGACGCTACTGACCGTGGCACCGGTGATGGCGCGGAATTCGTGTGGTGCGCTGGCATCGCGCTTCACCGCCTGTAGTGGGCGGCTGGTGGTGAGCCCGACGAACTTGGTCTGAAACTCCGGCGTGGTGATCTTGTCGCCCAGGGCGGGGGTTTCTTTTTGTGCCAACACGTACAGACCGGTGATGGTGGCGCAGTCGCGATCCAGGCCGATCAATACTTCGATGGTGTCGGCATAGCCCTGCCCTTTGGCGGGAACCACCCAGCCAGCAGTGGTGCCGTTTTCGTCCAGGCTCTGGTAGATGATGACATCTTTGTTGTCAATGGTGACAGTGCGCGGCTGGATGTCACTACTGGAACCGGGGATCAGGCCAGGAACACGGCCGAGAGTTTCCTGTAATTTATTCTTGGCGATGATCGGCCCCAGGCCTGCCTGCACGCCGGCCAGGGCACCACCATAGAGCAGGGCCAAGAGCAGGATCAGCCAGGCCTGGCTGAGATGATTGCCCGATGGGCTCGCTTCACTTGCGACCATTTCACTCATGAATCATGCCTTCTTCGGGGCGAAGCCGCCCAGGGGTTGCGGAATGGTGGCCCGGTTCAGGAGCGGGGCGATGGCGTTGACCAGCAGCACCGCAAACATCACGCCCTCGGGATAACTGCTCATGGTACGCAGCAGGACCACAAAAAAGCCGAACAGCGCGCCATAGATCAGTTTGCCTTTTTTGGTAAGCGGGCTGGAGACGGGATCGGTGATGATGAAAAAGGCCCCCAGCATGAAGCTGCCGGCCGCCAGATGCTGCCAGGCGGTGAGCTGGCTGACACCCAGCAGATTGGCCAAGCCGCCCAATAGTGCGGTGGTAACGATGGCAGCGGCGGGGATTTCCCAGGCAGCGCTTCGTCGCCAGCATAAATACAGACCGCCCAACAGCAGGCCCAGCGCGGAGGTTTCGCCCAGGGAGCCGTTCACCTTACCGATGAACAGCGCCAGGAGATCCAGATTGGCGGCGGCTTCGGCCATGCCCTGGACCTGGGTCAGCGGCGTCGCTTGGCTCAGCACCCCGACATCCGCGCCGCTCAGCACGTAGGCTGGCGCGCCCAGATAGCCGGCGAAACTCAGCATGATGAAAGCGCGGCCGACCATGGCCGGGTTGAATATATTGTAGCCCAGGCCGCCAAAGGCCAGCTTGCCCAGACCGATGGCCACGGCGGAACCGATCAGGCACACCTGCCAGGGCGCGGTGACCGGGAGCGAGAAGCCCAGAATCACACCGGTGATGACCGCCGAGCCGTCCAGCAAGGTGATTGGCTTGCCCAGCATTTTGGCGCCGATGGCTTCGGTGGCGCAGCAGGTGAAGACGCACATGCCCAGCACCAGCAGCGCGCCGGTGCCGAACACCACCAGCGAGGCGATCAGCGCCGGGGCCAGGGCGATCAGGACATCGAGCATCATGCCCTGGGTGGTGAGCCTGGTGTCGGCGATGTGGGGAGAGGAGTTCACCTGCAACAGTGGTGCAGGCGCAGGGGTGGCGTCGGCCATGGGATCAGCTCTTCCGGTTACGCAGGCCGACCTTGCCGACCCGGATCAATTGCACGAGGGGGAGGGAGGCGGGGCAGGTATAGGCGCAGCAGCCGCATTCCATGCAGGCACCAATGTGGTACTGTTCGGCCACGTCCAGGTTGCCGGCGCGTACGCCCATGGCGATGCGGGTGGGGACCAGATTCATCGGACACACCTCCACACAGCGGCCGCAGCGAACGCAGTTGGTTTCAGTGGCCTTGCGAATCTCATCATGGCTCAGCACGGTGATGCCACTGGTGCCCTTGGTGATGGGTGCTGTCAGATTCTGCATGGTGAAACCCATCATCGGTCCACCGGCGACCACGCATGCGGCCTGGTCGGTGAGTCCGCCGCAGAAATCCACCAGTTCGGCGTAGGCGGTGCCGATCGGCGCGAGGATGTTTTTGGGGGTGGTGATGCCGTGTCCGGTGACCGTGACCACATTGTGGGTCAGCGGCTCGCCACGCAGCACGGCCCGTGCCAGCGCGGCGGAGGTGGCGACATTCAAGACCACCACGCCGACGTCCAAGGGTAGTGCGCCCAGGGGGACCGCCCGACCGGCCATGGCGTAGATCAACTGTTTTTCACCGCCTTGCGGGTAGCGGGTGGGCAGTGCCACCACTTCGATGCCGGTTCCGGCGGCGGCTTTACGGATGGCTTCGATGGCGGCGGGTTTGTTGTCCTCGATGCCGATGCGGACCAGTTTCGCGTTCAAGGCCCGCTGGGCCAACAGGGCACCGGTGACGATGGGTTCGGGTGCCTGCATCATCAGTCGCTGGTTGGCGGTCAGGTAGGGCTCGCATTCGGCACCGTTGAGCAGCAGCACGTCGATGGGTTTGGCGTCGTTGCGGCGTAGTTTGACATGGGTCGGGAAGGCGGCGCCACCCAAGCCCGCCAAGCCGGCATCCAAGGCTGCCTGGGCGATGGCGTCGGGATCCTGGTCGAAACCCTCGGTTGGCCATTCGCCGCCGTAGATGGCATCGTACAGGGCGTGGCCTGCCAGGTGCTCGGCCTGCGCATCGACCTTGAGCGGAATCGCTTCCACGTGCCGGCCATTGGGCAGGGTGGCCACAGCCATGGCCGCGGTTTTGCCGGCATAGGGCGCGTGGACCGGTGCCGATACGAAGCCGCCGGCTTCAGCCAGCTGTTGCCCGGCGGTGACCTCGACTCGCGGTTTGACGGTCGGCTTGGCCGGCGCGCCCAGGTGTTGTTGGGTGCAGAGGCGCAGTTCCTTGGGTGTGGGCAGCACCTCGATCGCCATGTTCTCGGCGATGTGCTTCTGGCCGTGGGGGTGCACCCCGTGCGGAAAGCGGCGGATGGCGGGGGCGATCATGGGCTGGGCGTTCCTGCGGGCTGGCGGTAAAGGAAACGGCACAGGCTGCTGGCCAGAGCGGCGCCGGCGGCCAGACCCAGCACGGCACCGATCAGACGGCGAACCGGTTCTGGTCCCAGCAGCGCAGTCCCTGCCAGGCAGGCGATCAACGGCAGGCCAAAGCTCAATAGGGCAGCGCTGGCCAGCTGCCAGCCGCTCTGATCACCAGGCGGACAGCTGCCGGCATCACGTGATGGGCAGTCGGATTGGGGGCAGGCGCCACAGCTGGTGGAATGGTCGGACATGTTCTAAGCAGGTGTCGTTTGGGCGGCGCAACTTACGAGGCGTCGGAAGCGGTGCAAACGAGGATCATAAGATAAAAACCGGTATAGCCTGACTGGATTCTGGTCGATGCAGGCAGGGCATACACGGACAGTGGAAGGCTGAATCGGTTGGCTTTGGGCAAAGCCGGCAACAGGTTATACCAATTTCCTTGTCGGATTCCTTGTTAATGTGCTCAACCTTGTGGGAACTCAGATTGCACGCATGGTCGAAGCACACATCCAAGATCGTATATGATTTCGAAAGGCCGCCACATGGACCTTGACATTCCGTCCCCGGAAGTCTGCAAAGGCAATCCCGACAACCGTTACAACATCCTGAAGCGTCCGGACGAAGATCTGAATCGCATCGTCCGCGTGGAACACCTGTCCGAGGTGATCACCGAGTTCGAGGTGCGCTGTCCGTCCATCGCCACATTCGCCAAGCCGGGTCAGTTCATCGTGGTGCGAGTCGATGAGAACGCCGAGCGCATCCCGCTCACCATTGCCGATTTCGACCGCGACGCCGGCACCATCACCATGGTGGTCCAGGATGTGGGGGTCAGCTCGCACAAGATCTGCAGTCTCCAGGAAGGCGAGCGCTTCCAGGACGTGGTCGGCCCCCTGGGGCATGCCAGCGATATTCAGCATTTCGGTACCGTGGTCTGTGTGGGTGGCGGCTTGGGCATTGCTCCGGTGTATCCCATCCAGCGAGCCTTGCGCGAAGCCGGCAACCGGGTGATTTCCATCATGGGTGCGCGCAGCGGCAACCTGTTGATGTGGGAAGACAAGATGCGCGCCTGTGCCGATCAAGCGCATCTGGTCACCGACGATGGTTCCGTGGGTGAGCAGGGTTTTGTCACCACGGTCTTGGAGCGACTCATTAAAGAAGGAGAAACCATCGACCGTGTCATCGCCATCGGCCCGCCGATCATGATGCGAGTGGTATCGCAACTCACCGAGCAGTATCAGATCCCGACCATCGTCAGCCTGAACACGGTCATGGTCGACGGTACCGGCATGTGTGGCGGCTGCCGGGTGGATATTGGTGGTGATACCAAGTTCACCTGCGTCGACGGTCCCGAATTCGATGCGCATAAATTGAACTGGGACCTGTTCATGAGTCGTATGCAGACCTACCGCAGCCAAGAGGGGGCGGCCAAGGAACGAGCCGCGCATCCCACCAAGAAGCGGCAGGCCAAACGGCGCAAGCAGCGCGTGCCCATGCCCGAGCAGGATGCCACGTATCGCGGCAGCAATTTCGACGAGGTCGCGCTCGGTTACACGGCGGCCATGGCCAAAGTGGAAGCCGACCGTTGCCTGCAATGCAAAAAACCAGACTGCATTGCTGGTTGTCCGGTGAATGTGGATATTCCTGGATTCATCAAACGGATCGCCGAGGGAGATTTCCTCGGTGCTGCCGAGCATCTGAAAAAAGACAACAAGCTGCCTGCCATCTGCGGCCGCGTTTGTCCGCAGGAAACCCAGTGCGAAGAGCGCTGTATCCTGGCGAAAAAACAGGAGCCGGTCGCCATCGGTCGCTTGGAACGTTTTGTCGCTGATTATCAGATCGCCCAGGGCAAGGATGCGGTCCAGCCGCCTGCAGAACCAAAGTCGGAGCGCATCGCCATTGTCGGTGGCGGTCCGGCCGGCATCACCTGCGCGGCGGAATTGGCGGCAAATGGTTACCAGGTCACCATGTTCGAGGCCCTGCACGCCCTGGGTGGTGTGCTGATGTACGGCATTCCGGAGTTCCGTCTGCCCAAGGCGGTGGTTCAACGCGAATGCGAGACTCTGGCGAAATTGGGTGTCGATATCCGTCTGTCGCAGCCCATCGGCACGGCCATAACCGTGCCCTATCTGCAGGAAGAAGGCTTTGACGCGGTATTCATCGCCACCGGTGCCGGCTTGCCGGTCTTTCTCGGTATTCCTGGCGAGAACTACAAGAACGTCTATTCCGCCAATGAATTCCTGACCCGCATCAATCTGATGCGTGCCTACGATCTCGCCTTCGACACTCCGGTGCTGACCGGTCGTCACACCGCGGTAATCGGTGGCGGCAACGTGGCCATGGACGCTGCCCGCAGCGCGCTGCGCCTGGGTGCGGAGCAGGTCAGCATCGTCTATCGTCGCACCCGCGCCGAAATGCCGGCGCGATTGGAGGAGGTGCATCACGCCTTGGATGAGGGTATCGAGATCTGCGAGTTGACCAGCCCGCTGGAGATCCAGGGCGATGACAACGATCAGGTCTGCGGCATGGTCTGCGAAAAAATGCAACTGGGTGAGCCAGACGACAGCGGCCGTCGTCGCCCGGTCCCGACCGGCGAGCGCTTCACCCTGGACGTGGACCAGGTGGTGGAGGCCATCGGTCAGGGTCCCAATCCCATGCTGACCAAGAACTGGCCGGAATTGTCCTTGAGCAAGCGCGGCAACATCGGCACCGACGACAAACTGATGACCAATATCCCCGGCGTCTTCGCTGGCGGCGACATCGTCACCGGTGCCGCCACCGTGATCGAAGCCATGGGCGCCGGCAAACAGGCAGCGGCACATATCATCGATTTTCTGCAGTCCGCCGTGACGAAATGACGTCCTAAGGAATCGGATTTATGGTGATGTGGTAATGGAAAAACCGGGGCCTGGCGGCTCCGGTTTTGTATCCGTTCAGGGGGGTGAAGCCAGGCTCGGCCTGTTCTCATCGCGATTCGAGAGGCTGAAGGACTGCTGCAGGAATTCGAAAACCTTGCAGCTTTGCTTTTCGCAGGCATTTCCAGGATACTGACCAGGGCCATCAGACGGAACAACCCGCGGCCAAATGGTCGCGGGTTGTGTGTGTGAGCAGCTTTTCGGTTCAGTCGACGCTGGTCAGGGAGCGGACGCGGGCGTTGAGGCCGGCGAGCTGTTCCTTCATGCGGCGGTTGTCTTCGACCACGCTGTCGTAGCGCTCGCGCAGCTGTTCTTGCTCGCGGCGGTGCAGTTCCACTGCCTTTTCGATTTTTTTCTGCAGGCTGGCGTTGGTGCTTTGCAGGCTGGCGACCTCGCCGGCGGCGTTGGCCTGGGTGCGCTCCAAGTCGCGGACCTTGTCCTGGGCAGCGTCGCGTTCGGCCTGGACCTGGTTCAGTTCGCGCTCGAGGACGACGTTGTCGCTGCGTTCGGTGAGCTCGGCCTCCAGGGTGCGGATGCGATCGCGGTTGCCATCCAGCTCGTTGATCAGGCGGCTGATGCGGCCCTCCAGTTCGTTGGCGCGAGCTTCGGCGTCACCGGCGTCTTCCAGCTGGTTGTGCAGGTCGGCCAGTTCGTTGTCGCGCTCGTCCAGGCGACGCTCCAGTTCGCTGGAGCGGGCCTGCAGGGTGGCGATCTGGGCTTCGAGCTCTTCGCGCTGGTCTTGGGCATTTGATTCGGTTTGTCGGCGAGTGGTGTTCTCGCTGGTCAGACGGGTGCGCAGTTCATCTAGTTCCGAGCCGAGACTGTCGGAGACCTCGGCCTCGCGGGCGCGAGCTTCTTCCAGCTCGGCGCGGGTCTGGCGTAGCATGCCCTTGTGTTGTTTCAGCTCCGCCTCGGCGGTGTCCAGGGCCTGGGTCTTCTTGACCAGCTGTTCTTCCAGTTTGCTCAACTGTTTGCTGACCTTGGTCAGTTCCTGGCTGTCGGCCTTCAGGTGTCGTAACTGTTCGGCCTGTTCGCTCAGGCTGTGCTGGGCTTTCTGGCCATCGGCTTGCAGACTGGTGAGCTGCTGCTGGGCGCTTTGTAGATCGTCGCCACGCTTCTCCAGTTCGAGGCCGATCTGGCTCAAGCGGGCGGTGCACTTCTCGACCACGTCGATGGAGGCCTTGATGATACGCAGCATGTCCACATCGGAGGCGGTGCGGGCTTCGTCCAGCTTCTGGAAGGTCTTGGTGAAGCGGCTGACGTGGCCGCCGACCTTCAGTTTGCCGGCTTGCAGGGCGCCGTCGGTGGCAGTGGCCAGGTCCACCAGGCCTTGGGCCAGGCGGGCTTGGGCTTCGGCCCATTGGTCGCGGCTGGTGCCGGCTTTGCTCAGTTGGTCGCGGATCTGGTCCAGTTCACCGCTGGTCTGGCTCATCTGGTCCTTCAGCTCGTCAGCCAAGGCGGCCTTGCGCCGCAGGCCGTCCAGTTCGGAGTGGGCGTCGGCCAATTCGCCGCGCAGGGTGGCGAGTTCTTGCTGCTTCTCGGAGTATTCCTGGTTCAGCTGTTCCACTTCGGCCTGGCTGGCGTCCAGTTGGGCCTGGGTGCGGCTGAGGTCGGATTCGGTGCTGCGCAGCTCGTCGCGGGCGCTGTCGAGTTCGCCTTCCAGGTCTTCTTTGTCAGCGCTCAGCTGTTCGACCTGGTCACGGCTGGTCAAGACGGCGTCGGTCAGGGCCTGCATGCGCTCGCTCAAAGCCTCGGACAGGTTCTTGGCGGCGGTGGCCATGTCTTCGCCCAGATCGTCGCGGAACAGCTCGTCGACTTCGGCGTCCCATTCCTCGCCGGCGTCTTTGCACAGGGCTTCGAGTTCGTCGCGGGGAATACCCAGGTTGGCGCTTTCGACTTCGGCGTCACGGGCCAGGTCGGCATCGGCGATGGCGACCAGGCTTTCGGACAGATCGACCAGAGCGCGTTCGGATTTGACGACCAGGTCGCGGAGGCTGCCGAGGCGGGTGTCCAGGTCGTCAGCCCGGCTTTCGCTGGCCTGGAGCCGGTCTTCCAGCTCTTCCTGCCGACCATCGGCTTCGGCCAGGGCGTCGGTGTGGTCCTGCTCGGCCTGTTGGGCGGCGGTCTGGGTCTGCTCGAGTTCTTCCTGCAGATTGGCCAATTCGGCGCGCGCTTGCTCCAGTTCGCTGCTGGTGGCGTCGAGGGCTTGCTCGGTGTCGGCACCGCAAGTCAGCAACTGCTCGCGCTCGTCTTCTAGGCTGCTCTTGTCGCTTTGGACTTCGCCCAGGTGCTTCCGCAGCAGTTTGACCCGGTTGCTTTGGAGTTTGACGCGCGCTTGCAGGTGATCGACCAGCTCGCGTAGAGCGGCCAGGGCCGGGGTCATGCCGGCCAAGTCGGTAGGCAGACCGGCTTTGTTGTCGATCAGCTCGGTGACAGTGTCGGTGGCGGCTTGGAGCTCGGCGTCGGTGTCGTCGTCCTGCAGGGGTTTGAGTGGGTCCGGGATGGCGCGCAGGCCGCTGGCCAGACTGCGTAGGGCTTTCAGGGCACCTTTGACCTCGCGACCGGTGTCGGCGGCGGTGTTGGTCAGCTCGCTGACCTGGTCGCGCGCTGTATCACCGACCTGCACGGCTTCGGCCAACTCGGACTCCAGGCGGCTGAGCGTCGCCTGTTCCTGGCTGCTGAGTTGTTGCTGCACGCCAGTCAGGGCCTGGTGCGCGGTCTGGGCTTGGGCCAGGGCTTCGCGAACGGCGGTCAGCTGGTTGTCGCTCTGCAGGCGGAGTTCATCGAGGCCGAGTTCGGGCTCTTTACGGGGGCTGTTCTTGCGTTTGACCATGCTGCGATCCTTCGTGGGGAAATGGCCCTAATCGGACTGACTCATGCTGCGGACGCGGGCCTGGGCGCCCACCAGCTCTTTGCGGAGACGGCGGATTTCGGACTTGTGGCGGTCGAGTTCCAAACGGGTCTGGGACAGTTCGGCATCGGCGGCTTCCAGCCGGCCCTCCCAGGTGGTCTGCTGTTGTTTGTGGCTGCGTTGTAGGCTGGCGACGCGGGCTTGTTCGCTGGCCAAGGAACGCTCCATCGCCTGCACCCGACGGGCGAAGTCGTCGCGTTTGCGGCGAGCTTCGTCCAGGGCTTCTGGGGTGATGGCATCGGGATCCTCGCGTGCGGCGGCGCGCAGGCGGGCGATTTCGCAGTTGGCTTCCTGAAGCTTGCTGTCCAGGGTCTCGATGCGCGATTCCAGGCCCAGGCTCTCGACCCGCTCGCCGCGCAGCAGATCCAGCTGTTGTTGCAGCTGTTGCACCCCGGTGTCGCGATCGTCGATCACCTTTTGCAGATCTTCGCTGCGCTTGGCGGCGGCGGCCTGTTCGGCTTCGAGGCGGGAAGAAAGCTCGTCGATGGTCTCCAGGCTGGCCTGGTACTGTTGTTCCAGTTGTTGCTGCTGAGCCTGCTGCTGATCGTGTTGCTCGTGCAGCTGACGTTCCAGTTCGATGGAACGAGCGCGTTGTTCTTCAAGGGCGGCCTGGACTTGGCGCAGCATCTGCTGCTGCTGGGCCAGCTGCTGTTCGTGTTCGGCCTGGGTGGCGGCCAGCTGCTGCCGCAGTTCTGGCACTTGCGCCAATAGTGCTTCGGTCTCGGCCAGGCGTTGGTCGCGTGCCTGCAGCTGTTGCTGCAGCTCGTCGACCTGCAGCTGGGTGGCGGCGTGCTCGTCGTGCAGAATGCGCAGGCGCTGTTCCTGGGCCAGACGGTCGTTCCGTTCTTGTCGGAGGACTTCGCCGGCTTCGGCGATCTGCTCGTCCAGTTGCTCGCAGAGCTGGCGGCCCACGTCTACGGCAGCGACCGGCTCGCTGCTCTGGGCAGCCTGGTCCAGATGCATGGTACTGCGGGTGAAGCGCTTGCTGGCGCCCTGGCTGAGCAGGCCGAGGGAGTCCAGGCCGGCGGCGGTGTCGGCGGTCAGATTGCGGACCGCGGCCAGCAGGGCGCGGCAGCCGCCTTCGGCGTGTTCGGCCCGGTGGCGGTGCTGGTCCAGTTCGGCCAGCGTGTTCTGGTGGCGTTGGTACAACTCGGCGGCTTGTTGCAGCTCGTCGTCTTGCTGGGCCAGGCGGTCGCGAGCGCTGGCCAGGTCGGCCTGATGCGCCGCCAGGTCTTGGCGTAGCTGATGCAGCTCGTGCGCCCGCTGCTGTTGCTCGGCGCTCAGCTGCTCGTGTTCCTGGCGCAGGTCGTGCAGGTTCTGGTCCAGCAGCTCGGCGCGCTGGTGATTTGCTTCCAGTTCCTGCTGCCGTTGACTGCTGCGCTCGATTTCGGTGTGCAGCTGCTGTTCCTGTGCCTGCAAGCGCTGGTCGGCCTGGGTCAGGGCTTCGCGTAGCTGATGCAGCTCGCTGGCGGCGGCATCGAGACTGCGATGCCAGGCGCTGAGCAGGTCTTCATCTTCGACGTCGTCCTCGCCCCAGCGAGCGCTGAGTTCGCTCAGCAGCTCGTCGGCGTCAGGGCTGGTCTGGATGGCGGCCGGCAAGGGCAGTAATCGGCGCACAAATTGGCGTAGTTCGGCGATGGTGGTGGCCCGCCCATCGGCGCTGTCTCGGGCCCCGGCCAGGGCCTCTTGCAGTTGGTCGCTCTGCTGCTGGGCGCTGGCCAGTTGCTGGCTCAAGGCGGCCTGCTGGGCGGCCGCTTCCTGGCTGGCGCGTTCGGCATCCAGGCGCAGGGTCTCTTCGGCTTGATTCAGGCGGGTGATTTCGTCTTCGGCCTGTTGGTGGCTCTGTTCCAGGTCCTGGTGTTCGTGTTCCAGGGCACGCAGCTGCTGGTCCATTGCTTCGACTTCGGCGCGGGCTTCGATGCCGCGTTCTTCCTCTTCGGCCAGCTGTTCGCTGACCTCGTCCAGGCGTTGGCGCAGGTCGCGGACATCCTGGTCGCGTTGCAGCAACTCGCGGCTGCGACCGGGAATGGTCGCGAGTTGATCGTGGAGTGCGGCTTGGACCTCTTGCAGGGCGGCTGAGCTGCTGGCACGGGCAGCGCGAACGGCTTCGAGATCGTTGCCGTGTTCGTCCAGGCTCGAAAGCGCGGCGGCGGCGGCGCGCAGGGCGGCGGCGGCGGCCGACAGACGATCGCTGGCGGCGGCATGTTCGGCGCCATCGGCGGCCACCAGGCTGCTGGCGGCCAGGGTTTCGGCCAGCTCGCCCAGGGCGGCGACCTGCTCATCGCGGGCCTGCCACTGCCGGTCGGCGCGTTCGGTTGCCTCGCGCCGTTGCTGTTTGGCGTGGTCGATGGCTTCTTCCAGGACCAGACGTTCCTCTTCCGCCTGGCGGGCTTCTTGCAGGCGTTGCTCCTCAATGCGAGCAAGCTGCTGGCGGAGGGCGTTTTGGCTTTCTTGGGCGCGCTGCTGCTCGTTGGCCAGGGCGGCAGCCAGCTCCTGGCTGCGCTCCAACAGTTCGGCCTGGCGCTCCTGCTCGGAAGCCTGCTGTTTTTGCCAGGTCCGGGTCTGGTGGCCGTGCTCTTCGCGCAGCAGGTCGAGCTGACTCGCCAAGTCGTCGTTCGCCTGTTGGCTTTCTTCCAGCTGTTGCTCGATTTCCACCACCCGGGCGCGGCTGTCGTAGAGCTGTTGCTCCAGCTCTTCGGCGCGGCTGTGGCTTTGGCCCAGCTGCTGCTCCAGTTCGGCGATGCGTGTCTGTTGTTGGTCGCGCTGTCCGTTCAGGTCCTGGCTGGTCTGATGGGCTCGGCCGAGTTGCTGCTCCAGGTCCTGGTGGTGGGTGTGAGCTTCAGCGAGCTGGGCGTCGCGTTCCTGCGCCTGTTGTTGGGCTTCGCCGAGCTGGGCTT
>CAYONM010000040.1:0-5241 GCA_964405325.1 uncultured candidatus Brocadiaceae bacterium | reverse complement strand
CTTCGCCGAGCTGGGCTTCCAGGTCTTGGATGCGGCCGTGGCTGTCGGCGAGCTGAGCGTCGCGTTCTTGCACCTGTTGTTGGGCTTCGCCGAGCTGGGCTTCCAGGTCTTGGATGCGGCCGTGGCTGTCGGCGAGCTGAGCGTCGCGCTCCTGCACCTGTTGTTGGGCTTCGTCGAGCTGGGCTTCCAGTTCTTGGATGTGGCCATGGCTGTCGCCGAGCTGGGCTTCCAGTTCTTGGATGTGGCCGTGGCTGTCGTCGAGCTGGGTTTCCAGTTCCTGAAGGTGCTGTTCGCGCTGATCTAATTGCTGTTGGAGATCGCTCTGGTTCGCGTCGATCTCGGTCTGTTGCTGTTGCCAGGTGTCGCGCTGCTGGCCGAATTCCTGCTGCAGCTCGTTGAGCTGGGCATCCAATTCGTCGACCCGCTGGCGTTGCTGATCACGATCCTGTTTCAGCAGCTCGGCGTCCTGCTGGCTGTCGGCGAGATCGGCCTCCAGTTGTGACAGGCTCTGGCCGTGTTCGTCACGTTCCTGAGCCAGTTCGCTGCGCAGCTGTTCCAGCTCCTGATCACGGCTGATCAGCAGTTCGTCGCGTTCTTGGAGGCTGCGGTCCAGTTCGTTGGCACGGTACTCGGTGTCGGCCAAGCGGGCCTGTAGGTCTTCGATGGTCTGGTGCTGCTGTTCGGATTCGTCGCTCAGCTCGTCGAAGCGATCCTGGCTGTGCTGCAGTGCCTCGTCGTGAGCCTGTTGCTGTTCCTGCTGATCGCAGCGAAGCGTTTCCAGCTGCTGCTCGCGTTCGGCCAGGCTGGCGTCGCGCTCGGCGATGGTGCTGCCTTGTTCGGCCAGTTGCTGTTGCTGCTGAGTCAGTTCGGCCTGCAGCTGCTCGGTACGTTCTTGGTGCTCCAGCTGGGCCTGCTCCAGCTGGGCCTGCAGCTGGTTCAAGCGTTGCTGCAACTCCTCGGCCGAGGCGTCGGCCAGTTGCAGCTGAGACTGGGTCTCATCCTGCTGGCGCGTGAGCTCGGCGCGCCAGGTTTCCAGGTTCTGGCGTTCCTGGCTGAGTTGCTGCTCGTGTTCCTGCAACTCGATGCGCGCCTGTTGGAACTCGGTCTGTTCCTTGGCGAGTCGGGTTTCGGCTTCGCGGAGCTGGTCAACCTGCTGATCCAATTCCAGCTGCAGACGGGTCAGCGCCTGGTCGCGTTGTTCCAGCTCGTTGGCGCGTTCGTCCTGTCGGGTCTGGCGAGCATCCAGCTCTTGGCGATGGGTATCCAGTTCGTCGCGTTCGGCATCCAGCTGACTGACGGCATCAGCATGTGTGCTCTGCTGCTCCTGCAGGCGCGCCAGTTCGCTTGCCGTCGCCACCCGGCCCTCGCGGGTGCTGGTCAGCTCCTGGTCCAAGTCCTGATAACGCTGTTGGAGTTCGGCTTGGGCCTGCTGCAGCTGTTCGGCTTCGGCTTGGCTCTGCTCTCGTTGTTGCTGGAGCTCCTGCAGTTGTTGCTGCAGTTGCGCGTGTTCCGCGGCGATCTGGTTGCGTTCGGCGAAGGCGGTCTGGACTTGCTCGCCAGCGTCTTGCCGGGCCAGGTCGAGATCGGATTGCAGCTGGTCGCGCTGTTCGCCGGTTTGCTGCAGTTGCGATTGGATCTGGTCCAATTGCTCCTGGAGGTTTTGCTGGCGGTCGGTGGCCTGCTGGTGGTGGTCATTCAGCTCGGCGTGCAGCCGTTCGCGTTCGGCACGCAGGTTCTCGGTTTCTTCATTACTGGTTTGGCGGAGCTCACGGGCATGCGCCAGGTCGGTTTCCAGGCCGTTGTTGCGCTCGCGTTCAGCGTCGCGTTCGGCGCGGATGGTGGCCAGTTCCTCGTTTTGTGCGTCCAGTTCGGCCTGCAGTCGATCGAGTTCCTGGCTGCGCTCTGTCAGTTGGTTGCGAATTTGCTCCAGTTCCTGGTTGCGATCGCCCAGGTCACTGGCCTGGCTGGCCAGTTGCCCTTCCAGCTGCTGCAGGCGTTCCTGCTCGGCGGCTTGGGCATGGAGTCGTTCGGTGGCTTGGGCGGCGGTCTGTTCCTGCTGGCCCAGGGCCCGCTGGGCTTCGACCAGCTGTTCCTGCAGTTCACTGTTGCCAGCGAGCAGTTCCTTGACCCGTTCCTGCAGGTTGGCGACGGCTTCCAGCTGCGCCTGTTCGCGTTCGGCAGTGGCGTCACGTTGATGGGTCAGTGCGTCCAGCTCCTGTTGTTGGCTGGTCAGGTGCTGCTGGACCTGTTCGCATTGGGATTGAGCCTGGGTCAGCTGCTGCTGCAGCGATTCGGCATCGTCGCTCTGGTTTTGCCGGAGCTCTTCCAGCTCGCGATCGCGTTCAGCCAGGGTTTCGACGTGCCATTCACGTTCGGCTTCGGTATCGGCGAGTTGCTGTCGGACCACGGCCAGATCGGTGTCGCGTTCGTCCAATTGCCGCCGGAGCTGTTGCAATTCGTCTTCGCGTTCGGTGGCTAGCGCTTGCGCGGCTTCCATTTCTTCGCGGCTCTGCTGCAGCTGGTCTGCCAGGCTTTGGCGTTCCGCTGCGAAGCTCTCCTGCTGTTGCGAGCTGAGTACACCGGCTTGCGCATGCTGGTTTTCCTGGGTCTCCAGGCGCTCGCGGAGGGACTGGAATTCGGCGTGGAGGCGATCGCGTTCGTCGATGGCGTCCTGCAGTTGGTGACTTTTGGTGGTGATATCGTCCTGCAGGTCGGTCAGTTGGCTTGCTTGGCGTTGCAGCTGCTCGGTGAGTTGATCGCATTCGATGCGGAGTCGGGCCATTTCGGCGGTGCGGGCCTTCAGGGTCGCCAGTTCGTCCCCCTGAACCGACAGACCGCCCAGTTGTTCGGCCATGCGATCGGCTTCCAGGCGGGCAGCGTCGCGTTCTTTGGCCAGTTCGGCGCGCTCGGCATCGTATTGTTGTTCCAGACGTTGCAGCTGCAGGTGCTGGTCGTCAGCGCGGCTGGTAGCCAGGGCGAGATCGGAGGCCAGTTTGCGGATGCGTTCTTGGGCGATCGGGTCGCTTTCGGTGTTCTTGGCGTGGCGCTCGCCGATGTCGCGCATGCGGTCTTCGAGGTCGGCGGCCTGATCGCGAAGCTTGGTGACCTGTCGGTCGCGTTCGGCGAGGGTCTCTTCCAATTCACGCAGGCGATCGTTGTCTTGGCCCTGATCGGCATGCTGGGCGAGGCTGAAGATCACGTTTTCGGCGGCGTTGACTCGCTGCAGGGCGTCTGATCGACGATCGTTCAGCAGCTGCTTGGCGCGTTCGTCGACCGCCGCAGCGCAGTGGCTGATGGCAGCCAGCAGGCGTTCGTGGCGGGTCCGCATGATCGCCAGTTCGTGCTCGTTGACGTTGAGCGCCGAGTAGGCCTTGGCGTTGGTCTCCTGCAGCAGGGTGTAGCGCTGTCGCAGGCCTTCCACCTCGCGAATCACCACTTTCAAGGCACGTGTCGCTTGGGCCATGGCCTCGCGGCGATCGCCGCTGAGGTAGTGTTTCAGGGTCGTCAGCGCTTGGGTGTGCTCCGCTTGTTGTTCATCATGATCGGCGTTGCCGGTGCTTGGCGGCGTGGTGCGCTCGACGAAACGGACGATGGTCTGGAGCAGGTAGCGGACACCATAGGAGCTCTCTTCCAACGGACCGACGTAGTCCAACAGACGCTGCCGCAATTGGGTGCGCGCAGCCGGCGGCAGTTCGCTGATCTGACTGAGGATTTCATCGACGTGCAGTTCGGCGTCGATGCGATGCTCTTGGGCAGCGCTGTCACTCAGTGCCACCAGTGCGGTGACGTGCTCCTGGGTTTGTTTGCGCTCCTTGGCCTGTCGTTCGCTGGCGCGACGACGGCTGGTGGTGGTGATCGGTGGTTCGAGTTTGGGCTGGGAATCCTGCCGTTGGCGCGGTTTGATGCCGGCGATGGAAGGCTCGAGGGCTTCGGTCTGATTGTGGGTCAGGGCACCGCTGTCGATCTGCAGCGGCGTCACTTGCTGGGGCTGTTCCTCGTCGTCGTCGAAGAAGGGGGTAATGGGCTGGAGCGCCGGTGAGCTGTCGCTGTCGGTCTCGAAATCGCTTTCGGGCGGATCTTGGGGATCGTGTTCGGAGGACGGCGGTGGCGCATCCATGCTGAAGACCCTTCCTCGATTCAAGCGACCTGGTGTCCGGTGCTGACGGCAAGCTGCTGACGGAGATTGGTAAGTATAGCTCCCGTTTCCCCGTTCGTGCAACCACCGCAGGCCGAGCCATGGCCTGGCTGGCTGATTCAATCCCGATACTCGACAAACGTTTCGACCTGCGCCGAGAATGCCGACTTGGCGGCAGCTGCAAGTTCCTGTTTGGGATGGCTTTATAATTCGACGGTGGCACCTGGTGCGCAGCGCAGCTCTTGTTGTCGCTGGGAACGGACCTGAAATCCGTTGCGCAGCGGTGTCGACCGTCACCAAGGCCGGTGAGGTGCCCCGAAAGTGGTTTGCGGCAACGGACCACAGGAGGCTTGCCAATGGTGGTCAAGCTGCTGCCGGTTGGTGTTCTTGTGACTGGGGTACGTCTCGCTAGCCTCCCGGCCATGGATGTTGAATCGCGAGATCTGGCCCTGCATGCGGCCCGAAAGATGTACGACAAAGGTGCCGAGCAGTTGACCGTCTTGCGGATCACCGAGGAGTATTGTTTGTACGACTACGTGGTGATCGGCAATGGCCGATCAGAGCGCCAGGCCAACACCCTGGTGGACGAGGTCTACCATTTCTGCAAACGCCATGGGATTGCGCATAGTCCGGTGGAGGGTGATGCGGGGTGGTTTCTGATCGATTGCTTTAGTGTGGTGGTGCATTCCTTTACCGAAGAGCTGCGCGACTACTACCAGCTGGATCACCTGTGGACCAAGGCTGAACGGGTGGACCACGAGGCCGCCTGGGCGAAGCTGCCGGATCCGGACAAGGACCGTTAAGGGCACCTCTATAAACTCAGGTCGAGCCAGGCGCAGACGATTTTTGGTCCTGCCAAGGCGCTGGTGCCGAAGGAATAGCAGGGCTATTTCGAGGTTCCAGCAACGCAGGCAGGGCCGAAAAGCGCAAGTCTGGCGAAGTGCCTGAGTTTATAGAGGTCCCCTTAAGGACGGGTCCCTCAGAGGTCGAATTCGGGTGGAACCAGGCGAAGCGAGCGAGCGCGTCCAGGCGCGAAGCCGTCCGACCGAGTGGCGGTTTTTCGGCGATAATGCGCGAAGCGCGCCGAAAAATGCCCGCGAAGCGGG
>CAYONM010000039.1:0-21026 GCA_964405325.1 uncultured candidatus Brocadiaceae bacterium | reverse complement strand
CTCTTCGCGCCTTGAAGGATCGACAAAATCTCTGCGCGATCTGCTGCCTTTATTTCTTTCCGCACCCTAACCCCGCTGGGGAAGCCGGTTTCTTGGGACATGACACCCTGGAAATCCGATTACCTGTATTTTTCAAGCCCAACAGGTTTGCGTCGGGAAGGGGCCGGGTCCATCACGCGGCGCCGTGCTCGGGTCGCAGCGAGGCCCGCTGGATCAAGCGGGCCGGGATGGCGCTGACGGGCGGCACATTGCCGCTGGCGGCCAGGTCGATGGCGCGGTGGACGGCGGTGGAGCCGACCTGGTCCAGGTCGGTGGCGATGGTGCTCAGGCCCGGATGGAAGAGGGGGGCGATCACGTCATCGAAGGCAAGCACACTGCTGTCGATGCCGATGCGGCGATTTTGATCGGCCAGCAGGCTATAGACGGCCAGGGCCATGCGTTCGTTGAAACAGACCAGGCAGTCGCAGGGATCGTTGCGCCAGTTTGTTGACAGCATACGTGCCAACTCGTCGGTGCGTAGATCGATGTTGTCGTGGTCGTCGATGATATGCGGCCACTGGCTGATACCGATGTCGTGTTGCCAGCAGGCGGTTTGCAGGTGGGCGAAGCGAGTTTGGTCGATGCGTTCACCATCGACCACCGGATGGATCCAAACCAGACGCCGGTGGTCGGCGGCGGCGAGCCTTGCCACGGCCTGTTCGATGGCGGCGCGGGTGTCGATGCAGACGCCCGGCAGGTCCACGGGTTGTTCGCCGTGGATTGCGATCATCGGCACCTGGGCCTGGCGCAGGTCGTCCAGTTCGTCGGCGAAAAAGGCCCAGGGGATGACCACGGCGTCGACTCGTTGCTGCTGCCAGGCTTCCAGGGCGTCGGCCGGATCGCTTAGCAGCAGCAAGCGGTGCTGCCGCTGGCAGGCGCCGACATGGGCACCGGCCAGGATCTGGGCCCAGAAGACATGCGCCGGACGCGGTGGATGTAGGGCGCCAATGGTGCCGCTGCGGCCATGGTTCAGCACTTGGGCGTGGTAATTGACCCGGTAGCCCAGCTCCAGGGCGGCGGTGCGGATCCGATCGGCCAGGTCTTCGCCGACCACCGCGCTGGTACGCGAGTGGTTGAGGATCTTGCTGACCGCAGCCACCGAGCAGCCAAGCCGCTCGGCGACGTCACGAAGACGGATGTGTTGCGCCATAAGCGCATTCGATCGGCTCGATGCGATCGAGGCAAGGAATCAAAAGCCGACGCCAATGGTGAACAGCCCTTGTCCCAGGTCGTCTTTCAGGGCCTGTCGCTCGGTTTTGACTCTTACATCGAGGGGCAAGCCCCTCGGACCCCAGAAGCTGAGCCCGCAAAAACAATTTTTTCTGCTCGAAGTTTTTGCGGGCTCAGCTTACAAACCGGGCGCCGCCCGGAGCCCACGGGTTCAATCGTATCGGTCGGCGCCCGGTTTTCGGCTCTTACATCGAGGGGCAAGCCCCTCGGACCCCAGAAGCTGAGCCCGCAAAAACAATTTTTTCTGCTCGAAGTTTTTGCGGGCTCAGCTTCTACTCAGGCCCTACGGGGAGGAGTCTCTCGCAGAGGCGCAAAGGTTTGGCGAATCGGGCCAAGGTTGACGGGTCCCTCACAGCGCCCGTTCAAGCCACGCAGCGGCGCGAAGCCGGGGAGGTTTGGAGGGGGGCGCTGCCCCCTCGCGACGTCCGTCGCACACCCCTACGCTCCGCCGTCGCGACGTGCCCGCTGCGCGGGCATTTTTCGGTGGCGCTCCGGGCTTTTTCGACTTCTGAGGGCCCCGTTGGTCGAATAATAAGCGTATCTGTAATCAGATGCCCTGCTTGTTTCGGCGCAGACTTTCCGCGTTGCACTGGTTGCTCATCGGGATGTGGCCGTCCAGAGGCAGGAGCTGCTCGTGAATGGCGTCGATGATCCAGCTGGCCTGAGGGAAGAAGGCGTCTTCCATTTCGGCACAGGGAGTGATCCAGTTGCGGCTGCCGACTACCGCCGGCGGTGCGTCCAGATAATCGAAGGCGTAGCGGCTCAGGTTGGCAGCCATGCTCTGCATCACGCTGCCGCGTTCGCAGGCGTCGCCGGCCAGGACGATGCGGCCGGTCTTCTTGATGCTGTCGACAATGGGCTGGTAGTCGAAGGGGTTGATGGTTCGGGCGTCCCAGACCTCGGCCTGCAAACCATATTTCTGTGCCAGCTCGTCGGCTGCTTCCAGGGCCCGGTACAGGGTGGCACCGATGGTCAGAATGGTGATGTCGGCACCGTCGCGGCGTTTGGCCGGGACGCCGAATTCAACTGTGTAATCGCCTTCGGGAACCTCGGTTTCAAATTCCTCGCCAATGTCGTACAGGCGTTGACTTTCGAAGAAGATCACCGGGTCGGAGCCCATCAGGGCCGCGTTCAACAGGCCCTTGGCATCATAGGGCGTGGCCGGGAAGGCGATCTTCAGCCCCGGAATGTGGTTGACGATGGCGGTCCAGTCCTGGCTGTGTTGGGCGCCGTATTTGGCGCCGACTGATACCCGCAGGACCAGCGGCATGTCCAGCACGCCCGCAGACATACTCTGCCATTTCGCCATCTGATTGAATATTTCATCACCGGCGCGGCCCATGAAGTCGCAATACATCAGCTCGGCGACGCAACGACCGCCTTCCAGGGCATAGCCGACGCCAGCGCCGACGATGGCGGCTTCGGAAATGGGGCTGTTGAACAGGCGATGGTAGGGCACCGCTTCGGTGAGGCCACGGTAGCAGGCGAAAGCGCCGCCCCAGTCGCGGTTTTCCTCACCCCAGGCGCACATGCTGGCATCGCGCTCGTAAGCGGCCAGCATGGCCTCGAAAATGCCGTCGCGCAGTTGGAACAATTTGGTTTTGGGAACCGGCTTGCCATCTTTGGTGGCGCTGCGGATCTTGCGGCCCAGCTGCTTGCAGCGGGGGTTCTCGTCGCGGCTACAGCTCATGTCCGCTTCGCGTTCGGGTGCATAGCTGACCACGCTGCGGTTCGAGAACATCAACTCGCCAACGCGCTCGGCGGTAATGCGCGGACTGATGTCCAGATCGATGGCTTTCTGATACGCGGCGAAGATACGTTTTTTCAGTTGACCGTCCTGCTCGTCGACTGCCTGTTGGTTGAGAACGCCGCCACTGCAGAGTTCGTCGGCGTAGGCCTGGATGGCGTCGGCCTCGCGCCAGGCGTCGATCTCTTCCTTGCTGCGGTAGGAGCTGGCATCTGAGGGTGAGTGGCCAGAGACGCGGTAGGTCATGGTCTCCAGCAGCACTGGGCCGCGACGTTCTTCGATGATCTGACGTTTGCGCTCGACGGCGTCGATCACTGCCAGCGGGTTGTAGCCGTCGACACGCTCGGCGTGCATGGCATCGGGATTCAGGCCAGCGCCGATGCGGGCCACCAGGCCGTAGCCCATGGTTTCGCCAGCGGTCTGGCCACCCATACCATAGAAATTATTGAAGAAGTTGAAGATGATCGGCAAGCCGCCCTGATGTGCTTCGTCCCAGAGGGTAGTGTACTGGTCCATGCTGGAAAAATTCAGCGCTTCAAAGACCGGACCACAGCCCATGGAAGCATCGCCGATATTGGCAATGACGATGCCGTCTTTCCGGTTCACGCGCTTGTACAGCGCAGCGCCAGCAGCGATGTCGGCCGAGCCACCCACCAGGGCGTTGTTGGGGTAGATGCCAAAGGGCGTGAAGAAGGCGTGCATGCTGCCGCCCAGACCCTGGTTGAAGCCGGTGCCGCGGCCGAAGACCTCGGCCAAAGAGCCGTAGACCAGGAAGTCGATGGCCAGGTCCTTGATCGAACCGTCGTGGCCTTTTTCGACAATCTTCAGGATTTGGCCATCCATGAAGCTCTTCATGATGTGCAGCAGGCTGTCGTCATCCAGATGTCGGATGGCCGACATGCCCTTGGCCAGGATCTCACCGTGGGAGCGGTGCGAACCAAAAATATGGTCTTCGGGTGACAGGGTGAAGGCCATGCCCACGGCGGCGGCCTCCTGGCCAATGGACAGGTGTGCCGGGCCCTTGTGGTTGTATTCCAGGCTCTGGTAGTGGCCTTCTTTTTTGACCTGATCGAGCATGCTCTCGAATTCGCGGATCAACTGCATGTCGTGCAGGATCTGCTTCAGTGTCGCATCGCCATGCCGGCTGCGGGCTTTTTCCAGACTATCGCTATACTGGTTGACCGGAATATCGAGGATGCTGATGGTGTCCGACTTGCGGACCTCGCTGGGGAGAATGGGTTGGCATTTCGGCATGATTGGGGTCCTTTGCGGGAATAGAGACCTGCAACGATCCGATTCGTCTTGGCGTCGTCAGTGCAGTTGGAAGAGACAGTCTTTCAGGAGTTCGCCGACGGTGGGGTGGGCGAGACAGAGTTCGGTGACTTCGTCGCTGCGGAGTTCCGCTTCGATCATGGTGGTGGCGGCGTGGACGATTTCGGAAGCCAGGTTGCCAATCATGTGCATGCCGATGATGGCGCGGGTGTCGGCATCGACGATCACCTTCAACAGGCCGCGCGGGTCGGTGTTTTCCGCCAGGAAACGGCCGCTGGCGGCCAATGGGGTTTTGGCAACCAGGATGTTGCGACCTTTTTTCTTGGCCTCGGCTTCGCTGATGCCGACGCAGGCTACTTCCGGACTGGTGTAGACCACGCCGGGGATGGCGTGGTAGCGCATACGCTGGCTGCCGCCGCAGAGATGGTCTACCGCCACCTCCCCCTGGCGGCTGGCGGCGTGCGCCAGGAGTGCTTTGCCAGTGACATCGCCAGCGGCGTAGATGTTGGGGATGTTGGTGCGGCAGTGGTCGTCGATGACGATGCGTCGTTTGTCGACGGCAACGCCAGCGGCTTCCAGGCCGATATCTTCGATGTTCGGTAGCCGGCCAGTGGAGACCAGGACCAACGTGGCGTCGATGCGCTGCTGGCCTTTGCTGGTTTCCACTTGCAGCCCCATGTCGTCGATGGCCTGGACTTTGGCACCGCAGTGGAAGGCGACGCCCTTCTTCTCCAATTGCTGCCGCAGCATGTTGCTGAGGTCGGCATCAATGCCGGGGCAGATCTCTGGCAGCATTTCCACAACCGTGACCGGGACGCCGATCTGGGCGAAGAAACAGGCGAATTCGCAGCCGATCACGCCGCCGCCGACAATGGCCAGGCTGGCAGGTGGCTCCTCCTGCGCCAGCAAACCGGTGGAATCCACCACGTTGCTGCCGTCAATACCGGGAATCGGTGGTTTGGCCGGACGCGAACCGGTGCAGATCAGGATGCTTTGCCCTTGGTAGCTGGTGTCGTTTATCTGGACGGTTTGTGCGTCCAGCAGATGCCCCCGGCCGTTTACCACCGTGACCTTGTTTTTTTTCATCAAGCCGGCAACGCCCTTGCGCAGGCCGTCGATAATATCCTGCTTGCGTTTTTGCGCTTGCGCAAAGTCGAAGCGTAGGGAATTGCCGCCCAGCACGCCGAGGGTCTCGCCGTGTTGGGCGTTGTAAAAGGTCTTGCCGCTATTCAGCAGGGTTTTCGTGGGTACGCAGCCCCAGTTCAGACAGACGCCGCCCAGGTGTTCCTGCTCGATCAACAAGACTTTTTTGCCGCGTTCGCCAGCGCGTTCCGCGGCGACGTAACCGCCGGGGCCGCCGCCGAGGATGATCAGATCGTATTCCATGTCTATCGTATTCCTTTTTTACGCCGCCAGCAGCAGGTCGAATTGTTCTAGGGCTTGGACCAGATCGGCCAGGAAGCGGGCGGCGGGAGCGCCGTCCAGGGCTTGGTGGTCGATGGTCAGGGACAGGGCGAGGCAGTCGACGAAATCGATGTTGCCATCGGTTTGACGACGCGGTTGCGGTTGGATGCCACCAACGCCGAGGATCGCCACTTCCGGTGCATTCAGAACTGGCGTGAAGTGGTCCACGCCCAGGGCGCCGAGGTTGGTGATGGTAAAGGTGCCGCCCTGCAGCTGGTCCGGGCTGATGGAACCGGCTTGGGCGGCCTTGGCCAAGGGCTTGAAGGTGCTGGCGATCTGAGCCAGAGACATGCGCTGCGCCTGCGGTAGCACCGGTACCATCAGGCCGCGTTCCGTATCGACCGCCACGCCCAGGTTCACATCGCTGAATTGCTTGATGTGATCTCCGCAGAAATGCGCATTCACCTGCGGGTGCCTGGGCAGGGTCCGGGCGCAGGCGTACAGGATCATGTCGTTCAGGGTGATGTTGGGCAGACCCAGGGCCTCGCCCTGGAGCTTGATCTTGGCGCGAAAGGCCTGCATGGCGCTGGCAGCGGCCGAAGCATTCAGGGTCAACTGGGCGGTGCTGCCTAGGCTTTGGCGCATGCGCTCGGCGATCACCTTGCGGATGCCCTTGACTGGTACCTGAGTGATGGTGCCAGGTTCGGCTGTTGCCGCTGGGGTGGCACTGCCGGCGGCTTGCATGTCGGCAGCCAGCACCCGGCCACCAATGCCAGAGCCGCTGGCCGGGGCAAGGCCGCCGGCGGCACGTGCTGCCGGAGAGAGGGTCGGGCCGGCCGCGATGGCCGCCTGCACGTCGCGTTCAATCACCCGGCCGCCAGGGCCGGTGCCGGCCAGGTTGCTGGGGTCGAGGCCGCGTTCGGCGGCCAGGTGCTGCGCTCGGGGGCTGACACCGGCACCGGGGGTAGGCCGGCTGGCTGGAGCGCTGGCCGCCGGTGCCGGTGTGACCGGCTGGCTGGCTGCTGTGGTGACTGGTGCATCACCAGTGGGGGGGGTGCCTGCACCCTGCGGTGCCAGGTCGGAAACGTCTTCGCCGGCCTCGCCGATAGCGGCAATGGCGGTCTTTACCGCCACATCCTCGTCTGCGTCAAAGAATGTGGCCACCAGGGTGCCAGCCGTCGGGGCTTCGACCTCCATGGTGCTCTTATCGGTTTCGATTTCGCAGAGGGCTTCGCCCTCGCTGACGCGGTCGCCGGGGGTTTTTAGCCATTGCACGATCAGACAACTCTCCACGGAGTTGCCGGCTTGGGGCATGATCACAGGTGTCGCCATGGAATCCTCTACAGTATGGTCGCGAAAAAGGTTCGGAAGGGATCCAGCCGATCATCAGCAGGAGCCAAATCAGTGGAGAAAGTGGTCTTGTCGGTTGGCGCGGTCCACACCGCCGAGGCTGGGCGGCCCAGTTTTTCGTGGTTGACCGCAATGTGGATGGCGCGGCTGCGCTCGCACACGATCTGTTTAATCTCGGCGTCATCGAGGCTGGGCTCCACGGTGCCCAGGTCGGCTTGCACACCGTAGCTGCTGAAGAAGGCAGCATCAAAGCTGAGATGATTCAGGCACAAGCGTGCCAGCGGGCCGATGAAGTTGTCGGTTTCGCGGTTGTGGTTGCCGCCGATCAGGATGGGTTCGATGTGCCGGCAGATGTTCAGGCGCTGGAAGGTGTCGACGTTGTTGGTCACTACCTTGAGCACGGTCTTGCTGTCGATGCGTTCGATCAGGGTGTAGATGGTGGTCGAGCCATCCAGGTAAATGCAGCCGCGCTGCGGCAGGCGATCGATGACCTTGGCGACGGCCTTGGCCTTCTCGTGGCCGTAGCGGTCCAGGCGGGCGCGCCAGCGCAAGTGATCGCCAGCCACTGCGCCACCGTGGACCCGCGCCACCACACCCTCTTGCTCCAGTTCCCGCAGATCGCGGCGAATGGTCATTTCTGAGACGTTCCAGTTGCGGGCGACCTCCGACACGATGATCGTGCCTTGTGCTTCGGCCAGGCGGCGGAGTTCGGCGTGACGTTCGGTGGCGAGCATGGGACTGGCGTGTTACCTTTTGTTAATTCTAACATTATCTAACATCCAGTCGATCGCAAGGCCCCAAGGGATTTGGCCATGACCCACAAAACGGAGGCTTTCCTCAGAGCCCCCGCCGGCCGGCTGCGAAGAGCCAGGAACTGGTGCCTTCGGGAGCATGGTCTTTTTGGCAGAATATCTGATGGGCACCGCTAAAAACTCAGGCACTTCGCCAGACTTGCGCTTTCCGGCCCTGCCTGCGTTGCTGGAACCTCGAAATAGCCCTGCTCTTCCTTCGGCCCCAGCGCCTTGGCAGGACCAAAAATCGTCTGCGCCTGGCTCGACCTGAGTTTATAGAGGTGCCCTGAGGTCACGGAGACACGGAGGAGCAGCGAATTGGTTCAGATTGACCAGCTTTGAATGGGGCATGCCGGTCCAGGAGAGCGAAGCAGGGTCCGAGCGGGAACAAATGACGTTGTATTAAGCGCATTTCCGGCATTTTCTCAACGCCCGCTGTGTAAAAAAACTGGCTGGCGTGACGTATACCCAATGGCCAGCTCAAGGGACCTCACATTGCGGTGAGCGGTGGTGCGGAGTATGGTTCCTGTATGCTGCGCCGTGGTTCATCGAAAATGCGAGCCTACCGCAGTCACCTGGACGCGGTGATGGCGGTGGTCAAGGAACGCGGTTTCTTCTGGGAGCGCACATCGGCCTCCATCTTCCTGGGCTTTTTGGCCTTGGCCGGCTTG
This sequence comes from uncultured candidatus Brocadiaceae bacterium, assembly GCA_964405325.1. Taxonomy (GTDB): domain Bacteria; phylum Planctomycetota; class UBA11346; order UBA11346; family UBA11346; genus CAYONM01. The sequence goes on along the minus strand of CAYONM010000039.1, from coordinate 12,522 downwards.
GTGCTCTGTTGGCAGGGATACTCGCTGCTGTCCACCGGTACCCAGGACATTTCCGTCCTGCAGCGCCTGATTGGCCAGAGTTATTGGAGTGTCCGCTTCATGGGTATTGGGCTGTTCGGTTTTGGCGTCAACCTCATGGCACCGGTGGCGTTGTACTGGACGGTCAGCGACAAGCTCGCGGTGATCATCAGCTGCGGAATGATGGTGGTGAATCTGTTCATCTTCTTCTACGGCTACGTCCTGGGTGTACTGGCAGCGGCATAGGCCGGACTGACCCGAGCTGGATTCTCGGGCGCACCGGTCCATAACCGCCAGCGCATCGGGAGGGCTTCGTATGCAACGGATCCGAATGGCGATGGTGGGCGGCTGCCCCGGGAAGTTCATTTGCGACGCGCACCATATGGCGTGGCGGCTCGACGGTCTGATTGACTTGGTGGCCGGTTGTTTTTCCTGCGATCAAGTACGCAATAGTGCCGCCGGTGAGCATCTGGGCTTGGATCCCGATCGCATCTATGCCAACTACGAAGCACTGATCGCAGGCGAACTCTCGCTGCCGAGCGAGCGGCGGGCGCAGCTGATTGCTTCGGTCACGCCCAATCAGCTGCATGCTCCGGTCGCATTGGCGGCCTTGCGGCATGGTTTCCCGGTGATCAGCGACAAACCGCTCAGCTATTCGCTCAGCGAGGCGCGCGAGCTGGCGCAGGTGGTGCGAGAAACCGGTTTGGATTTTGCACTGACCCACACCTACAACGGTTATCCCATGGTGAAGCAGGCACATGAACTGCTTGCCAGTGGGCGTCTGGGCAAGGTGTTGCGGGTGGCGGCGGAATATCCGCAGGCCGGGGTTGCGCATGGTTTAGCGGCCGGGCGCGCGGCGGCCTTGAAGGATCCCGGCAAGCGGACCGAGGTGTCGGGCTGCTTTTCGGACATTGGCGTGCACGCGGCGCAGATGTTGGAATACATCAGCGGTGAACGTATTCAGCGCCTGTGCGCCGACAGTTCGAGCATTGTGCCTGGTCGCGAACTGGATGACGACGCCAACTGCCTGCTGCGCCTGTCTGGCGGAGGCAAGGGCGTGTTGTTTGCCAGCCAATTGGCCACCGGCGAGGAGAATCCCCTGGCGGTACGCGTCTGGTGCGAGCATGCCGGCTTGGAATGGCGACAGATGGAACCGGGCAGCCTGGTGATTCGTTGGCGCGACCGGCCGATGGAGATCCGTCGTGCCGGCCGTTACTTTGATGAGGATTTGCCCCTGACCCGCGCGGCGACCCGTTTGCCGGCGGGGCATCCCGAGGGCTATATCGAGGCCTTTGCCACCATTTATGCCAAGATGGCGCGAGTCATTCACGCGCGGGCTGTTGGGAAGCAGCTGGAGGCGAGCGACCTCGACCTGCCGGGCATTACCGACGGCGTGCGCGGCATGACGATTACCCAAGCGGTGTTCGAGTCCAGTCAGGCGGAAGGTGCCTGGGTGACGGTGACGGAATAGATTGTTGCGGTCTGCGATAAATGGCGCTGCCGTTCCTTCGCCTCCGCCGCCTTGTCAGGAACGATAATCCCGGCGCTGGGCTCGAGGAGAATGTTCAAACAGGCTCTGAGCGATCGGGAAATCGGACCATTTGCACCCGCTTGCCGACCATATCCACCAGCAGCACGCCATCCACGGCGAAGACGGCGGCATATTCACACAGTTGGCGACGAGTGTCCCGACAGCGCAGGCTGGCGGCTTCGGCTTGTTGGCCGATCCGGCGCAGGCGAGCGATGCGGCGAAAGCGGCGCCAACGGGCCCACCACCACAGCAGCAGGGCGGTGCCAAGGACCGCTGCCAGCAGCGGCCAGAATTCGAGCAAGTGGAGCGCTTTGGTCACGGGGAGGCTAGGCACTGATCGGTTGGTCGTTCTGGTCCAGCATCTGGCAGAACACCATGCGACCGTTGGCGTTCTTGAGCGTTCGGACAATGACGCAGCGGAGTTTCTCGCCGATGCGGTCTGCCGCAGTAGCAATGATCACCATGCTGCCGTCATCCAGGTGTCCGACTCCCTGATGGGCCTCCTCGCCGGCTTTCTCGACCACAACCTCGATGGTTTCGCCGACTCGGATCACTTGCGCGAAGGCCTTGGACAGGTCGCCCAGGTAGACGACGGGCACGTTTTCGCCGCGGGCACGTGAAGTCAGTTGCGCGTTGTTGCTCAGCAGCCGGCCCGATTCCAGGCGGGCCATGCCGATCAGGGTCTCCGACAAGCTGGAGGCGCCTGCAATCTCGGTGGGATCGATGCTGACCTCCACCCGTTCACCTTGGCCGCGCAGGTCGGCCAGATTGTCCAAAGCCCGCTTGCCCAGGACGCGGGTGGCGCTGTCTTCGTTGGTGACTTGCTGTTCGATGAAACGCAGCAGGTCCTGATGCACGATCAGCCGTTGCCCAATGATCCCCGATGCGATCAGTGCCAGCAGCCGGGAATCGCGTAGGGCGCTATCGTCGATGACCAGGGCGCCCTCCTGGAAGCGCTCGCGATGGAATTCGACGAAGGGCAGGATCAGGCGGAAACGGTCGACGTGTCGCAGTACCGTGATCACCACCAGGTAACAGCAGATCAAGGCCAAGGGACCGGCGAGTTGACGGGCCATCTGAGGGTTGGCGACGGCCTGCTTGAGCAGTTGGATGCTGATCAGGCTCAGTAAGAGGCCGCCGGCCAGGCCGATCAGCAACGCCACCAGGCTGCGAGTAAAGCGGCGGCGGAAGGCGATTTCGGCGGCGATCAGAGTGATGCCGACGGAAAAGCCCAGGCTGGCGCCGATCCATGCCGGCAGGCTGCCGCCGAAGAGATTATCATAAAAATAACCAGCACTGGCATCGCCCACGAACAGGCAGAGCAGGACGAAGATCACCCGAATCAGCAGAATCAGCATGCGTACATCCTTCTCATCATTATACCCTACCGCTTGCGGGCGCACACGGCATGGCTGATACCGCCGACGAAGGCGTGCCAGCCCTGTACTTGAAAGCCCTTGGCTGCCAAGAGCTTAGCGGCCTGGTTGGGACTGAGAAAGCCCCTGATGCTCTCGCGCAGGTACTGATAGGCGGCGGCGTTGCCAGCCAGAATGGCCCCAGCGGCTGGCAGCACCACGCGGCCGAAACTGTCGTAGAACAGGCGCGGCCACCAGCGGACCGGACGGAAAAACTCCAGGATCAGCACATGGCCGCCTGGGCGGAGCACCCGGGCCATTTCCGCCAGGCCAGCGTCGGGATCGTCCAGATTGCGCCAGCCATAGGCCATGGTCACGGTATCGACGCAGGCCGTCGGCAATGGCAGGTGCAGGGCGTCAGCGGTCAGCGGAGCGATGGCTTTGCCGCCGATCTTGTCGTGGCCGGCCTGGAGCATCGGTAGGCAGAAATCCGCTCCCAGCACCTGCTGGGCCTTGCCAAGGCGCAGGGCTTCCAGGCCGAGATCGAAGGTGCCGCAGGCCAGATCGAGCAGGCGGGGTGCCGTGCCGGGTAACAGATGCAAGGCCTGCCGCCGCCAGCGGAGGTCCAGACGTGCGGACAGGACCCGGTTCAGCAGGTCATAGCGTTCGGCAATCTGGCCGAACATGGTCTTTACGGCTTCCGACATGCCACCTCCGCTGCGCAGGATGCTGGAGGGTTGGTCGTCTGGTCCAAGCAGTGCTTGTTTCCGGCTTTTAATCAGAGCTTTCACCCGTTTCACCGCCTCGCGACCTCCGTTGTGCCCGCCAGCCGGGTTCCGGTCCCTCGCTCCTCTGTTGCGACGTGCTTGCTTCGTGCTATTTGCATCGAGAGCCGTCGCTCGATCGGAGAAACGGGTCGCGCCTTGATGCGTTCGCTGGCCGACCACGAAGCCAGCACAACATCGACCTTTTGGAGCAACGCCGGCTTGTCGTCTTCACCAGCCAGCCAGCATGCCGTTACCGGCCGGCATGCCAGTGACCAGGAGCCTCTCTCATGCGTGAACACTATGACCTCTTGCTCAACAAGGAGTATTTCAAGTTCTCCTGTGCACATTTTCTGATTTTTCCAGATGGCAGCAAAGAGCGGCTGCATGGGCATAATTACCACGTCCAGGTCTGGATCGAGGCGGGTTTGAGCGAGTCCGGCCTGGTGTTGGATTTCATTCAGGTGAAGCCCGTGGTGAAGGCGCTGTGCGATAAACTGGACGAGCACTATCTCTTGCCGGTCGAGCATCCGGAAATCCGCTACCAGGAACGCGACGGCCATCTTTTTTGGCAGTATCGCGATTATCATTATCAGGCACCGCGTTCGGAGGTGATCCTGATGCCGATCAACAACAGTTCGGTCGAGAACCTGGCGCGCTGGTTCGCCCGGGAATTGATGGCGCACTTGCAGGCGCGTTTCCTGGACCTGCAGATGCAGCGTCTGACCGTGTCAGTGTCCGAGACCCGCGGCCAGTCGGGCTCGTGTACCCTGTTGCTGGAGGAGAAGTGATGCGCGTCACCGTATACGGTTCATCCAGCCCACGCACACCACAACACTACCTGGACGATGCTGCCGAATTGGGGCGGTGTCTGGCTGCCGCTGGGCACGTGTTGGTCAACGGTGCCGGCAATGGCGGTTGCATGGGGGCCATCAACGAGGCCTGTCTTGCCGCCGCTGGCCGGGTGGTGGGGATTATTCTAAAACAATTTCACGATCGCGGTCTGGGCCATGATCAACTGCATGAATATATTGTGGTCGACACCATGCGCGAGCGGAAGCGTCTGCTGGCGCACGGTAGCCAAGCCTATATCTGCTTGGCTGGTGGTCCGGGTACTTGGGAAGAGCTCTGGGAAATCGTGGTTGAGCGCCAGATTGGCGTGACCACGGCGCCTTTGGTGCTGCTGGATAGCCATGGTTTTTACGATGGTTTCCGCCAACAATTGCAGCGTGCGGGCGATGAGGGTTTTTTGTATGAAGAGCCGGAGAATTTATTGTTGGTGGCGGATTCGGTGGCGCACGCGGGGGAATTGTCGGGGCTGTGGTAGGCGGCCAGCCGCCGGTCTCGTGCCGGCGATGGCAAGCGCAGGTTGGTGACGCGGTTGGATATCTGGGTGTGTGTCTGTTTCGGTAACAATCCAAGCGAGCGCCGCGGCTACCCGTTGCTACGCTTTGCGACTGCAGCCGCGAAATTCTTCAGCCGGATATTTCAGCCCGGCTTTTTTCAGCTTTTGTTCAAACGCGGCGGTCAGGTCGACGCCGGAGCGGTCGGCCAAGCGGACCAGTAAAATGAAGACGTCGCCGATTTCGTCGGTCCAGTCCTGGTGATTGCTGTTGTCCAGGGGGGGATCGGTATCGCCGGCCCAGCGTACGACTTCGGCCAATTCGCCAACTTCGCTAATCAGGGCCAGCAGCAGATTGCGGACCGAATGGAATTGTTCCCAGTCGCGTTCTTGGGCGAATTTCTCGGCCATTCGCCGCAGGTCTTCTAGGTCATGATGTCGAGAAAATACGCTCACGCTGGCAGATCCAGCATGCGGAGGGTGCAGTCGCAGACACTGTCCACGTGGCTGACCAGGGGACCAGGCAGGCGGCCGTAGATCACGTAGGAGGCCACCTGCAGGAATATGCCGATGGCAGCAGCCGACAGCAGGACTGGATCGCCATTCATCTGTTTGGCCTGCTTGGCCTGCTGAAAGCATTGGGTCAAGATGTCCTGGGGCATGTCCAGGTCCTCGGGCAGGAAGCGTGCCAATTCGTGCTGCACCAGCAGAACGTAGCGGAAGACCAGGGGTTGTTCATCGTAGAGCCGGAACATGTCCTGGCAGCAGGTGCGGATGCGCAGCGATAACTCGCCCTCGTTCAGCAACGCGCCATGCATCACGCTGGCCACATGTTCCAGGTGTTCGATGAACAATTGTTGAACCAGGGCCTCCTTGTTGGGCCAATGCCGATAGAGCGCCGCTTCCGAGCACCCGGCTTGTCGGGCGATCTCGCGTATCCCCGTCGCGTGGATGCCTTTTTCAACGAACAAATGCAGGGCGGCTTGTTTGAGTGGCTCGCGGGCCTTCGGCGGTCTGGGCATGCCCGGCAGTATGGTCCAGACTCGGAGGGCTCAAGGAGGGCTGATGGTGTGTCACGATGCCCGGCAAATGGCTGCTTTTCCGATTTGGTCGGGGTGCCCGTCGCTGCTGGCGCCAGCAGCGTGGGGAATGCCGAATGCTGTCGATCGTCGACTCAAGGGCACCTCTATAAACTCAGGTCGAGCCAGGCGCAGGCGATTTTTGGTCCTGCCAAGGCGCTGGGGCCGAAGGAAGAGCAGGGCTATTTCGAGGTTCCAGCAACGCAGGCAGGGCCCGAAAGTGCAAGTCTGGCGAAGTGCCTGAGTTTTGAGAGGTGCCCTCAAGACGGCACCCCGCAGATGACAAACCGAGCGCCGTCCGGAGCCCAAGGGCTCGATCGTATCGATCGACGCTCGGTATTTGTTTTTTCTTCTAGCGCTGCGTGAGCTGGGTTGAGTACCAGTGAAAGGCCCGTTCGACGGCGGTGTGGCGTTTCACGGTACCGTCACCCGGCTGGTAGCCGAAATCCTGGCCGCTGATGGCGACCACGGCGGCGTGCATGTCGTCCACGGCCAGGCCGGATTCCATGGCCATCAGCAGTTCCGGTAGGGCCGCTTGGTGCTTCAGACGCCCCAGGCCGGCGGCAGCCAGGCGGCGTACCGGCAGGCTGGCGTCAGTGAGGGCGTCGGTGAGGGCTTTGGCCTGGTCGGGACCGCCGTGATGGGCCAAGGCAAAAGCAGCCATGCGGCGTACGTGGCTGTCGTTATCGCGGAGCATGGCCTGCTGCAGGCGAGCGCTGGTTTCGGCGGTCAGCGGTGGCTTGCCCAGGATCACGGCGGCAGTACCGCGGATAGCCGGCTCTGGATCGTCCATCATCACCAGCAGATCTTCGTTGCTCAGCTGACCGAGATCGATCAGGCCACTGGTGGCGGCATGACGCAGGGTGGGATTGTCATGCCGAGTCAGGCCGGCCAGCACCGGTATGGCCGTCTGGACGTCCATGCGCGCGAGGGCGCGCATGGCGGTGGCGGCGACGCGAGGTGGGTTGGCCAGATGATCGGCACGTGCCAGCAAGGTGGGCACCACCTGTGGATCTTGGAGATCCACCAGCTCGCGGATGGCGATGATGGCCTGGTTGATGTCTTCGTCGGTGGTACTGGTGATCAGTGTCTGCAGTCGGACCTGATAATCTCGGCTCTGGACGCGGGCCTTGGCCAGGTGATCGGCGGCCGACAAGGGGGACAGGACGATGAGGGCGAGCAGCACGGACAGGCGCACGGGCGATCTCCAACCGGAAACCCTACCTGGGGTCGGGGCTTGGCTCAGTGCCACAGCCGGCTTGGCGGGAACGGGTGTGTCAAAGGCATGCGTCAGACCAGGAAGCGCAGCGCGTGTTGCCGGCGGTAGGTGCTGGGTGAAACGCCCACTTCCCGGCGGAAGCGGCGGGAGAAACTGACGGGATCGGAAAAGCCGCAAGCTTGGGCCACGGCGCGAATGGCCAGCTCGCTGGTGGCCAGCAAGTGTCGGGCCGCGCGGATCCGACGGGCCAGGAGGTAGCGATGCGGAGTGGTGTGAAGGTGTTTCTGGAACAGCTCGTGCAAGTGCGCCGGTGAATAGCCGGCGCGTCGAGCCAGTTGTTCGACATGCTGTTCGTGGGCAAAAAAGTGGTCCAGGTGAGCGGTCACGGTACGCAGGGCTGGTGGCAGAAAGGGATCCGGCGCGGCCAGGCTGCTCTGATGGGCCAGCCATTGCAGACGGGTGTAGACCTGGGCGCAGAACAGCGGCTGGTCGTAAGCGCTGCGATGGTACTGCCGCAGAATCTCATCGGCAGTGCGGGCGACCTCGGTTTCGTCGCTCAGCAGGTTGCAGCGTGGCAGCTGACGTCCCACCTGATTGCGGGTGATGAAGCGCACCGCCAGGCAGGCATAGGGATCTTCGGGGTCGGCCAAATGGATGCTGTCTTCACCCGGCAGATGCCAGAACAAGGCGCCGCATCCGAGGGTCCGATTGTGGCCATCCAGGTGGAAATGCACCCGGCCGCGCAGTACCAGCTCCACCAATTCGGTATTGGGGCCAATGTGACTTGGCTCGATCCGTCGATGGGCCGGCGCCTGATACAGGAAGACGGCGCTGATGCGTTCGATGTGGTCGTGTTGGAAGCTCATCGAGCCAACAAATGATCCACTAGGCGTCGTGGCAGATCGGCAGCACTGCCGCTGCCGGACCAATGCCGATGCTCGTCATCGTGGAACAGGTAGGCCTGCACCTGCCAGCGACAGCCCTGACGGTGAGCCAGACAGCCAAAGGGCAGCGAGCAGCCGCCCTGCAGCAGCGCCAGGGCATCGCGTTCGATGCCTACGGCCAAGCGGGTGGTGGTATGGTCGATGCGCGAGAGCAGGCGGCGCAGGCCGTGCGCATCGCTGCGGCAATCGATGGCGATGGCCCCTTGAGCGGGCGCGGGGACCATGTCGCGTGGCGGAATCGCATGCGCTCCGGCGCGTTGTCGTAGGCCCATGCGTTGCAGACCGGCGCAGGCCAGCAGGGTGGCATCGGCCTGGCCCTCGCGCAATTTGCGCAGGCGGCTCTCGACATTACCGCGGAGGTCCACCAGCTGCAGATCGCCGCGATGGTACTGCAATTGGTGCCGGCGGCGTAGGCTGGAGGAGCCGATGGTGGCTCCATGCGGGAGATCATGGATGCGTGCATAGCCGATCAGCGCATCGCGGGGATCATGGCGCGGCAAGATGGCAGCCAGACTGATGCCGGTCGGGCTCTGTGTGGGCAGGTCCTTGCAGCTGTGTACGCCGATATCGGCCTGACCGGCCAGGACTGCCTGATGGACCTCTTTGCAGAACACGCCAATCGCTGGCATGGCATAGAGGGGGGTGGCCAAATCCTTGTCACCGCTGGCGGCAATGGGAACGAGCTTGCAGCGCAGGCCGGGAGCCTGTTGCCGTAGCAGACGCGCGGCGTGGCGTGCCTGCCATTGTGCCAGGGCGCTGGCGCGGGTGGCGATGCGGATGATGGTCATAGGCAGCAGGCTGGTTCGGACGGGAAGGCAGGCAAGCCGGGCGTTTTCGGTTTGGCCAGGTCAGGAGGTGTCAGTCATCCAGCGGGTCGACACCAAGGGCGTCGACCTGATCGGTGTTCCATTGCAGGAGTTGATCGACCGGTCTCCGTTGCTGGTGCATGCTGCCGGGTTGGTCGGCTGGGTGGCCGATGGGTAGGATGATCGCGGCTTCGATACGGTCTGGTAACGACAAGAGGCCGGACAGTTTTTCGACATCGAAAGCGCCGATCCAGCAGCTGCCCAGACCGCGATCGGCGGCGGCCAGGGTCAGGTGGTCGACCAGGATGCCCAGGTCGAGATCGCAGCTGTCCCGATCATCGGCCTTTCGTTTCCAGCTGATGCTGCGGTCGCCGCAGATGACCAGCAGCACCGGCGCGCTGCGCAGCCAGTTACGGCGATAGCAATCGCAGATCCGTTCTCGCCAAGCGGGATCGTCGAAGGCGAGAATATGCCAGGGTTGCAGGTTGCAGGCCGATGGCGCGCGATGCGCCAGGTCCACCAGTTCGGTGATCTGTTCCCGGCTGACGGGAGTCGGTTGGAATTGTCGGCAGCTGTAGCGCTTGCCGACCAGTTCAGAGAAGGACATGGCTTAGCGATCCTTGTTTTTCGTCCATTCGGTTTCGGGATAGGCCAGGGAGACCAGCCAGCCCCGGTGGTCGGAACCGGGTAGTGGTACGGTGGTGCCGGAAGTCATATGAAAACCACGAGCCCAGATATGATCGATGGCCAGCAGCGGCAGGCCGAGTTCGCTCGGGCCCCAGGTGGCGGCGCGGGGGCCGGGTGACAGGCGCAGGCCGCGGTGCTGCAGGTCGGTCATGACGGCAGCGGCGGCGGTGGCATTGAAGTCGCCGGCGACGATGATCGGATCGCTGCTCGCGTCGATGTGCTCCAGCAGCTGGGTGAAGACCGTCCGTCGATGGCGGAACAGACGCGGTTGCGTTGGTGGCGGTGGGTGCACGGCAAACAGCTGCACGGTGCGATCGGCCAGGCGGATCGGCAGACGGATGATGGGATTGACGCCCTGGAAATTCTGTCTGTGCGAGCCGCTGCCGTGGCTGCGTTCGGGGCCGGGCACCAGGATGGTTTTCGGCTCGCCACCGCGCCTGGCATGGGTGGCGATGGCCAGGCTGTATGGGCCTTCTCGGACCTGCGTGGTATGCCACACGCTCCATTTGCCGTGTTTGCGCAGGCGACTGACCACCGCGGGTGGCACTTCTGGTAGGACCAGGATATCGGCGTACTCCGCGACGATGGTCCGGGCCAGCACATCGGGATCGGTACCGTTCCACCAACCGACATTGGCGACCAGGACCCGCAGGGCGGTCTCCTCGCCGGTGGGAGCGGCGGCGCGTTCGCGATAATGAAAGCGCAGCCAGGGCCAGGCGGCGCAGCACATGGCCAGCAGGACGACCGCTGTGGCCGGTGTTTGCTGACGGTAGACGTACAGCGCCGGAATCAGGCCGAGGATCAGGAATGGCGCCAATTCCACGCCCAGGCAGCCCAGCCAGGACCAGCGCCCCAGGGGCGCCAGCAGGCACATGATCACCAGCAGCCAGGTGCACAGCCGCAGGATCCAGGCGCCCAGCAGCAACGCGTGATCACCCCAGGTGAACGGCTCCTCGGGAGGCGGCTCGGGTATCGGCGGTTGCGCCAGGGGGATGTAGGTGTCGCGAGTGGGCATGCCTATTCCTGCGAGGAGTCGACTTTCGCATCGGCTGCAGCGTGACCCATCAGGTATGACGAGGCCATCAGCGATTGGACTCGGGTCCATTTCACGGCTGTACAGGCGAGCGCGTCCAAGCGCGAGACCGGCCGAGGGAGTGTGCGACGGACGTCGCGAGGGGGCAATGCCCCTGTGATGGGAGAGCGGCCTATGTTAGCCAAGCAGGCAGTACGACGATGGTCCATGTTGGAGCTTTCTACTGCTCAGCGCCCAGCTGGTCGACCAGTCGGGCCAGGGTGCGGACGCCGAAGCCGATCATGCCTGGCTGATAATAACGCCAAGGCTTGGCGCGGTTCTGCATGGCGGTTCCGGCGATGTCGCAATGAGCCCACTGCACCTGGTCGGTGACGAATTGCTGCAGGAAGATACCGGCGGTGATGGTGCCGGCTGGTTTGCCACCGATGTTGTTGAGATCGGCGTGCACATGCTCCAATTGCTGGCGGTATTCGCTGTAGAGCGGCAGCGGCCACAGTTCCTCGCCGGCTGTCTGGCCGGCGCTGCGGATCTGCTGTGCCCAGGCTTCGTCCGGGCTCATCACCGCGGCGATGCTGTGGCCCAGGGCAAGGATGCAGGCACCGGTCAGGGTGGCCAGATCCACGATCTGGGTGGCGCCCTGTTCACAGGCGTAGGTCAGCACATCGGCTAGCACCAGGCGGCCTTCGGCATCGGTGTTGTCGACATGGATCCAGGTGCCGTTGCGAGCCTGATAGATATCTCCCGGGCGTTGTGCGTTTTGGCCAGGCATGTTTTCGGCCAGGGCGCACCAAGCGGTGACCGGATAATCGGGACGCGAGTACGCGACATGCAGCATGGCTCCCAGCACCGCGGCGGCGCCACCCATATCGGCTTTCATCATCCACATGTCCGGGCCGGGCTTCAAGCTGATGCCGCCAGAGTCGAAGGTGATGCCCTTGCCGACCAGGGCCAGATGCCGTTTCTGCTTGGATTGGTCCGGGCGATAGCGCAGTTCCAACAGGGCTGGCGGCTGCGAGCCGTTTTTGCCGACCTGCACCAGGCCGGGGAAGCCCGCTTCGCGCAGGTCATCCACCCCCTGAATGACCTTCACCTTGACCGGCTTGCCCTGGAACAAGGCCTGGGCGCGCTCGACCACACTGGCCGGATGGACCAGGTTGCCCGGACCATCGCCCAGGGATCGGGCCTGATTCTGCGCCTCGGCCAGGGCGACGCCGGCGAGTACGGCCTGATCGTGGCCGGGTAGATGGATGCGGATATTCGCTCGGACGGCGGCTTCACCGCTGCGGCAGGCGGTGTAGCGGTAGTCGCCGAGGATCATGCCCTCGCACAGGGCGCTGGCGGCTTCGGGTTCGGCATCCAGCTCCACGATGCAACTGCTGCAGCCCTGGTCACGAAGGGCTTCCAGGAGTTCTTTGCCCAGCAGGCGCCAATCCTCGCCGCCGGTCCGCAGCCAGGGGTCATCTGTCAGGGCCAGCAGGAGGTAATGGCCCTGTTCACAGCAGATCAGCTGGCGACCTTTGACTTTTTTTTCCGCCAGACGAGCGGCCTGTTCGGCGACCACGCCCGGTACGTCAAGACAGGCATGGCCCACAATCAGGGCGGTGAGGTCGGAATCGGAACGGGTGGCGTCGATGGAACAGGCGTGCATGGCCGGGTCCTTCTTTTTTGCTAATGGTGTTGACAGGAATGAAAACGTCAGGGCAACTTACTGATCACATTGTGTACCAGCTCTGCCAGTACTGGC
>CAYONM010000038.1:0-21119 GCA_964405325.1 uncultured candidatus Brocadiaceae bacterium | reverse complement strand
GCTTAGGGCCCGTCAATAAATAAACATTACATTTCGCTTGATCTTTTGCCGCCCTTCTGCGTTGCTTATCGCTCACATATGCCCGATATGCTCACTCTTCGCGCCTTGAAGGATCGACAAAATCTCTGCGCGATCTGTAACGTTTATTTCTTTCCGCACCCTTACCGGAGCCGCCCGCGCACCTCAGCTAGAATAAATATTTGAGAAGCGCGACAACTTAATTGTCATTCTTGGTCGGCCGATAAGGATACATGAAATTCAGCCAGGGCGAGGTCATGCGTGTCTGGATCCACAGCCGTCCCTCGCCGCGAAATCGACACACCAGCCCATCACCACCAAACAGGAAACTCTTGGCCCGACTCTTCCAATTGAGACCGGGCATGGTGGTCACATCGTAATCCAGCGTATCATCGAAAGCCACCACGTAGCCGGTATCGACGTAATAGCCGCCGCGCACATCAATCTCGACCATCGCACCGTAGGTATTGAACCACAGATCGCCAGTACCGTGCGCCTGCAGGAGCACCATGCCCTCGGCGAAAAAACCGCGGAAACCAGCCCACTTGCCATCAACCTCGACCGCACCGGCATGGGCGACATAACCACCACGTTGCAGCAGTACGCGACTGTCGTCCAGATGGATATGCCGCATATCACCCATCGGGGCCGGCGCCAACACCACCTCACCAGGTTCATGCGCAGTGAACGTGTTGATCACCAGACTCTCGCCACCGAAGCTACGTCCCAACGAACGCAACAAACCACCCTTGAACCCGGCCTTCAGATCGATTCCCGGACTCATGGTGGCCATGGCAGCCGGCTCGGCATTGACCACGTCACCCGGCTGCAAACGCAAACGGAGAATTGCGAAGTCGGGCTGCTGTTCGATGGAGAAATCAATTCCGTCCTCGGACATGAGACCATTCCTTAACGCGGTTTCAGCTTGGGACCGAGCAAGCGACCGAAACTGGGCGGATTATGAGTCTGACACCACAAGCGACCCTGGCCGGCGAATTTGCACACGAGGCCCTCTCCGCCCAGCCAGGAACCAATCAGGCTGGCACCCGCCTTGCCGAGACGAAAGGACAGGGTGTCTTCGAAGGCGACGATGTGGCCCGTATCCACAGTATAACTGTCTCGAACGTCGATGGCGTAGATACCGCCGAAGCTGTTCAGCAGCACCTTGCCTTGGCCAGAACACTTCACCCAGAACATGCCCTCACCCGAAAACAAAGCCGAAGTAAAGCCCTGCCAGGTCGTATCGATGTCAATGCCATCAGCTGCCGCCAGCCAACTGGACCCCTGAACCACGAGATGTCCGGCCTGCAGATCATGACAAATCACATCCCCTGTCAGCGAGGGACCAACTATCACTTCCTGACCATCGGCAGTAGCGGAGAAATGATTCAGAAAGAAATTCTCCCCCGAAAACATCCGCTTCAGGCCTTTGATCATGCTGCCACCGCCACGACTACGGGACGTGGTTTCCACCTGAATGCCATCGCTCATCGCGATCATGGCACCGCTTTCGGCGATGAGCTTTTCCCTAGCCGCCAGCCGCACAGTGGCACTGGCGGCACCTGGCCGATTGGCGATGGTGATGTCCATAGCGGTATCCGCTCCCCGTCGATGTCCTGCCGGTGAATCCCACTCAATCAGTACAGATGTCCATTGGTCCAATGCACCAAGCCGCTGATCGATCGGCTTTGCAACCAGACCTTCCCACGACCACGCACCCGGGTCACCAAGCCCTCACCACTAAGCCAGGAAGAGAACAGCCCACCAGTAGCCAAACCGGCCGACAGGCGCAGGGTCGGTTCATACGCGATCAGATGACCGCTATCCACGACCAGCTCACCATCGACCTGCTGCGTGAAAATGCCGCCATAACCACCAAAAAAGACCGGCCCGTGCCCCGAAACCAGCAGCTTGAACAGCCCCTCACCGCCGATCCACGAGGCGAACCCAGCCCAACGCACCCTCAAGGACACCTCGTTACCGCAAGCGATAAAGGCACCTGGCTCCAGGCAGATACTGTCGCCGTCGAGCTCCAGCCGGGCAACATCACCGGGAGTCGCCTGAGTCAGAACCACTTCGCCCGGACCGGAAAACTCGTTCACAAACAAGCTCTCACCGCCAAAGACCCGCTTGATCAGGCCGCGAAAAAAGCCGCCATTGAAACGGGTGCGCATCTGAATGCCTGCATCCATCGAGGCCATAGCATCGGCCTCGGCAATAATGCACTGCCCATCCTGGAGCTGGGTGAACAAGGTGGCAAAGGTCGGTCCATACCGGATGTCAACGTTCATCGTCGTTTCCTGCCGATTGAGCTGCCTCAGCATTCACGCTGACCAGCTGCTTGGCAAGCTGTGCTCTGAACCGCGGCCAATCGAGCGCAGGCGGGCCTTCCGCATCAATCCGAATGACCTGCGCGCGTGCCTGCGCATCGGCCAGCCGTTCGGCCGTGTCGGGATGACTGCTCAACCAGGGCGGCACACCATCTGGCCAGGCCAGCTCCTCCTGTTGCTGCAGGGTCTGCAATAGCCAGGCCATGGCTTCTGGTGGATAACCAACTCGCGCCAAGAGCTGCTGACCGGTGGCGTCAGCCTCGCGCTCCTGATCACGAGAATAGGCGTTGATGCTGGCCACCGACAACAACTCCACCGCCACCGCCATGACCCCCGACGCATCGCCGAACACCAGAGCCACTCCGGCACCGATCCCGGCAACACGGACAATCCGATGCAGACCATGCCGATGATGAACATGCGCCAGCTCATGCGCCAACACTGCCGCCAGCTCATCGCCCGACTGAAACCGGTCGAGCAGACCGCCATACACCACCAGATGACCGCCGGGCAAGGCAAAGGCGTTGGCCAGATCAGCATCAACCAAATGCACCCGGTACTGATGGTCATCATCCAGCACCGTCGCCATTCGGTCGACCGTGGCTTGCACCGGGTGGATCAGATCGGGATCAGCCACCACTGGACCCCCCAACTGCGACTGCATCTGAGCGAAGGCCTGCTCACCGATAACCGCATCGACCGACGACGGGATCAGGTCGACGCTCCGAACCAGCAGTTGGTAGACCGCAAAGCCGACAGCCACCAGTAGGGCCGTGATCACCAGCAGCAGGACCCATTTCAACCAGCTTCGCCGGCGTGTCCGGGCCTCCCAATCAGACAGCTGTTGATTCAGCTCCACCTCGCCACCCTGCCTGAGCATGGCCGGGAATGCTCGATCCTCGCTGTATAGCAGACGATCTGGATACTGATCGTGCCGGCAAAGCCACATCCGACCGCTTGCACCACCCCGTTCCAGCCACAGGCCATACAGCGGCAGGGCAAATCGCTCTTGCCGGCTCGTGACCGCCACCAACTCCTGTCCCGACACGCTCAGACTCGCGCCGGCTCGACCCTGTGGCAGAGCCGGATCCCGGAGACCACCGTTGCACTCCAGACCTTCCCACATTGCTCTCCCCCCCCCAGCATGATGCAAGGCCCCGATGAACGCTCAAGCGCACCAGGACCTGACCCATTGCACGTCCAAGCGCACTTCTAAGCTCCCCGCCCGCGTCCAAACCGGCGCGGACGAGGCGTCCCCATGGCATCAGAGCTGTCACACATCCGTAATTTCTGCATCATCGCCCACATCGACCATGGCAAGAGCACCCTGGCCGATCGACTACTGCAGGCCACCGGCACAGTTGCCGATCGCGACATGCAGGAGCAGCTGCTTGATGACATGGACCTGGAGCGAGAACGAGGCATCACCATCAAGGCCCGCGCGGTCTGCATAGACTATCAGCACCACGATGGCCAACGATACCAGCTCAATCTGATCGACACGCCGGGTCATGTCGACTTCGCCTATGAGGTGACCCGAAGCCTGCAGGCCTGTGAAGGTGCCCTGCTGCTCATCGATGCCGCTCAGGGCGTGGAAGCCCAGACCATGGCCAATTTCATGTTGGCCCTGGATCAGGAGCTCGAGATCGTCCCGGTACTGAACAAGATCGATCTGCCCGCAGCCCGACCTGGGCACGTCGCTGACGAGGTGGAGGAGAGCCTCGGACTCGAAGCGACCAGCTGCATTCCCGCCTCTGCCAAACAGGGGGTCGGCGTCCCGGAGATTCTCGCCGCCATCGTCGAACGCATGCCACCGCCCCAAGGCGATTCCGACGCCCCTCTACGCGCCCTGATCTTTGACGCCATCTACGACGAATACCGGGGCATCATCATCTACTACCGGGTGATCGACGGAAAGATCCGACGTGGCAACCGCATCCGCCTGATTCGCTCCCAGAAGATCTATGAAGTCACCGAAGTGGGCCGGCTGCGCCCCCGCATGAGCGCCGAGAAACATGGCCTTGCCGCTGGCGAAGTCGGTTACCTGACCGGCTCCATCAAGGCCCTGACCGACGTCAAGGTCGGCGACACCATCACCCTGGAAGGCAGCCATGTACAAGCACTCAAAGGCTTCCGTGAAACCAAACCGATGGTGCACTGCGGCCTGTACCCATCCGGCGAGACCACCTACGACAGCCTGCGCGAAGCGGTGGAGAAACTCCAGATCAACGATGCCGCCTTTACCTTTGAGCCCGAATCCGGCGGCGCTTTAGGACAGGGGTTCCGCTGTGGTTTCCTGGGCATGCTGCACATGGAGATCTGCCAGGAACGCCTGGAGCGCGAGTTCGATTTGGACATTGTCCAGACTGCGCCGACGGTCACCTACCAAGTCACCAAGCGCAGCGACGAGGTGGTCGAAATCACCACTCCAGCTGAATTGCCGGACGAGGGCTTCAACTGCATCGAAGAACCTATGGTGCACATCAACTTCATGGTCCCGGCCAGCTACGTCGGCGCCGTCATGACCCTGGCAACCGAGCGCCGCGGACTCTTCCAGCGCCAGGAATACCTGGGCAAGGATCGCTGCGTACTCAGCTACAACATGCCGCTGGCCGAGGTGATCTACGATCTGTTCGACAAGCTGAAGAGTTCCACCTCCGGTTATGGCACCATGGATTACGACATCTATGGCTATCAGGAAGCCGATCTGGTCAAGGTAGACGTCCTGGTCCACCATCAACCCTGTGATGCCCTGGCCATCATCTGCCATCGCTCGGTCGCGGAATATCGCGGTCGGGCCATGATCCGCTCGCTCAAGGACGAAATCCCCCAACACCAATTCGAAGTCGCCCTGCAAGCCGCCATTGGCAACAAGGTGATCGCCCGCGAGTCCGTTCGTGCCTTGCGCAAGGACGTCACCGCCAAGTGCTACGGCGGCGACATCAGCCGGAAGCGCAAGCTGCTGGAAAAACAGAAGAAGGGCAAGCGCCGCATGAAGATGGTCGGCAATGTCGAAGTGCCCCAAAACGCCTTCATGGCCGTACTCAAGAACAGCTGAAGCCCTCAAGACGGATGTTTCCCTCAAAGGGGGCTTCGCCCCCTCGCGACGTCCGTCGCACACCCCCACGGCCTCGGTCGGCCGGTCTCGCGCTTGGACGCGTTCGCCTGGCTCTTATCGGATTCGTGCCGAATTCGACCTCTGAAGGACCCGTCACGACGGACGCCTCCCTCAGAGGGGGCGTTGCCCCCTCGCGACATCCGTCGCACAACCCCACGGCCTCGGTCGGACGCGTTCGCCTGGCTCTTATCGGATTCGTGCCGAATTCGACCTCTGAAGGACCCGTCACGACGGAGCGCTCGCCTTTACCAGCGCCGTCCCAACAGCGAGCTGCCATGCGACGACCCGCGCTTCGTTCCGCCCCTCATCTTCGGCCACACATGCGGCGTGAACGTGAACAAGGCACGTGATCGACATACCCACGGCGAGGAGCAGGGGGATTGGTTCAGGATCAACGCATGGCGCCGCTTACGGCCTCTAGCTCGTGTTAATGTGACACCGCCACGACCAACCCGAGTTCCTGTCTCGACAGACTCACATCAAACAATAACTTGCCTACGATCATGATTCGATCTATCCTTCTGGTTTTAATCTTCGTCCAGGTCATCCCGGCAGCAGTCGGCAATCCAGTCCCTTGGTCTGACGAATTCGCAACGGCTCTGACTTCGGCCAAACAGCAGGGCAAACAGGTCCTGGTTCTGATCGCCAACACCACGTTGACCAGAGGCTCGCGACTCCTGCTCAATAAGGTCTTCACGGATCCGCATGTGACCCAGTGGGTTGATCAGCACACCGTCCCGGTACTCATCGATTTCGGCACCCTCAGCCCCTCCGATGCCTGGCACCAGCAACAATATCAACGGGTTCTGCAAGAACTGGAAGTCAGCGAGGTCCCGACCATCGTCATGCTGAACAAGCGCGGCAAAGAGCACATTCGCCTGGAAAATTTCATCGGTGGACCGCTTCAACTGATTACGACCTTCGCCGAAACCCTCGGCCAAGAAGACGTCCTGCGCGCCCTAGGACCGGTGGCCGACGCCTACCATCAGAATAATGCCCAACGCAACCTGCCCTGAACGGCACATCGCTATCTTCGGCGGCGCCTTCGATCCGCCACACCTCGGCCACGTCCTCTGCGCCTGCTACGCCAAACTGACCACCCGGATTGATCAGATCTGGGTACTCCCGTCGGCAGTGCATCCCTACGGCAAAGCCATGCGACCCTTTGCCGATCGACTCCAGCTGTGCCGACTGGCTTTTGCCGAGCTGCCATTTGTCCAGGTCCGGACAGACGAACAGCACAACTCGGGGGGCCGCACTATCGACCTGGTCGAACAGCTCAGCCAAACACACCCACACCTGCATTGGCATCTGGTCGGTGGTACGGACACCGAACGGGACCTGCCCCATTGGTACCGTGGCAAGGATCTCAGCCAACGGGTGCAGATCATCGTCATTCCACGACGTGGCTATGACGACCAGCACCCAGCTGCCCTACCTGCCATCTCCAGCACCCTGGTCCGCGAACGAATCGCCCAGGGCCTGTCGTGCACCGATCTCATACCGCACCCAGTTGCCCAACTCATTGCTGACCAGGGCTGGTATCGATCCTGATCAGCGATCAGCAAGGCATATGGGCGTAGGCGCTCGTATCGTAGATGATCCGGACCATCGGAACATCAGCACGGAAACCGGAAGGCCAGTGCTGTGTCCCGGAAATAGCTGATAGGGCCATCTTGACTGGATCAGTGACCATGACGATTCACATCCCGGCATAAACATGAGCAGGGGCTGGCACCAGCCAGCCCCTGCTCAGTGTTCAGTTTGCATCGCACCTTCTTCAGACCAATTCGAAGAGCGCCTTGGTTGCGCCATCTCCCAGCCGGAAGCCGGCCTTCAGGATGCGGGTGTAACCACCCTGACGCTCCGTGTATTCCGGCGCAATCTCTTCAAACAGCTTCTTGACGATCCACTTATGATGCAGCCGCGAAACACATTGACGCCGATAATGCTCGCCTGCCGCACGCAGACTGGCCATCTTGCCACCAACGCGCGTAATCTGCTTACGCAACTCACGCTTGTCGTCATCCGCCTCGGCTGTGGCAAACTTCTGCTTCAACACCGCCACTTCTTCACGCAGCGGAACCAACTCCTGCTCCACTCGGCCAAAAGCGGCATTACCCTTTTTGGCCAAGGTGATGCAACGTTCCGCCAAACGACGGGCCTCTTTGGCCTTGGGCAGCGTCGTGACCACCCGGCCATGCTCGAAGAGACCCAGGACCATGTTCCGCAACATGGCTTCACGATGTTCGCTGGTCCGTCCCAGCTTGCGTTTATCAACTTTATGCCGCACGTCATTCTCCTTATTCAGTTCTGAAACGCGACACAGGCGGCCGTATCAGGTACCGCCTGCGCGTGGGCTGTCGCGTTTCGCGTGTTGTTCCTACAGCGCGCCACTGGTCTGTGGGCTGAGGGTCATCCCCAGGCTCAGACCGAAATCAGCGAGCTTTTTCTTGATTTCCTTGACACTGACCTTGCCCAGATTGCTGAGACCATTGACTTCAGCCTCATCCATCTGCACCAGATCAGCAACCGTCTTGATGTTGGATGCACGCAGAGCGTTCTCACTCCGCACAGACAGCTCCAACGAACTGATGGGTTTATTGAGCAGCGCACTGCGCTCAACGTCACCATCAATGCCCATGCTCATACCCGTCGCGCTTTCGAGTTCACGACCGATCTCGAAATACTTGACGAAGGGATTGAGATGTTTGCGCAAAATGTTGGTACTCTCTACCAGAGCCAGTTCCGGGCTAATGGAGCCATCGGTCCAGACCTCGAGCATCAACTTCTCATAGTCGGTCCGTTTACCCAACCGGGCGGGCTCAGTCTGATAGGAGACCCGCACCACCGGTGTATAAATACTGTCAATGGCAATGGTCCCAATCGGTGCGCCGTCAATGTTCTGGCTCCGCGCAGGCACGAAACCACGACCTGAGCCAATATCCAGCTCCAGCACAAACCGGACATCTTCGGTGAGATTGGCGATCACCAGATCGGGATTGATGATCTCGACATCCTGATGCGGGATGATGTCAGCCGCAGTCACCGGCCCCACCCCACTCTTCTCCAAGCGAATGGTCACATCTTCGTCACTATGTAAACGTAGACGCAGACGCTTGATGTTCAAAATGATCTGAGTGACGTCTTCGTAGACCCCCTTCAGGCTACAAAACTCGTTATTGGCCCCCTCAATGCGGATCGAACGGACCGCAGCACCCAGAATGCTGCTCAGCAACACCCGACGCAGGCTATTGCCGATGGTCGTTGCAAAACCACGCTCAAAGGGTTCTGCGATGAATTGGGCGTACGTGGCGGAGGAGCTTTCGTCTTCCTTCTCCACGCGAGTGGGCATTTCGAAACCGCGCCAGCGAATGCGCATGGAAGTCTCCAAGTGGTTCGTCTGAGTAGAGATGCGATTCGGCAGGTTCACCGCTTGACCAGACTCCGCAAGGATGCGCTACCGGTGTCAAGCGAGGCCCTGCCCCAATCAGCGGTGGCCAGATTGCCAGTTATCCGCGATCACACCCGTCTCTTCTTGCGCGGACGGCAGCCATTATGCGGCAGCGGCGTCACATCGACAATGGCCTTGATGTTGATGCCTGAACCGACGAGGGCGCGAACAGCCGACTCACGACCGGCGCCAGGCCCACGCACCCGCACTTCGGCGTCACGCATGCCCATCTTACCGGCTTTCTCGCCGCATCGCTCCATCGCCAGCTGCGCTGCATAAGGCGTGCTCTTGCGACTACCCTTGTAGCCGACAGTGCCAGCACTTTCCCAGCAGGCCACACCACCGGTATCATCGGTGATGCAGATGGTGGTGTTGTTGAATCCGGCGTTGATATGTACCACACCGGAACGCAGAGTCTTCTTCTGCTTTTTCTTTTTATAGGTCGCCATCAGGATTGAGCCTCACTCATTACTTGCGCTGGATCTTCTTGTTTGCCACGGTCTTCTTACGCCCCTTGCGGGTCCGGGCATTGGTCCGGGTACGCTGGCCGTGACAGGGCAGGCTGCGAGCATGACGGTGACCAAGGTAGCAACCGATCTCTTTGAAACGTGCCACATTGGCCTGCAACTCACGCCGCAGATTGCCTTCCACCACGAAGTTGGCATCGATGAAGGTCGCCAGACGGCCAACCTCGTCTTCATCCAACTCGTAAGCACGCTTGTCCTGATCGATTCCGCACTTGTCGCAGATCAGCCGGGCACGGTAGAGACCGATACCGTAGATGCTGGTCAGCGCATACGGAGCCTTTTTGTTATTGGGAATATCGACACCGAGCAGACGTGGCATCCGCAACCTCCTAGCCTTGGCGCTGCTTGTGTTTGGGATTATCGCAAATCACGCGAAGCCGACCGCCACGCTTGATGATCTTGCAATTCTCGCAGCGACGACGCACCGACGCGAGTACTTTCATAATTTCACCTCATGCCTCTCGGTACACGATACGACCACGTGTCAGGTCGTATGGCGACATCTCAATGGTGACGGTATCCCCTGGGAGGATCCTGATATAGTGCTGACGCATCTTTCCTGAAATATGCGCCAGAATCTCATGGCCGTTCTCGAGCTTCACCCGAAAACGAGCATTCGGCAGTTTTTCGGCCACTTTGGCCTGTAAACGTATCGGTTCTTCCTTTGCCATGCACCAATCCCTAGAAACGCTTTCCGCCACGACCAGTCGGCGAGGAGGCCCCACCGGGACCGCCCGGCTTGTTGGCCAGTTGATTGTACTGATTCGCCATGAGGAAGGCGGATACCTTCTGGATCACATCCAGGGATACGCCGACAACAATCAACAATCCTATACCACCGAGCAAACCTTGACTGGTGACCTGTGAGAGGCCCATCATTTCGCCAATGATATTTGGAAGGATGGCCACCATGGCCAGTGTAATGGCACCGACAAAGGTGATACGCACCAAGCGATACTCCAGAAACTCGACGGTCTTCTTACCAGGCCGAACTCCACGAATGAAGAAACCTGCCTGTTTGAAGTGGTTTGCCATATCGTTCAGATCAAACGTAATCGAGATGTAGAAGTAGGTGAAGAAAATGATCAAGGCAGCAAAGGCATAGCGATAGCCCGCTTCACCATAGCTCAGCAAAGATCCCATCCCAACAGCCGTCGCCACAAAGCCGAGCGCCAAAATGACAGGCGAGGAAAAAATCACCGGAATCACATTGGCCTGGTTGAGCATGAGCGGCAACTGCGTCTGCGCTCCGCCATAGACCCGATTACCCTGCACTCGACGTTGTTGCTCGAGATTGATCCGTCGACGTGCCAACGTCAGAATCACCATGGCAGCGATGATTGCCATAAAGACGATAAAGACACCGAGGAAAGAGAGCAGGTCGGCGTTATTGGCAATCATGTCCTGCAAGGCTGGCGGCATACTGGAAAGAATACCGATCATAATCACAACCGACACACCATTACCGACCCCGTGTTTGGTGATCTGCTCTGCCAACCAGAGCAAGACCATCGAACCCGTCGTCACCACCAGAATGCTCTGAACGATGAACAACAGGCTGTTGTCCATCAGCACCAAAGGACTGCCGTCACTCTCGAAATGCGTCAGAGCAGCTGCTGCAATACCCGCCTGCACCGCACAGATCAGTACGGTGGCATAGCGTGTGTATTGATTGATCTTTCGACGACCGCTCTCACCCTCCTTTTGCAGTTCCTTCAAAGCCGGAAAAGAAAAGGCCAGCAGCTGGAAGATGATGCTCGCGGAAATATAGGGCATGATGCCCAGACCGAAAATGGAGGCCTGAGAAATAGCGCCACCATTGAACATGTTTGCGTACCGCAAGATGGCGCCGACACCGGCGCCCTCTCCACCCTCGACCATATCACTGAGCGCTTCAACGTTGACACCAGGGATCGGCACCACGATGCCCAAGCGATACACCAACACGCCCAAAAGAAACGTGATGAGAAATCGCTTACTGAGTTCCTTGACAGGATTGGCGCCAATCTGTTCTTCAGCCATGCAGACATTCCACACTGCCACCGGCAGCCTCAACGGCACTACGCACCGACTTGGTTACACGATGCACCTTGACAGTGACCGGCTGCTCGAGCTTGCCACCCGCCACCAGTTTGATGTTGTCATGATCATCTGCCAAACCGGCAGCGACCAATGCCTCAACCGTAATATCGCCCTCAATGCGCTCGATGGCAGCAGAGAGCTGCACCGGCTGATAGCGGGTAGTATGCACGGCATTGCTGAAACCACGCTTCGGCAGACGCATCCAAAGCGGAAACTGACCACCCTCATACAGGGGATGTTGGTCCTTGCCGCCAGATCGTGCACCAGCGCCCTTTTGGCCGCGTCCACAGGTCTTGCCGATACCAGATCCGATTCCGCGACCCACCCGCAAACGGCGGGTGCGACCACTTTCGACGGAGAGAATATCTTCCAAACTCACAACTCAGCTCCTCGTTACAGCTTCTGGCCGCGCAACTGTTCGTACTCTTCCTTGGTGCGCAGTTGACCCAACGCATCGAAGGTGGCTCGCACCAGATTAACTGGATTGGTGGAACCGTAGGCCTTCGTCAGGATATTGTGTACACCGAGCTTCTCGAGCACCGCCCGAACGCTCTTACCGGCGATCACACCGGTACCTTCAGCAGCAGGAATCAACCGCACTCGACTGGCGCCAAAACGCCCTTCGACCTCGTGCGGAATGGTCCCCTGCACCACGGGATAGACCTGAACGGCTTTTTCAGCCACACGCACAGCCTTATCCACTGAATTGGGAACCTGTCGGGCTTTGGCCATGCCATAGCCGCACTTACCCTTGCTGTCACCCAGCACGACAAAAGCGGAAAAGCTAGAACGCTTACCACCCTTGACCACCTTGTCGCAGCGGTTGATGCGGACCACTTCCTCTTCGTACAGCTTGCTGCGCGATTGGAATTGACCACCGCGGCCGCCACCACGTCGGTTACCTTGCTGATTATTGCCGCTCGCGGCAGAGTCCTTGGCCATGTGTTACCTCAATACTGCTGATAACGCGGAGCGTTCCGCGCCATGCCTGCCCGTTGACGAGAAGGGCGAGAAGTATGGTTTGATGATCAGAATTGCAAGCCCTTGGCGCGAGCACCATCGGCCAAGGCTTGGATACGACCGATATAGCGCCGACCGCCACGATCGAAAACCACCTGGTTGATGCCGGCAGCGATCGCCCTCTCAGCCAAGGCCTCACCCACAACACGGGCGACGTCGGCAGGCTCCTGGTCTTTGAGCCGATCGCGCAAACCCTTGCTGATAGAACTCATCGACAACAAGGTCGCACCCCGGTCATCGTCGATCAACTGGCCATAGATGTGCTGCTCCGAACGAAACACGCTGAGGCGTGGACGCTGAGCCGAACCACTGACCTTGCCGCGAACACGACGACGCTTACGCGCCATTGCCTGAACTTTGATGACTTGTTTATCCATGCTGCTTTCCTACCTATTCCGACCTTATTATTTCTTGGCCGACTTGCCGGCCTTGCGCCGCACGATCTCACCAACGTACCGGATCCCCTTACCCTTGTAGGGTTCAGGCTTCCGGATGGAGCGTAGCTCAGAGGCGACCTGACCGACCTGCTGCTTGTCAACACCGCTGACCGTCACGTGGGTCTGATCCGGGCAGGCGAAACTGATGCCCTCAGGCGCATCATACTCGACCGTGTGGCAGAAGCCGATATTGAACACCAGCCGATTCCCTTGCAACTGGACGCGATAACCAACCCCTTGGATCTCCAGCTGCTTGTTATAACCATCGATCACACCGGTCACGGCATTTTCCAGTAGAGCCCGGGTCGTCCCATGCATGGCACGACTCACCTTCTGCTCGTCCTTTCGGGTCACGTGCAGGACGTTGCCGTTCACGGCAACCGATTGGGTCTCATGGATGGCAATCGCCACCTCTCCCTTAGGCCCCTTGCAGGTCACAATGTTGTCGGCCACCGCTGCCTGCACACCGTTGGGCAGGGCAATGGGTTGTTTTCCGATGCGGCTCATTTTAGCAACCTCTCATGCACATTCTTCAGCGGATCTCGCACAGGACTTCGCCGCCGATCTTCTGGGCCCGGCAGACTCGATCCGAGAGCACCCCGCGCGAGGTACTCACCACACGAATACCAAAACCGTTAATGACCGGAGCCTTCAACTCCTCAGAAGCCATGTAACGACGGCAACCCGGCTTGGAGATCCGTTGGATCGTGCGCATGACGGGATCGCCGCTTTCGGCGTACTTCAGACCGACTGAAATGGTTCCGGCAGGCTTGGTTTCCATGACATCGCAGCGTATCAGGTAGCCCTCATCCACCAAAACCTGGCAGAGCGCTTCCTTGATACGGGAGTGCGGAAAGGAGACCGTTTGCTTGCCAGCATTCAAACCATTACGAATGACAGTCAGGGCATCGGCGATGGGATCGGTGCAGCTCATTGTGAATTCTCTTTTCTTACCAACTGGCCTTCTTGAGACCCGGCAACAGACCGTTGTGCGCCATGTCACGAACCAGCACACGACTGATACCCAGGCGACCAATATAGCCGCGCGGACGTCCAGTAACCTTGCAACGACCACGAACCCGAACACCGGCACTATTGCGCGGCAAGAGGGCCAGCTCGGCACGAGCCTCCATGCGTTCCTCCAGACTCAGGTTCAGATCGACAGAGCGTTGACGCAATTCGGCACGACGGGAAGCGAACTTCTCCACCAACTTGCGGCGCTGCTCATTACGGGCGATTTTGCTACGCTTGGCCATTCTCGTTGATCCTTGTTCTTAGCGCTCGCGGAAGGGCATGCCGAGCCCACCCAGCAGATCCAGGCTCTTCTTGCCATCGGAATTGGCGACACAGATGGTGACATTCAGACCCTGGTTATTATCCAGACGATCCAACACCACCTCTGGGAAGATGGCCTGCTCGGTCAGACCCATATTGTAATTGCCCTGCTTATCGAATCCCTTGGGGCTGATACCGCGAAAGTCGCGAATGCGGGGAATGGCAACATGGATCAACTTGTCCAGGAAGCACCACATACGCCCCCCACGCAAAGTCACTCGGCAACCGATCTTCATTCCCTGACGGCTACGAAACTGCGCCACGCTCTTGCGAGCCTTAGTGATGCAAGCCCGCTGGCCAGCCAAGAGACTGAGATGTTCTGACACGGTGTTCAGGATTTGTCCGTCCTGAATAGCGCGGCCGACACCCATATTGAGACAGACTTTGGTAATTTTAGGAGCAGCCAGGCGATTCTTCACCCCCCACTGCTGACACAAATCACCGATCAGGCTGTCGAAATGCTCTTTAGTCGTCTGTTGGATCTCAGTCATGATATTAGGCCTCGAACCGATGGCCGCTCTGCTTGGAAACACGCACGACCTTCTTGCCGTCCCGCTCGCGACGGACCCGACAAGGCTTGCCGGTCGTCGGATCGAGCAGAGCGAGATTACTAATGTGAATGGGGCGCAGACGCTGCTGACGACCGCCTTCAATACCCGCCTGCGGATTGGCCCGCACATGCTTGGTATCGTAAATGGCGGCATCACCCTCGATCAAGGCGCGCTGCTTGCTGGGCCAAACCCGTACGACTCGACCGGTCTTGCCGCGGGACTTGCCCGTCAACACCACGACGTCGTCACCAGTACGGATGTGACACTTGGAATTCATTTGCTGTTGCATGTTCTTCACCACCTGTCCATCACACCACTTCTGGAGCGAGGGACACGATCTTCATGTAGTTCTTGGCGCGCAACTCACGGGCAACGGGGCCGAAGATACGGGTACCACGGGGATTGCCGTCCTTGTCGATCAGAACGACTGCATTGCTATCGAACTTCACGTAACTGCCGTCTTCGCGACGAATCGGCGAAGCAGTGCGTACAATCACGGCCTTACACACAGTCTTCTGCTTGACGCCGCTGTTCGGCAGCGACTTCTTGATGCTGACAATGATGATGTCACCCACCGAAGCATATCGCCGTTTGGAACCACCGAGCACCTTGACACACATTGCCTGTCTGGCACCCGTGTTATCGGCGACATCGAGATAGGTCTGCATCTGAATCATGGATCATCTTCCCTTTTAGCGTGTCGAACAGGCTTCAGACCGCCCGTTCGAGAACCTTCATCAAACGCCAGCGCTTGGTTTTGGACAACGGCCGAGCCTCAACGATCAGCACTTTATCACCTGCCTTGCTGTCGTTGCTGGCATCGTGCATGTGATACTTGGTGGTCCGCTTGACGAACTTACCGTACAGCGGGTGCTTGTATTGCTGTGTCACCGAAACCACCCGAGTTTTATCCATGCGATCGGACACCACCATGCCGATCACGCGCTTACGATTGCCTCGGGTTGACGTGTTCTGCTCGCTCATGCCTGCGCCTCGGCCTTCTTCTCATTGATGATGGTCAACATGCGTGCGATGTTGCGACGAGTATTGCTTGCCGCCGCCCCGCGCCGAGTCCCCTCGGTCACCTGCACAATACGGCCCTGCAGCAATTCCCTACGAGCCTGATCGACCCGCGTCTGCAACTCGTCCACACTCAGTGCGCGCAGTTCCTCAACAACGGTCTGTTTCATGTCAATCCCTCCCGCTTCACCATGCGACAACGGATCGGCAGCTTATGGGCCTGACGACGCAAGGCCTCACGTGCCATGTCTTCAGGCACACCAGACAACTCAAACAGGACGGTTCCCGGACGAACCTTCGCGCTCCAGTATTTGACTTCGCCCTTACCCTTACCCATGCGGGTCTCGGCGGGACGACCAGTAACCGGGGTATGCGGAAAAATGCGGATCCACATCTTACCAATACGGCCAAGATAGTGATTGGCTGTTACACGCGCCGATTCGATTTGACGCGAAGTGATCTCACCACCCTCCAACGCCTGGATACCGAAGTCGCCGAAGCTGACCTTAGTGCCATTACAGGCGATGTGACCGGGATTGAAACCGCGAGTATGTTGCTTGCGGAATTTTACGCGATTCGGCAGCAATGGCATCAGTTGGCCTCCTGGCTCTGATCACTGTAGCGACCATGGTTGATCCAGGTGCGCACACCGATGACCCCATAGGTCGTATAAGCGATCGCATAACCGTAATCGATATGAGTATGCAACTGCTGCATAGGCACCGAGCCACGTGTCTCTTTTTCGGAACGGGCAATCTCAGCACCGCCCAGACGTCCGGAGATACGAACCGTGCAACCCAGCGCACCCTCACGCATGGTATTCTCGACCGCGCGCTTCATGGCGCGACGGAAGCTACCGCGACGCTCCAGCTGCTCGGCCACATTCTCGGCAACCAGCTGGGCCGATAGGTCAGGTCGCCGAATCTCGATGATATTGATCTTGATCTTGGAGCCGGTCATCTTCTCAAGCGTCTTGGTGACGTAATCGATCTCGGAACCACGCTTACCGATAACCACACCCGGCCGACCACTATGTAGGGTCACGGTGAGGCGCTCAGCCTTGCGTTCGATCAGAATCTTCTCGATCGCAGCGGAGCGGAAACGCCCCTTAAGATAAGCGCGGATTTTCTGGTCCTCAGCAACCATGTCACCGTACTTCGCACCACGTGCGAACCAGGTGCTACGATGCGGCTCGGTGATACCGATGCGAAATCCGAGTGGATGAATCTTCTGTCCCATGTGAAAGCCCTACTCCACGACCACCGTGATATGCGAACAGCGACGACGAATCGGCCAAGCGCGGCCACGAGCACTCGCCTTGAAGCGCTTGATGGTCAAGCCCTCGTCGACGAAGCAGGCAGACACCCGCAGATCCATCGGATCGGCACCAGAGCGCTCGCCAGCATTGGCGACGGCACCTTCAAGTACCTTCCGCAGCAGAAACGAGCCACGGCGCTTATCGAAGCTGAGAATATTGATTGCATCCTCGACTCGACGACCACGCACCAGATCGGCGGAAAGCCGTGCCTTGCGCGGACTGATGCGAGCATTGCGTTGAACTGCACGAAACTGCATCTCGCCCTCCGTCCTACTTCTTCTTGTCGGCGCCATGGCCGCGATAGTTGCGGGTAATGGAGAACTCGCCGAGCTTGTGACCGACCATATTGTCGGTGATCAGCACCTGATTGAAGCCCTTGCCATTATGGACAGCAAAGGTGTGACCGATGAAATCGGGCACAATGGTGCAAGCACGTGACCATGTCTTGATGGGAACCCGCCTGCTGCCTTCCTTCTGCGCCTCGACTTTGGCCAAGAGCTTCAGGTCAACGTACGGACCCTTTTTACTGCTTCTACTCATGCTTACCTACCCTTGCGTCGACGGATGATGAACTTGCTCGACGGCTTGCTCTTCTTGCGTGTCTTGAAGCCCTTGGCAAGAACGCCAGTTGGCGAACAGTGCTGACGACCACCGTTGGAGTGTCCCTCACCACCACCCAAGGGGTGTGCAACTGGGTTCATGGCATTACCGCGAACATGCGGCCGACGCCCCAGCCAACGCCTCCGGCCTGCCTTGCCATAGCTACGCAGGATGAACTCGGAATTGCCAACCTGACCGATAGTCGCGCGACAGCGCTTATGAATACGTCGCAACTCACCGGACGGCAGCAAGAGAATGGCATATTCACCATCCACCGCCATCAAGCGGACAAACGCGCCAGCAGCACGTGCGATCTGGCCGCCACGGCCAGGCTGCATCTCCACATTATGCACTTCCATGCCCTGTGGGATGTGCTGCAATTGCATGGCATTGCCGACCTTCGGCTCAACCTTGACATCGGACGACAGCACCGTCGAACCAACTGCCATACCGCGAGCAGCTAGCACATAGGCCTTTTCACCATCGACATAATGCACCAGGGCAATGCGACAGTTGCGATTCGGATCGTATTCAATCGCAGCAACGGCGCCCTGGACCTCCAGCTTATTGCGCTTGAAATCAATCTTCCGGTACAGCCGCTTATGACCACCGCCACGATGACGAACAGTAATACGACCAGCATTATTTCGACCAGCGGTCCGAAGCAGAGACTCGCAGAGCTTCTTCTCGGGCTTGGTCTTGGTAATCTCATCGAACTCGGGCACGGTGGCATGGCGCACACCCGGGCTGGTCGGCTTGAGCTTCCGCAAGGCCATGGTTTAGACTCCTTCGATCTGCTGGCCATCAGCCAGCTTCACCAACGCCTTCTTCCAGGCAGGGCCGTAGCCGACTGAGCGACCGACCCGACGCCGGCGACCGGCGCAATTCATGGTCTTGACACTGACCACCTGGACATCGAACAAGCGCTCGATGGCACTCTTGATCTCAGAACGATTGGCCCGCGGCAACACGTCGAAGGTATAGATGCCCAGCACATTCTGCTGATAGACAGACTTCTCTGTAATTCGGGGCCGCCTGACGATATCGTAAGGATTCACGCCGACACCTCCTCGATCAACTGACTCAGAGCCTGTGCCGAGAGAATGAGATTCGGGCGCCGCAACACCTGACCAGCACAGAGATTTCGCCGCTCGAGCACATCAATCTTCTGGATGTTGCGCGCACTCAGATACAACGGCTTGACATTCGATTCACTTACCAGCAAGGCACCCTTGCCAGCCAGGCCCAGGCCCTGCAGCAGAGCCACCACATCCTTGGTACGGGGCTTGTCCATAGCCTCCAGCCCCTCAACCGCGACCAAACGCCCCTGCTCAGCACGATAGCGCAGGGAGCTCATGGTCGCCAAGCGACGCTGCTGCCGAGGCAAGCGATAATGGTAATCGCGAGGCCGCGGACCGTGCGCGCGGCCACCGCCGACGAACTGCGGCGCGCGTATCGAGCCCTGGCGAGCGCGACCGGTGCCCTTCTGGCGATAGGGCTTATGCTTGCCACCGGCGACCTCACCGCGGGTCTTGGTGCTATGCGAGCCCTGCCGCTGCGAGGCCAAATAGGCGATCAACGCCTCTTTCAAGAGCGGGCGGCGCACGCTGGAATCGAGCTGATCGAGATCAACCTCGACCTCGCGCACCTTCGCGCCCTGCATATCAACGATTTGAATAGCAACCATCGTTTTTCTCGCTCCCTCGCTCAGGCCTGCCGCAAGTTGACCAGACCGCCATTGGGTCCGGGAACAGCGCCCTTGATCAGGACCAGATTGCGATCGGCATCGACCTTGACGATCCGCAGATTCCGTACAGTCACCTGCTCCACGCCGTACTGGCCGGCCATCTTCTTGTTTTTGAACACCTTACCCGGATCCATACGGCAACCGATCGAGCCCGGACCACGATGGCTCTTGGTAGCACCATGCGAATCCTTGTGACCGGCAAAGTTGTACCGTTTCATGACACCGGTGAAGCCACGGCCCTTGGTGATCGCCGTGGCGTCGACCAACTTGGACTCATCAAGCAGACCGATGGTCACCTGGCCACCCAGCTCAACGCCGTCGACCGCCGGGACCTCGCGCAGGAAACGGCGAGGCTTGACCTCTGCCTTGGCGAACTCACCAGCCAGCGGCTTGCAGACCTTCTTCTTGGCCGGGCCTACCGCCACCTTCAACGCCTGATAGCCATGCTTGTCGGCGGTCTTGACTTCAACCACATCATTGGACTGGACCTCGATCACCGTCACCGGCGTGACGACGTCACCGTCATACACTCGGGTCATGCCCACCTTGGTTCCATAGACTGCAATGCCCATAATCAGCGCACCGTCTGCTTGATGGTGATATCGACACCGGCCGGAACCTCGACCCGACTGAAGACCTCATTCGTCTTGGCGGTCGGCTCCAAGATCTCGATCATACGCTTATGCGTACGGATCTCGAACTGCTCACGGCTCTTCTTGTCGATGTGCGGCGAACGCAACACCGTGAAGCGCTCAATCCTGGTCGGCAAAGGCACTGGCCCAGCCACCCGGGCACCGGTGCGCTTCGCGGTATCCACGATGTCTTGGACAGCCTTGTCCAACACTCGATGGTCATAGGCCTCAAGCCTGATGCGAATCTTTTCGTTCATCACGTCCTCCCGGGATATCCCAGGCAGCCGAAGCTGGTATGGCCCAGTCTCAAACCACGTCACACAGGGGGCCAACACCTGGCAGTGACGCCGTCGCCGAGAGGTCCAGGCTCCCAAAGGGACTCGCCTGTACGTCAGCAGGGCGCAGAAACATATGGCGCCGAAATCGATGGCAAGAACTTTCCTTGCCCAACTCACCAAGATCTGCATTTGAACCGAACGAGCCGAGCCCCACGGCGTAACGCTGATGATTCACAAGAACCGGCATCTCCTCGAAAAAGCCCGCAGCAATGATCAAGTCAATCGTACGGCGACCACCAATACAAATCGCCCTCCCCAGAAGGAGGACGATTTATTCTACCCATAACCCAAACGTGACGCTTCCCTCAGAAGTCGAAAGAGGGCCGAATTCGAGATGAAACAAGCGAGCGCGTCCAAGCGCGAAGTCGTCCGACCGAGCGGTGGTTTTGGGCGTAAAATGCGCGAAGCGCCGCCCAAAACGCTCGCGCAGCGAGCGAACCGCGACGGAGGAGCGTGGGACCGGAGCCCGGCTGGCGGTGGCGCCGGAGGCGCGAGGGGGCAGCGCCCCCTCTGAGGGACGCGTCAAACGTGACGCGCCCCTCACAGCGCCCGTTCAAGCCGCGCAGCGGCGCGAAGCCGGGGAGGTTCGGAG
>CAYONM010000037.1:0-21631 GCA_964405325.1 uncultured candidatus Brocadiaceae bacterium | reverse complement strand
ATTTCTTTCCGCACCCTTACATCGAGGGGCAAGCCCCTCGGACCCCGAAGCTGAGGCTACGAGAATAACTTTTTCGGCTCTTCAGGGTTTTGGGTGGCTAGAATTGAGCCTTTTCAGGGCGGTTCCCTCAAGCTCCACCAACAGGAAGGGGTAGTCTGATCCCCTTCCCGTCGAAAGCTGTTTCCTGGCTGAACGCTGCTCTCGAAGGCGGCCAAGTCAGCCACCCGAAATCCTGAAGCCCGAATTGATCTGCCGGTATCGCAATTACCCGTCGCCATTCCTCGTTCCAATCCGTCACATAATCGAAACGATCTCCATCAATGACCACCCTTTTATAAAGAAGAAATTCCGGCGTTGTCACAGGCATCGATTCAGAAATACAGATCCCGCTCATCGCCACTCTCGATGCGATTCAGGCGGTCGATGACCTCCTGCTTCATCTGGCCGTCGGGCATGGCGTCCAGTTCTTCTTGGATCAGTTTGGTGGCCGCAGCGCGGCTGGTTTCTGAGCCGTAATCCTGCAAATATTCCTGCAAGGTGGTCAAGGCATTGGGGGTACAGTAGCGCTTGATGAAACCCGGGATGGCGAATTCCATGAAGTGCTCACCGGTACGACCCAGGCGGTAGCAGGCGGTGCAGAAGCTGGGCAGATATTTGTCCTTCAGCAGCTGGGTCATCACCTCGTCCAGACTGCGAATATCACCCAGCTCGAATTGTTCTTTTTCGACCTGTTGCTGCGTGGCGTCGCCCGCCTCGGTGTAGCCGCCGAGTTCGATGCGTGAACCGGCGTCGATCTGCGAGACACCGAAGGCCATCAGCTCGGTGCGTAATTCCGCCGGTTCACGGGCGGTCAGGATCAAACCGGTATACGGCACCGCCAGGCGCAGGATGGCGATGACGCGCTTGAAGTCGTAATCGCTGACCGTATGCGGACTCTCCAGCTCCACGCCCTGGGCCGGACGCAAGCGCGGGAAGGAGATGGTGTGCGGACCGCAACCGTAATGCTGCTGCAGAAAGAGGCTGTGCTGCACCAGGCCCATCACCTCGAAACGCCAATCGGCCAAACCGAACAGCACGCCCAAGCCGACGTCGTCCTGGCCCACCTCGAAGGCGCGCGAGAGCGCGTCCAGCCGCCAGAGATAATCGCTCTTCATGGTGCCGGCCGGATGCATGCGGGCGTAGGTTTCGTGGTGGTAGGTCTCCATGAAGATCTGGTAGGTACCGATACCGGCCTGCTGCACCTTGCGGAATCCATCGTAATCCAACGGCGCGGCGTTGATGTTGATGCGGCGAATTTCGCCGTTCCCCTTTTTCACCTGATAAATCTGATCGACGGTCTGGGCAACCATATCGGCGCCGTAGCTGGAATGCTCGCCAAACACGACGATCAGGCGCTTATGGCCCTCGTCCTCGAGCTTCTCCACCTGATTGCGGATGTCCTCCGGCGACAGGGTACGGCGATGGGCATTGGTGTTACTGCGGCGGAAGCCGCAGTAATGGCAGTCGTTGATGCACAGATTACCGATATACAAGGGCGCAAACAAGACAATGCGGTTACCATATACAGTCCGCTTCAGCTCGCGAGCCGCTTCGAATATTTCTTCCACCAATTCGGGGCTGGCGCAACGCAGCAGGGTCGCGGTCTCGGCCAGATCCAGTGCCTCTTTGGCCAGACTCTTCTGGATAATGGCCCGGACCTGCGCCGGCTCGGGCTCGGCACCATCCAACAGCCAATTGATGCGTGCTTCGTCGATAAAGTCGACCCCCTGCTTCGACAATTCCGGCTTCAGACCAAGCCGTTCAAACAGTTTGGGATTGGGTGGGCAGTAGGTGGTGGTCATGCGTTCGTCTCCTGGTGTCGTTCCAGGCGTCGGGAGTTGCCGGGGCCGGTGCCCACAAATCGTCCGATGCGTTTGATCCGCCCGGACAGGCAGCGCTGGCATTCTTCTGCGGTCTCGTCGATACAGGCCTTGGATGGATAAATAGTATAATGGATGCGGTAA
Organism: uncultured candidatus Brocadiaceae bacterium; assembly: GCA_964405325.1. Classification (GTDB taxonomy): domain Bacteria; phylum Planctomycetota; class UBA11346; order UBA11346; family UBA11346; genus CAYONM01. The sequence goes on along the minus strand of CAYONM010000037.1, from coordinate 19,628 downwards.
CGCGGCGGCGTGACATTGGGCATCACCACGTTGGCACCGCGGTTCAAGCCGTTCTCACGCCCGGAAGCGGTATTCAAGGTGGCGAGTGCGGTGGTCGAGGGAATGTTGGCATCGGGACAGAGCAAACGCGCCAGGGCCACTACCTTGTAGGTCATCAATTCATTGGATGGCACCTGCTCCTGACCGGCACAGACGCGCAATTCGGCGGCGTCCCAGCCCAGCTCGGTTTCCGGGTGGGCGATATAGGGACCCACCCCAATCATGTCCAGGTCCAGCTCGCGGAAGGCCAGGACGTCGGCCGCCAGGCTGGCCCAGGTTTGCCCGGGAATACCAACCATGACGCCGCTGCCGATCTCATAACCTAATTCGCGCAACTGCAGCAGTATGGCCTTGCGATTGGAAACCGGCTGCCCCGGAAGCGGTGGGTGAATGCGGCAGAACAGCTCGGGATCGCCGGTCTCGAAGCGCAGCAGATAGCGATCCGCGCCGGCTTCACGCCACCGGCGATAGGCATCAAAGCCACGCTCGCCCAGACTGAGGGTCATGGCCAGGCCGGTCTCTGCTTTGATGCGGCGCACCACCTCAGCGATCTGCTCGTCCCGCAGACCCAGATCCTCACCGGCCTGCATCACCACGGTGCCATAGCCGTAACTTTTGGCTTCCTCAGCACAGGCCAAGATCTCGTCGACGGCCATGCGGTAACGAGTGACCTTGGTGTTGGACGCATGCAGACCACAGTAATGGCATTGCCGCCGACAATGGTTACTGATCTCCAGCAGACCACGCAGATGCACCGCATCGCCCACATGCTGGCGACGGCAGGCATCGGCCGCCTGCCACAGTTCGTTTAGGCGGGTTTCGTCCTCCTCGCGCAGCCAGGTCTCTACCGTCGCCGCGTCCAGCGTCGTCACCGTCACACTCATTCTCCTGCCGGAACGGCATCCTTGGGAGCCGGCGCCTCCGACTACCCAGGAAGCCGCCCTTATCCCTCTAGTATGACCCCTCCACATGGATCCGCATGCAGTACCATTGGTTTCGTCATGACGAGCCTAACAGATGCACGACTGCAATTCCTTGATGCAGGTCATGCCGAAACAGGGACGCGCCAAACTTGCGAAGAACGGAACATGCCTCATCTCCATCTGGGTCACAACAGCAGGTTTCTCCTGGAGTTCTGCCAAAATGACCCAGGTCGACAGGACAAGGAATGCCGAGCTGGCACTCAGCGCTCCCAGGAGCGAGCTTGGCGCGGCCCTGATGCCAGCAGGACAGGACAGGAGCGCCTTGTCTGCCGACCCGCTTGCCCCACGGTATACAGTCCATGAAAGCCTGGCGGTCCCCTGACGTCTTCTTGCCCATGTCTCGTCTCCTGGCGCTGGTTCCCTTGTGCCTGCTGCACGCACACGGCCTTGCGGAAGAACCTACGCTGGCAGAGCCGCTTTTGCCAGCCCTGGACGAGACCGCCGCGGAAGCTTTCAACGAGAGCGAGGAGGCCGCCCCGGTCGTAGACGAAGACCGCGAGTGGGACGTGGTGGTGTTGCGCAACGGCCAACGCCTGGAAGGCACTATCGAAACCCTGCCGGATCCAGCTGCCACCCAGCTGGTCCTGATCACCAAGGGTGGCGGCCGCCTGGGCTTGCCCGCCAGCGCCGTAGCGCATGTCCGTCCGGGCCTGGACTCGCGCATGGAACAGGTCGAAACCCTGGACCGCGACGAGCTCCTGAGCCTGGCCCGGCACTGCCTGATCGCCGATCGCAAGGCCGATGCCAAGCGCTGCCTGGAGCTGGCCGACGCACACAAGCCCCTGCAGCTGATCCAACTCCGGCTGCTGGCACGTCTGACCGACGAGATAGCTGGCGGCAAACTGGCCATGCCCCTGTATCAACGCTGCAATGCCCTGGGAGACTCCGACAGCACCATCGTCGGCCGTCTGTCCGAACTACGCGAAGCCGAACGCGCCTGGCTGCGCGCCAAGGCCGCGGTGCTGGCCCAAGCCAACAATCTGGGCCCAGTGCGGGACGGCCTGGAGGTCAACCCGAACTGGCGACCGGAAAGCCCGAAGTATTCCAACCCCGCCGTGGTCGAACAGGTGCAGCAGGAGAACGGCTCACGGGTCAACCGCATGCTTCGCTTCGACTTCGAAGGCGGTAAGGAATACAAGGCGGTGATGCTGATCAATAAGGTGATCCGCCTGGGCGACCGCCACCGCCTGATCATGTGGGTGCACAATGCCGACCTCGAAAACCTCGGCCTGTCCATCGCGGTGAAGACCGGCAAGGACTACGACTACTTTGAGAGCAAGCCCTACCGGGTACCGCAAAGCAAGCGCTGGTCCCAGGTCAGCTTCGATTTGCAAGCCACCGACTTCAAATCCGCCACCACCAACTGGAAGCACAGCACGACTGTCGACAATCTGCAGGATATCCGCGAACTACAGCTGCAGGTGCACAACCAGAACCGCAGCGGCAGCCTGCTGATTGACGGCATCGGCTTCCACGGCTTGAGCGGTACCGACCTCAGCGAGTTGTAACGCCGGTTGCCCTCCTTTGCCGATGCGACAGATTCCCTCCCGACATGACCGACTTTGGCAGTCGTCAGAGGCCACCGTCGCCGATTCGGTTATCATGAAAGCACACGCAGGGAGAATCGCATGCTCGGCTCGCAGCCGCAACCCGTCGACGTCGCCGCCGCCATCCAGGCGGAAAAAGAGAAACTGAATGCCGTAATCCTGGCGCACTACTACCAGATCGACGAGATTCAGGACGTCGCCGATTTCATCGGTGACAGCCTCGATTTGGCTCGCAAGGCTGCCGCCACCGATGCCGATGTGATCGTGTTCTGCGGTGTGCATTTCATGGCCGAAACCGCCAAGATCCTGTCACCAGAAAAACTGGTGCTGCTGCCAGATCTGGAAGCCGGCTGCAGCTTGGCCGAAAGCGCACCGGCCGATGCCTTCGCCCGCTTCTGTACTGAACATCCCGATCACGTCGTGGTCACCTACGTCAATTCATCGGCGGCGGTCAAAGCCTTGTCCGACTACTGCGTCACCTCTTCCAACGCGGTCGACGTGGTGCGATCCATCCCCGCCGACAAAGCGATCCTTTTCGCCCCCGACCAGTACCTGGCCAGTTGGGTGGCCCAAGAAGCCGGCCGCCAGCTGACCATCTGGGAAGGCTCCTGCGAAGTGCACGAGCTGTTCTCCGTCAGCGCCATCGCCGAGTTGAAACAGGCGCATCCCGAGGCGCAGGTCCTGGTCCATCCGGAATGCCCGCCGGGTGTGCGGCAGTTCGCGGATGTGATCGGCAGCACCAAAAAACTGCTGGCGGCGGTCGAAAACGGCGCTGCTGACGCCTGCTACCTCGTGGTTACCGAACCGGGCATCATCCACCAGATGAAGCGCATTGCACCGAGCGCCACCTTCATCGAAGCCCCATCTGATGCCGCTCCCAGCCAGGACGGCAGCTGTGCCAACTGCAACACCTGCCCGCACATGAAACGCAATACCCTGGATAAACTGCTCGCCTGTCTGCAACGAAAGTCGCCATCCATCGAATTGGAACCAACGTTGATCGAACGAGCGAAATTGCCGATCGAGCGGATGTTGGCGATCGGGTAACGCCAAGGTACGCGACTTGCGACCTGGTCATACCCTGGTATGATAAAAGTATGAAGGTTGCCATCTCACTACCAGATGATCTGTCTGCTCGAGCCGACCAATACGCTCGCCAACACCGCTTGAATCGAAGCGCTCTCATTGCCGAGGCCTTGCAGGAATATCTCTGCAAGCACCGAAACGACAACCTGACCGAACAGATCAATGCCGCGGTCGAAGCTGTCGATCAGCCAAGCGATGCGGTTCAACTCCAGTATAATAAAAAGATGCTCAGGAATGTCGAATGGTGAGAATCCGGCGAGGCGATATCTGGTATGCCGATCTGGGCGAGCCAAAGGGATCTGAGTCTGGTTTTATCCGCCCGGTCCTCGTCGTGCAGGACAACCACTTCAACGACAGCAGCATTGCCACAGCCATTGTCATCTCCCTGACATCGCACATGGGCTATGCCCGATATCCTGGCAATGTCGCGCTCAGCAGCACCGACAGCGGTCTCGCCAAAGATAGCGTCATCAACGTCAATCAGTTGACCACCATCAATAAAAGCGAATTGATCAAGATGATCGGCAGCGTTTCGGAATTGGTCATGGACCAGATCGAATACGGATTGAGCGTCGTACTCGGCATGCGATAGCGCCCATGCTCTACGCCGATTACAACGCCACCACCCCCTGCCTGCCGTCGGTCATCGAATCCGTCACCAGGGCCCTGAAGGATCGTTTCGGCAATCCCAGCAGTCGGCACCACCTGCTTGGCCGGCAGGCCGCCACGCTGCTGGAGGAATCCCGTCAGGCGGTCGCTACGCTGATCGGCGCCCATAGCGATGAAATCATATTCACCAGCGGCGCCACCGAGGCTGCCAACCAGGCTGTCATTGGCGTGATGCAACGTCTGCTCAGCACACGCCCACGGTTACTGGTCAGCAACACCGAACACGAGGCCATCCTGGAACCAGCACGCTACTGCGCTCGCGCCGGTGCCGCGCTGACGGGATTGCCAGTCGATACCGCCGGCCAGCTCCACCCCTATGCCATTGCTGAGCAACTCGACGAGCGTATCGCCCTGGTCGCCATTATGCTGGCCAACAACGAAACCGGTGTCATCCAAGACCTTCCGCCCCTGGCTGAACAGGTGCATCAAACCGGCGCCTTCCTGCTTTGTGATATCACTCAAGCCGTTGGCAAAATTCCGGTAGATGTCCACGCCCTGGGCGCCGATCTGGCCGTGCTCTCGGGACATAAATGCTACGCCCCCAAAGGCTGTGGTGTTCTATTCATTCGCCGTGGGCTACGCATCGACCCGCTGATCTACGGTGGCGGCCAGGAAAGTGGCCGCCGCTCCGGCACAGAAAATATTCCAGGCATCGCCGGTCTTGGCGAGGCCTGTCGCTACCACCAGCAGCATCTGCCTGGAAATCAGGTTCATTTACAGCATGTCAAACAATTGCTGGAGCAGGAACTCCGCCAATGCATGCCCGGTGTCATCATCCACGGTGACGCCAGCCCCCGCTTGCCGGGAACGAGCTTCATCGCCCATCCCGACGCCGCCCCTGCTTGGCTGCGCCGCATCACCCGCATCGCGCTCTCGCCTGGTAGCAGCTGCGCCAGCGGCAGCAAACAGGCCTCGCACGTGCTACGCGCCATGGGCATCGACGAGACCATCGCGGCAAACAGTTTGCGCCTGTCGCTGGGCCTGGCGACCACCTCCGACGAGGTCGCCGAGATGGTCGATCATCTGCGAAAAACCATGCCGGCCCGCTGAAACCAGTCTCTCAGCATAAAGTACTGCGCCGAAGACGGCTCGGCAGCACCAGTCGCCGACCGTCGCTGATGCCCAGCGGGGCCCCCTGTTCGGTCTTCACATAGCCGCAAGGCAGGTCGGTCTCGGTACCAGCCCAGCTGGCACAGGCCTGCTGATGAGAAATCACCGCAGCAGGGGCGCCTCGTTCAATCAGCGCCTGAACCGCCCAGGGATCCAGATCCAATCGTCCGCCCTGTTGCCGGCCCAGCAGCAGGCCACGGGCTTCCGACGGCAGAGCCAGACTGGCGACGGCTTCGGGGGCGGCAAAGACACGCTCATTCCGTTGCCAAACATGCAGACCAGCCAGACCGGCCGGCAACTCGCCCGACCAGACTGGCGGGCACTCGCCAAACGGCAGCCGCATCGATCCGGTGCCAGAACGCTGCAGCCGACACGCAAAAAACGGCTCCGTGCCTTGGCGCTGCGGCCACAAACGAATGGCACCCAACTGGTCCATATCAGGATCGCAACCAGACAAGCTTCGCGGCTGCACCTGGACATCCGAGTGCTGCTCGAGAAATCGAGCGATCACTCCTTCGTTTTCATCCCGATACGGCGTACAGGTGCTGTACACCAGACGCCCACCAGGCCGCAACAGCGCGGCGGCCTGCACCAGAATCCCCAACTGTCGCTTCGCCTGACGCATCACCTGCTTGGGGCTGCGTTCGTCATGTCCAGAACACGGCGCATCCACCAGCACCGCATCGGCCAGGATCTGGCCGGCCAAACGATCCAGCCCCAGCGGCGTCACCAAGGCACTGGCAATCCCCTGCCGTTGCAGATTTTCCCGCAGCGCCCGACGACGCGGCGCAGATACATCGCAACAAAGCAAGACCCCCGTATCACCCAGGGCCAAGCCAAGCTGGCTGCTTTTTGAACCTGGCGCAGCGCAGGCGTCGATGACCACGTCGCCAGGTTGTACGTCCAAGAGCCCAGCCGGCACCTGGCTGGCCGCGTCCTGCGGATAGATGCAACCGGTATGGTAATCCAGTTGTCGACCCGGATCGCGATCCGGGGTATGAAAGCGCCCCGCGCCATGCCAAGGCACCGGCTCCAGGCGGCCCCAGCCACAGGGCTTGCCGCGGCGCGGATGCACCCGGAACGCTCGCCGGAAGGGCTGCGACCAAGCCCGTTGCAAGGCCGGTCCATCGTCGAGCCGGTCGATCATATCCTGTAGAGCACTGCGTTTGGGAGTCATTCGTATTCACATGCTCATCAGAGAATCGCATGGATCGCCCGCGCCAGATCCGCCAAGCGGGGATCGCGCGCGCCCATCAACAACACGGTGTCACCTGGCCCGGCCTGCTCGGTGACCCAACTGAGTACCGCCTCGTGACTTTCGGCATAGCCGACCGGTCGCCCCAGCTCCTGCTGCAGGTCCGCGGCCAGATCGCGGCTGGAGATATCAGCCTGAACGGTGCCACCTGCATAATAAATCTCGCTGTAGCAAAAACGGTCCTGCCGTCGCAAAATATCTGGGAGAATCGCACGCAATTCCGGCCGCAGGAAACGCGCCGGACCATAGCCATGCGGCTGGAAAATGCAGATCACCCGATCGGCACCGGCCTGAGCAGCACTGATCGCAGCACGCAGCTTGTCACCGTTGTGAGCATAATCGTCGATCACCCGGATGTGATCGGCCGTGATACCGATCGGCTGAAAACGACGCGCCACGCCTGGGAAGCTCCCCAAGGCTGCAGCGATGCGCATGCGGTTGATACCGAGATGGTCGGCCACCACCGCCGCCGCAGCGGCATTTTCCAGGGTATGCATGCCCGGTTGCGGCAGATCGATGAAGACCTCCTCCGTCGAAAAACTCAGTGTGCCCTCGGCTCGCCAAGGTCCAATGCGCACGGGCTCCAAGGCGACCTCGGCCGCGCTGCCCTGCCCATAGGTGATCAGGCGTGGATGCTCTTTGGCCAGGGCCATGGCCTCGCGACAACGGGCGTTGACGAACAGCAGTTCGCACTGCGCCATGAAGGTGGCGAACTGCTGTTTGACGGCGTCCAACTCGCCGTGATCCCGACTGATATTGTGCACCAGACCGATGGCCGGATGATAGCCGATCAGGGTGCCATCAGATTCGCAGGCCTCAGCCAGCAGCGGATCAGCATCGCTGCCGGCCTGGAAACAACCCATATGACTGGCGCCGTCCACGGCCAGAGCCGCCCCACCAAGCACCGTCGCCGGACGCTGCACGTACCGCAGGATCCATGCCAGCATGCCCACCACCGTGCTCTTACCGCTGGTCCCAGCGATGGCGATACCAGGTCGAGCAGCACCCACCAGCTCGGCCAACAGAGCCGGTCGGGTCTGTCGCGTGATGTTCAACTGGATGGCAGCCTGCATCTCGGGCGTGCTGTCTTCCACCGCGGTGGAATGCACCAAGCGGGTCAAGCCGGCCTGGATGCCGCTACCGTCCTGCGGCACCAGCGCAATCCCGGCCGCCTGAAGCCGTTCGGCAATGGCCTGATTCTGGCCTTGATCGAGACTGCGATCCGAACCCTGTACCCGAACCCCGCGTGCCGCCATCAGCTGCGCCAGGGGATTCATCCCAGCACCGGCGATGCCGCTGAAATGCCACCATTGATCTTGCATGCCGGTAGTGTCCGGACTCAATCTGAGCGACAAGCTGAGGATCGCGGCGGCAAGCGCGGCAAAAAAAATGACCGGCGTCGCCGCCGGTCATGAAGTGCTCGGTTGGGAGGACCGGTTCAGGTCCGGACGTCGAAGGTGCCCTGGGCTTCTCCCGCGCCCAAGGAACTGAGATTGGCGTAGGTGTCGGGGATTTGTCGCCAACCGTCCAGCAGCGGTTGTACCACCCGACGCACACCGTTCAGGCGCTCAGGGTCGGTTTCCATATTGCCCGTCGAAATCTCGGTGAGCATGAACAGATACAGATCGCGCAGCTGCTTGGCCATCTCACCACCAGCCTCGAAATTCAGGGTGGATAACAATTCGACCAGAATCCGTTTGGCCTTGGAACAGGCGCGCTGGGCCATCTCGCGGTTACCGTTGCGCATGGCAGCAGCACCCTGAAGCAGAAAGCGGTCGACACCCTCGAACAACTTCACAACCAGATCGCGCTGGGTCAGGGTGGTCACTTCGGCACTCTTGTAAGCGCTGTAGGCATGCGCGGGACTGGCCATGATCTTATCTCCCCTGGGGCTGGTTTCATTTTCAGTATCGTCTGTCCCCGTCATGACTTAACCAATTTTATCGTACAAACCGGGCGCCGCCCAGAGCCCAAGGGCTCGATCGTATCGGTCGGCGCCCGGTTTTGACTCTTACATCGAGGGGCAAGCCCCTCGGACCCCGAAGCTGAGGTGGTTCATGCCTGTCCGGCTCGCGAACCTCCCTGCGCCAATCCGGCTCGACCGCAGGCCAGGCGCTGGCTTCGCGAGAAAAACGACGCTGTCCTTCCACGGTTATTGTCGACCAGATGAACGGGCCGCCATATTGGCAAATGCTTCAATCTGGCCGGCCATAAACTGCTCCTGGGTCTGGAATTGCGCCATCAATTTTTCCATGTTGAGAAATTGCGCCTCATACCGTTGCCGGCGCATTTCCAGTCGGGCGTCCATTTCGGTGATACGGTCGTTCAACGCATCGATCTGGGTGGTCAGGGTGTCCTGCTTGGTGGCCATCAGGCCATCGACGCTTTCGGTCAAGGCACTGAATTTGTCGTCCAAGCGACTGCCCAGACCATCGGCGACAAAGAAATCGCTGACCCCCTGTGGATCAGCCGACAACATCTGGCCCAGTGTGTCCTCATCGAGTTCGAACAGGCCATTGTTCTCATTCAGGGTGATGCCCAAGGCCGCCAGGGTCTTGATGCTGCCGTCTCCATCGATCGAACCCTCGATAAAGGTCTGCTTGAGGGCATTCAGGGCAAAACGGATGTCAGACTCGGAAAACAGGATGCCAGCCTCGTCGGCGCCAACATCGTACTGGGCATTGGCGGCGTGGTATTCCAGAGCGCTGTTCAGGCTGTCGACAAAGGTGGTTATGGCGTTCTTGGCCGGCTCGGTATCAAAACCGATGGTCAGATCGGCGCTTCCAACGCTATGCGCCGTGACGCTGAGTCCGTCCACGATATCCGTCACCTGCATGTTGGAGGAGGTCTTGGTGACGGTGAATTCGTTACCACTGCCAACCACGCCGACGGTCAGATCGATACTGGTGTCAGCCGCCTGCTTCAGTTGCTGAGTACTGGCAAACAGGGCGTCGAAGCCGCTGCCGTCGGTGCCATCGGAATCAGTGAATTCGACCTCCAGGCTGTCGCCTGGCGTGTCTGGATCCAATTGCAGGCGGTACCTCGGGTTGCTGCCATCGCCATCATTGACCACCGAAGCGGTCACACCGATGGCAGCCGTATTGATGGTGCTGGCGACCTGGTCCAGACTCTGTAGTCCGCTGATGGCAACCGCGTTGCTGGCACCATTGATTTTTATATCAAGATCGCCGGCGTAGAGCAGGCTGTCCTTGTCGGTGGTAAAATTGTTGGAGACCACGCCGCCGGAACGATCCAGAGTGGTATCGAAGAGAGCATCAAAGCCGGAATTGGCGATCCCATCGGTGTCGGTGACGGCAACTGAGATGGTGTTGTCGGCGCCGGTCTCTTCAGCCTGTATCATCAAGCGATAGTTGGGGGCGCCCTCCGAACCATCGTTGACGATGGTCGCGGTCACCCCGGCATCGGAACCGTTGAGGGCCGAAGCCACATCCTGCAGGCTGCTGAGATCGGTCAGCTCAACCTCGGTGGTGGTCTCACCAACGGTTATGCTCATCGTACCCTGAAAGTTGGGGCTGTCCTTGGAAGCGGCGCCGTTCGCGGTCACGACCTGATGCGCCTGCGCCAGCTGGGTGACTTCCATCTGGTAGCTACCGGCAGCCGCACGCGAAAAGGCGGTCCCGGTCAGTACCGAATCGTTGCTGCTTGAGACGGACTTGGCCTCGAAGGTGCTGCTGCGCTTGAGCTTGGACAGCTCGATATCGGCATCGAGCAAACGCAGATTGAGCGTCTGCACCGCCTCCTGTCGCAAGCTGAACAGGTCGCGCTTGCGTTCCAGCTGCACGGTCGCCTGACGATCGGCGGCAATCATACTGTCGATGATGTCCGCGGTCGGCAGGCCTGAAATCAACCCGTCGATTCCTGCTACGGCCATGATCCACCCCCCCCTTAATCGGAATCAGGCTTGCTCATTGAAGAACATGCCCACCAGTTCCTGCATGCGGCTACGCAAATGCAATACCTCTTCGGCTGGAATCTGCTTGATGACCTCGCCGCTATGCACATCGGAGATCTCCACGAACAGGTCGTGCGTCTCCTCAAATACGTCGAAGGCAAGATCACGGCCGCTGGTGACCTCGATCACCTGCCGCAGCTCGGCGGCGGCGGAACGGACATCGTCCGACCGCACCACGCTATCGGCTTGCTGGTCCTCGCTGTCGGCCTCGTAGCGGCGCGCCGCGTCGGCCTGTTCCTGATGGTCCACCGCGCTCTGCCGTGGACGACTGACATCGCCCAATTGCGATGCAACGTTCACCTCTATCCGACTCATGGCGCACCTCCTTATCTGGGCAGCCAGTCCTTGTCCAGATCCAGCATCGGCACCCGGGTCAGGGACTTGAGGAGAAATTTGGCAAGGGCGGATCGACCTGGGAGCATCGGCTGACTAATCCTGCACTTGAGGCCCAACAGGAGACCGACGGCGATCTCGCAAAGGATCCGACCACCAACAGCAGATGGCAGTCGGCCGGAGGGCGGATCTGCCCCACATGCAAGAAAAAACTCAAGCGCAGAAGCCCGGTAACCGTTACTGAACCTGGACGCCTCCTTCGAGGCTCTGGCGGGAAGGATCCCGTCTTCACGCGCAACCTTAGGAAAGGAAACCACTATGAGCTTGCGCATCAATCACAACATCGCGTCGGTGAACGGGCATCGAAACATGCTGCGCGCCGACTCGGCTATTTCCGGTAGTCTGGAAAAGCTGAGTTCGGGGCTCCGCATCAATCGTGCCGCTGACGACGCGGCGGGCTTGATCATCTCTGAGCAGATGCGAGCCCAGATCACCGGTCTGAACCAGGCCATCGATAACGCCGAAACCGGCATCTCGATGGTACAGACCGCTGAAGGTGCCTTGGATGAGGTGAACACCCTCCTCAACAAGGCCCGCGAACTCGCCTTGCACGCGGCCAACGAAGGTGCCAACGACACCAATCAGTTGATCGCCGACCAGAGTGAGCTCGACAACATCATCGAGAGCGTCAACCGGATTGCCGATAATACCCAGTTCGGCACCAAGAAGCTGCTCGATGGTTCGTTATCCAACGCCTCCAGCAACAATTCCATCGTCTCATCGGTGAAATTGGGTGGTGACTATACCTCGGACCTGCAGACCGGCGATGTGGTCAAGGGTTATCACACCTTGGAAATCACGCGCGACGCCACCCAAGCCCTGGCTACGGTCAGCATGGCCAATGCCGCCGACGTGTGGGGTGCCACTGCCGGCACCTTGGCCAACACCTCGGGCAGCGACACGGTAGAAAAAACCTTCACCATGTCGATCAATGGCGCCGAACTGACCGTGAGTTCCGGTACCACCAAGAACCAGTTCGTGCAGCAATTGAACGCCATCGGTGATAAGGTCGGCTTCACCGCCACCGCCAGCACTGGTGGTTCTGGTTCTGGTGACATCACCCTGCGGGCACGGGACTTCGGCAGCACCTTCGATTTCGATGTGCAGTTCGTCTCTGGTGCCACTGGTGCCAGCACCCTGGCGGTTGCCGAGACCTCGGGTGTAGACTCCACCGCCACCTTGTATTTGTATAGTGGCGAAGCAGGCGTGGGTGGCACCGCGTTGACGGGTCAAGCCACGCAGACCATTCTGTTCTCAGGCTCCACCGGCGGTGGCAGCGGTCTGCGCATGACTTCGGCAGGCGGCTCCACCCTGGTGCTGGACAGCAATGCGGCCACTGGCACTTATGTCGGTGCGATCGATGGCACCAGCGGGGGTGCCACCTTCCAGATTGGCGCCAACGTCAATCAAACCGCCACGGTGGCCCTGGGTGCCACCACCGCCTCGGATCTGGGCGTCGGCGGTTCCGGTATCTATACCGACCTGAATCAGTTGAAGGGTTCGGCATTGATTTCCGGAAATGCAACCGAAGCGCTGAAGGTGATCGATGTGGCCATCGACGATATCACCGGCACGCGCGGTGAACTGGGTGCCTTCCAGGCCAATACCCTGGAAAGCACGGTGAATTCCTTACGGGTCGGGGTTGAAAACCTGACCGCTGCGGAATCCACCATTCGTGATGTCGACTTCGCCGCAGAAAGCGCGGAATTCACTAAGAACAACATCATGATGCAGGCCTCCACCGCCATGCTGGCGCAGGCCAACCAGTTGCCGCAAAACGTGCTGCAGCTGCTCGGCTAACGAAGCGCGCGGGCGATCGATAAGCCAAAGCGAGCGGCAGCAGCCGCACTTGGGTATCGCCGAAGCGGAATCGTCCGCGCCGTTTCACCCCCCGCAAAAACCCCCGATGTCGTTGGCATCGGGGGTTTTTCGTTACTCTCTGTCCTACGAAGTGGATAAAGAAAGCCCTCAAGTCCGCTCCAAAAAAACCGATAGTACCAATAACGCCAAGAAGCGCTGAGCAGGACACAAGTCCTTATGCAACAGCCACTTACGTCAACTTTTCCCTTAAGCGCGCGATGCTTTGGCCGAAACTAATCCTGGTTGGCCACCCCGGCCGCCTGGTGGAACGGAATCCCACCACTCACGCGCAACCCAGGGAAAGGGAACGGCTATGAGCCTGCGCATCAACCACAATATCGCGGCGGTCAACGGACACCGAAATATGGTACGTGCCGACATGCAGATCTCCAAAAGCTTGGAGAAACTGTCGTCGGGCCTGCGTATCAATCGTGCTGCCGACGATGCCGCCGGCCTGATCATCTCCGAGCAGATGCGGGCCCAGATCACCGGACTCCACCAAGCGGTGGACAACTCCGAAACCGCCATCGCCATGGTGCAGACAGCAGAAGGTGCCCTCGATGAGGTGAACACCCTGCTGAACAAGGCCCGCGAGCTATCACTGCACGCAGCCAACGAAGGCGCCAACGACACCAACCAGCTGATCGCCGACCAGAGCGAGCTGGACAATATCATCGAGAGCATCAACCGCATTGCGGAGAATACGCAGTTCGGCACCAAGAAGCTGCTCGATGGCTCGCTGTCCAATGCGGCCAGCAACAACAGCATCATCTCCTCGGTCAAACTCGGTGGTGACTACACCTCCAATCTCCAGACCGGCGATGTGGTCAAGGGCTATCACAGCCTGGAGGTGACCCGTGATGCCACTCAAACCGTAGCCACCGTCAGCATGGCCAATGCCGCCGACGTGTGGGGTGCCACGGCCGGCAGTCTGGCCAATACCTCTGGCTCCGATGTCATCGACAAAACCTTCACCATGTCGGTCAACGGCGCCGAGTTGACGGTCACCTCTGGTACCACCAAGAGCCAGTGGATCCAGCAGCTGAACGCCATCGGCGACAAGGTGGGCTTCAGTGCCACTGCGACCACTGGTACCGCTGGATCTGGTAATATTACCCTGCGCGCCCGTGAATACGGCAGCACCTTCGACTTCGATGTGCAGTTCGTCTCTGGTGCCACTGGCGCCAGCACCCTGGCCGTGGCCGAGACCTCTGGTGTTGATGCCACCGCAACGCTGTACCTGTACAGCGGTGAAGCCGGTGTCGGTGGCACGGCTCTGACCGGTCAAAGCACGCAAACCATCCTGTTCTCCGGCTCCACTGGCGGAGGTAGCGGCCTGCGTCTGACCTCGGCTGGCGGTTCCACCCTGGTGCTCAGCACCAATGCCGCCACTGGCACCTATATCGGCGCCGTCGATGGCACCATGGGCGGTGCCACTTTCCAGATCGGCGCCAATGTCAATCAGACGGCAACGGTCAACCTCGGCGCTACCTCGGCGTCGCAGTTAGGCGTTGGTGGCTCAGGTGTGTACACCGATCTGAACCAGCTGAAGGGCTCATCGCTGATATCCGGCAACGCCCAGGAGGTGCTGAAGGTGGTTGATGTGGCCATCGATAACATCACCAATATGCGCGGTGAACTCGGTGCCTTCCAAGCCAATACTTTGGAAAGTACGGTGTCGAGTTTGCGGGTCTCGATCGAAAATCTGACCTCGGCCGAAAGTACGATCCGCGATGTCGACTTCGCTTCGGAATCCGCCAGCTTCACCCGCAACAACATCATGATCCAGGCGGCTACGTCCATGCTGGCCCAGGCCAATCAGCTGCCGCAAAACGTCTTGCAGTTGCTCGGTTAGGGACGGACCCCACAACCATGAACCAGGCGCACGATGCGCCCCCCAAAAAAAATCCCCGGCCGCTGGCCGGGGATTTTTCCGGTCACGGTTCAGGCCATTCCAGTTTTCACCATGGCGGCGGTCGATCAGCCCAGTGGCCGCTCGGTCTGCTGCATGGCACCGGCCACCCACAACACCTGATGCTGCTGCTGATCGTTGCGGCTGTCCCATTGCAGCAGGCAGGTGGCGGCCTGGGCGAAGGGCAGATCCAGCAATTCCATGGTGAGGAAACGCTCGGTCAGCTCCGGCAGCTGCATCCGCAAACCCAACTTTTTGCCGCCGCCCTTGGGCAACGCGGCATCGTTGTCGAAGCGCTGGTCAGCCACGGCCTGGGCGATCTCGGCGGAATCGACCGCACTGATCAAGGCTTCGATCTCGGCCTTGCTCAGATCCGAGCGGTCCTCCTTGAGGAACTTGGTGAATACGGTCCGGACCTTGTTGACTGCCGAGGTCGGCCCATAGGCCAGGACCGTGGCGTTTATGGGGAAGATCTGCTGCATGGGGCCTCCGCTCTCGATACGGCATGATGCCGATCAGACCGGAAGCAGCAACCGCCTGCCGCCCAGGCAGACTCCTTATCGCTGATAGCGATACACCGCATCCGGTGCATAGGCCCAAATCACATCTTGCGCCACATCCCAGGCGAAGTCGTAATAGCCGTGGCTCTGCAGCCATTTCTGTTTTTTATCCAACGGATCGACTTTGCTCGGCGGTGGAGGCAATACCTTGTTCCAGGTCTCGCCACGGTCGCTCGAGGCAAAACCACCCTCCTCGTTGAAGGCCAACAGGTGGCTGTCATCAGCGCC
Source organism: uncultured candidatus Brocadiaceae bacterium (assembly GCA_964405325.1). GTDB lineage: Bacteria > Planctomycetota > UBA11346 > UBA11346 > UBA11346 > CAYONM01. The sequence continues at coordinate 4,013 of CAYONM010000037.1, read as the reverse complement.
GATCAGGGGATTGACCACGAAGACCGGTGAGCCGTCCACCAACGTCCAAGTCTCCCCACGGTCGCTGCTCTTCAAGACCCCCTCCGGCGTCGAGAGATAGACACGCTCACGATAAACCGCAACCGGCGTGCACTGGGCACCATCGATGTCACCATCGCGAACCTTGCTCCAGGTCTGGCCCAGATCGGTACTGCGATAGATGCCCTCGTCGGGATGCTCGGCACGCGGTTTGGTCAGGCTGCGGATCAACACCCCCTCACCCAATGCCGCCACCATGCCGACATTCAATTTTTTGCCCTCATCGGAGACATCGTGGAAACTGGCGCCTCCATCAGTACTGAGCGTGGTGCGGCTGGAATGGCGGAAATCCGCATAGATCACCTGTGGCGGTGACTGGGTCCAGTCCACCGAGCCGCGATCGCGATTGCCTTCAAATGGCACAAAGCTGACGCCATCGGGGCTGAAACACTGATAGACCTCTTGGTTCAGGAAACCGTGGCTGGAAAACAGGCAGAAACCTGGGCCATAGGGATTGGTCTGCTCGCCCTTCATGACGCTGGCGTATGCGCCGTCATCAACCCGATACAGCACACCTCCCGGCCCCTCGTACAACCACAGGCCGAGGCCAGCGAAATTGAAATAGGTCCGGCCGGAGCGGTCGCAGATCACACCGTTAAAGCGTCGGGTATAAGTGCCGTCGTACTTGGGCGTCGGTTCCAGGCCAAGGTCGTACAGCTGCTGCAGTACCGGCGTAGCGATGTCGACCCATTCGCCAGTCGCGAGATCACCGGCCACCTGTACTCGCGCCTGGGGTAGGGGCCAGGCCTGATCCGCCTGCCAGACATTGCCGTCGGCATCGGTAACCTGTTCCCCGCCGCAATTGATCCGGCAGACAAAAGCGCCGGAGCCGATCACCTCGATACCGCTGATCTGCCATTTGGACCGATAGGCGATTCGACTGAAATCGATACGTAGGGTATCGCCATCCACCGTGGCCTGCTGCTCGGAACAAGCCACGGTGGCGAAGGGCGCTTTGTTGCGCCGGGTATCCGGGGCGCTGGTGGCGAGCTGGAGCTGCTTATCGGAACCGGGCACCGACCAGGCGATGGTCGGCTCGTCCTTGCCGTCGACCGTTGGATAGAACACCCGTACCTGATACGCACCAGGATCGACCTGCAGGCGGTAGTACAGCGGCCGACGGCGATAGCTGCGATGTACCGCCTCGTTACCCGCTTTGATGCCGATGCTGTCGTCGATGCTGCGATCACCGTACCAGGATGGGTAATAGCCGTAAGCGACATCGGCAGCGATCAGCGGGAGCGAAACGATCGTCAGCAGCAGGAGTTTCAGCATGATCCGTAGCTTCCTTTCCGAGACAGGACAGTGCCGAACAGTCTACCCGGACACGGGTACAACCGCCAGCAGCGCCCTTATCAGGCTAGGTGCACTCGCAAGCATTCGCAAACACGACGCATACTGAACGGGCCCGAGTGGATACGTCAATCAATCGCCGACACCGTTGGCTGTGGGAATATCCATCGCTTCCTATGGAAGCCAAGCGGCGGCAACCCGCCGTGGGCATTGCTCGGTGTCTGGTTGGCGCCAGCCGCTACCGCTTGGCCATCTTCAACGGCCCACCGTAAGCCCGCAAGGCCGTGACCGTAGCCACCAGCAACACGCCGTGGGTGACGCCAACCGGCGGGTTGTTGGGGCGGTCGTGCTCGGTGTGGAACAACAGGCCGCCATCGCGATCGGCTTCGAAGATGAAGAAATCCTTACTCTCATTGCATACGTACACCTTGCCGTCGGCCAAGACCTGGCTCCAGTTCCACATGTTGCTGTGGATGTCGCCACGCCAGAGCAGCTTGCCTTCCTGATGAACAACGAAGCAGGACAACCAGCCGGCATGATCGGCAACAAACAGTAAACCGTCTTCAGAAATCGACGGGGTGCAGAAGGTACGGTTGAGATCGCGCTGGACCCATACTTTATGCGTGTCTGTCACATCACCGGTGCCGGTGGGATCAATGCAGACCAGGGCGCCATTACCACGATAGCGATGCTTGTCCTCATCATCACCCTTGACGCTGTAGTGCACATCACGACACAGGGTAAGATACAGCTTGCCCTCGAAGAAAACGGGAGCGCTCACTATTTCGGTCGGTCCCCAGCGAGCATATTCACCACCACCGTACATGGCGTAGGGCTGGCGGATGCCATCCTCGGTGTAGCGGTAGTCATGCGGATTGGCATCCATCCACCAGACCCGTTCCAGTTTGCCAGGCCGACCGTCAGCATCGGGCCCGGGCGCTGGCGCCGCAAAAGCGTGCAGGTAGCCGGCGCTGTCACCCCAGAACACCTGTTGCTGGCCATTGACCACCGCGGTGGACAGGGATGCCCACTGCCCATGTTGGAAAGGTGGAATCACCACATCGTCTTCCGCCATCAGTTCGCCGGTAGCGATATCCACCACAACGATATTCGGCTGCCAAGGCCGCTCGTAGCCATTGGCCTCCCAGTTACCATCGTCGCTGCCGGTGGCGTGACCCGTGGGCACCCACCACTGATCGCCAATAATCACACCCGTGCCGACATTTATTTATTGACGGGCCCTAAGAGTCAAAACCGGGCGTAGCCCGATACGATCGAGCCCTTGGGCTCAGGGCGGCGCCCGGTTTGTATTCTGACCCAGAGAATACCCCAGAAAATGCTTGGGCCGAAACCCCTGACAATGCGCCGTCCACTTTCCCCGCATATGCGATTGATTCACTCAAAAAGACGCCTGTACTGGTATAACCATCATGGCCATATCGTCAGGTCGGATCGATACCACCATCCGAGCCCGTGCTCGCTCCAAGCCTGCTCGCGCCGTGTTGGTCCGCCTTGCACCTGTCTGCTGACGACCATGGTCTGGTCAAAAGCATTCGACCTGTTCTGGAGTCGTCCATGGAATATGACAGCCACAGCCTGAGTGTCGCCGATGCCAGCATCGAGCAGCGGGCCCGCTTCATCGTACGGACTTATGCCCATCTCGTCGGTGCCATCGCCCTGTTCACCGTGATCGAGGTGCTGCTGTTTACCACGCCATTCGGCCAAAACCTGGCGTTCGGCATCCTGCAGCTGCCCTGGTTGCTGATCCTGGGCGGCTTCATCGTGGTCGGCTGGATGGCACGCAGCGTCGCTTGGAACGCTCGTACTCCGGCGGTGCAGTACCTGGCCCTGGGCGGCTTTGTTCTGGCCGAAGCCATCATCTTCCTGCCGCTGCTGCTGATGGTCGAAGCCCAAGCACCCGGCACCATCAACAGTGCCGCCCTGGTGACCCTGCTGGGCTTTGCCGCGCTGACCTGGGTGGTTTGGCACTATCGCGCCGATTTCCAGTTTCTGCGCAGCGCCCTGATGTTTGGCGGCATCATGGCCCTGGTGGCCATCGTCGCTGCCGTCATCTTCGGCTTCGAATTGGGTACCTGGTTCTCGGTCGGCATGATCGTCCTGGCCGGCATGTCGATTCTGCACGACACCAGCAACGTGATGATACGTTATCCCAGCGATCGTCATGTGAGTGCCGCCTTGGAGTTGTTCGCCTCCGTCGCCCTGCTGTTCTGGTACGTGTTGCGCCTGATGAGCCAGCTGCAGCGGGATTGATACCCGTTTCAGCTGCGCCACGCGCACGGGCTTTGCCCGCGCTTTGCTGGTTCGGATCTCCACAGAGCACAGCAGAGACCGCAAAGATTCAGGCTGTGACAAATACGACGTTTCCCTCAGAGGGGGCGCTGCCCCCTCGCGCCTCCGGCGCACCCGCCAGCCGGGCTCCGGTCCCACGCTCCTCCGTCGCGGTTCGCTCGCTGCGCGAGCGTTTTGGGCGGCGCTTCGCGCATTTTACGCCCAAAACCATCCCTCGGTCGGCCGGTCTCGCGCTTGGACGCGCTCGCCTGGCTCTTATCGGATTCGTGCCGAATTTGACCTCTGAGGGACCCATCAACCATGACGCGTCCCTCAGAGCTGGCCATTACCCA